>LOEV01000140.1 GCA_001516065.1 Alphaproteobacteria bacterium BRH_c36
AACTCGCACAGGGCGGGCGGGGCGTGCTGGTCGGAGGCGTTGCCGGAGTGCCGCCGGCCAAGGTCGTCGTCCTCGGCGGCGGCATCGCTGGATCGAATGCCGTTCGTGCCGCCATCGGGCTCGAAGCCAGCGTCGTGTGCATCGACGTCAACATTGAGCGGCTGTACCAACTCGATGAAAGGTTCGGAGCCTCGCTCGATACTATCTATTCCACCCGCCAAGCGGTCGAGAACTACGTGCGGGAGGCGGATCTGGTGATCGGGGCGGCCCTGGTGCCGGGTGCCTCGGCGCCAAGGATCATCAGCCGGGATCTCGTTCGGGAAATGAAGCGCGGGGCTGTCATCGTTGATATCTCGATCGACCAGGGCGGTACCGCGGAAACGTCGCGGCCGACCACGCATGTGAATCCGACGTATGTGGAAGAAGGGGTGGTGCATTACTGCGTGACCAACATGCCCGGAGCCGTAGCACGCACTTCGACGCAGGCGCTGAACAACGCAACGCTGCCGTTTGTGCTGGCGCTTGCAGACGAGGGTCCGATCGATGCGCTGCGCTCAGATCCCCACCTGCGCGCAGGCCTGAACGTCCACGAGCGAAAGCTGACGCATCCTGCAGTGGCGGATGCACTCGCAATCGCGTGGGTCGAGCCGCTGTTGGCGTTGGGCGGATAAGTCAGGAAGTGCGCACGATGCTGTGTGCAAATTGGTTCCGGGAGGCGAAGAGATGAGCTGGTCGGTGAAGCTTGGGTCGTTGGGCGGGATCGTCGTGCGCATGCACATGACATTCGTGTTGCTCCTGGTGTGGATTGGCACGGTGCTGTGGGCGAACAGCGGGCCGGCGGCGGCGGCCGAAGGCATCGCGTTCATTCTCCTGCTGTTCGTCTGCGTCGTCCTGCACGAGCTTGGGCATGCCTTGGCCGCACGCCGTTATGGGATTGCGACGCGAGACATCACGCTGCTGCCGATCGGCGGGGTGGCATCCCTCGATCGCATGCCGGACGACCCCGGGCAGGAAGTCGTCGTCGCGCTGGCGGGGCCCGCGGTCAATGTCGTGATCGCAGGAGTGCTGTTTCTCGTTGTCGGCGGCCAGTTCGATCCGACCGGCCTTGCGACATTCGGCATGGGTCTTCAAAGCTTTGTCGAGCGTCTAGCAACAGTCAACCTGGTGCTTGCGGTCTTCAACCTCATCCCTGCGTTTCCGATGGATGGGGGGCGCGTTCTGCGGGCGCTTCTCGGGTTCCGGTTGCCGCGGGCGAAGGCGACCCAGATCGCAGCCCAAATCGGGCAGGGCCTTGCTGTCCTCTTCGCGTTCCTGGGGCTCTTGGGAAATCCGCTGCTGATCCTGATTGCGATCTTCATCTACTTTGCGGCGAGTGCGGAATCCTACAGCGTCAGTATGCGCGAATTTGCGCGTGGGCGCAGCGTCGAGGAAGCCATGATCACACGCTTCGAGGTTCTGGGGCTGGAGGCCAATCTCGATGACGCTGCAAAACTTCTGCTGGCAACAACGCAGCAGGAGTTCCCCGTGGTTGCAACTGACGATGGACTGCAGGGATTTCTGACGCGCCAGGCCCTGATCGACAGGTTGCAGGCCAACGACGGGAGGTCGGACGTTGCCTCGGCCATCGCGCGCGATACCCCGGTGGTTGCGCCCGGAGCGGCGCTCGATCACGTGGTGAAGCTGCTCGAACCCCGCTCAGCGCCGGCTGTTGGCGTGGTCGATAAGGACGGCAGACTTGTCGGCTATGTGACGATGGAGAATCTCGCGGAATTCTTCATGGTCCGTAGCGCCGGCGGATTGGAAACAGCGCGTCCAAAGGGGCTCGCTCGCGATGGTTTCAGTGACGAGGCCGCGCGTCCGCTGGTGTGAGGCTTCAGGGCGTCGGGACAACTCCGCCCGCATCAGGGGGATGGTCGGCGATAATCCTGACTTCGGCGCAGGAAAGCTGGCGGAAGAGATTGCGCGTCCTTAGAATCGGCCACCAACCGTAAAGGAAAGTTTCGATCGGCTTCCAGTTGGCCACCCAGCCGACAATGATGAGGCTTTCCTCGACGACCCGAGCGATCGCTCCGTGGCCGAGTGCGCTGGCGGCCAGTTGGCTTGACAGGAGGCAGATGCACAGTAGCGGTAGGCCGATCGCGAGGTATCGCCATCCGTTGAGGAAGTGCTCGCGCAAATCGCGCTCGTATTTGCGCGTGCGTTCCTGGAAGTAATTTAGAATCGATTGCTCAAGTTCCATTTCCTGGGCGTGGCCGAGCTGTGTCCGGGGCAGATGGACGGCGATTTCGATCGGCTCTCCCATCGGCAATTCCTGCGCCCAGCCGACGATGTGTTCCTCGGCGTCGGGGTCCAGATCGCGAGACCGGAACGGCGATGGATCAAGGGAATTGAACAACTGCGAAATCCGCGAGATCCGCACCTCGATAGTGTGACTGCCCGCGCTGATGTGCGAGTCCGTCGCCGTGCCAGGGCGGCGAACAGCTGCCTGCCGGTCTGCGTGCGAATGTCTCCAGTCAAGCATCACGCGATGTCCGATCAATCCGAGGGCGCTGGCTTGTGCGCCTGATGAAACCGCCGTTCCGGGTGCGATGCATCGAGTATAGGTTCACTTGATGAGCGTTTGGATTGGGTGGCAATTGTCATGGCGGTCGTGACGGCAAGCTGCATTCTGCCGCGATCGGGACAAGAAGCATTATGATCCAGATCAGTTTGCTTCGTCTTCGCAGATGCGAAAAGATGTGGGTACTTTAGCGATCCAAAGTGCCTGGGGCAGCCGCTGGCGGTTACGAATGAGGATGCCGAAAGATGCAGATTAGCTTCCGGGTTGTGCTGGCGGTGTTGGGGCTTGCCGGGCTTGCCGCCTATCTGGTCCTGGGCAACGCCGACGACCGGGTCACGCCCGAGGGGATCGTCGCCGGTAACGGGCGCCTCGAAGCGGTTCAGGTTGACATCGCATCGAAGATCCCCGGGCGGATCGAAACGGTCCTGGCCAAGGAGGGCGATCTCGTCAAGGCCGGCGAGACGCTGGCGCGGATCGATACGGCTCAGCTCAAGGCGCAGCTGCTGCGCGCGATCGCGGAGATCGCAAGTGCCGAAAGCCAGGTGGCGCAGGCCGAGGCGCAGATTGCACAGGCGCAGGCACAACTCAAACTGGCCGAGCGTGAACTCGAACGCGCCGACAGCCTTGTGAAGAAGGGACATACCAGCCAGGAGACCTTCGATACGCGGTTGAGCAGCCGCGACGTTGCCAGGGCGAATCTGGCGGCTAGTCAGGCGACGCTGGTGTCGCGGCAGCGCGGGGTCGATGCGGCGCGGGCGGTAAAAGAGGAAATCGAGACGCAGATCAACGATTGCGAATTGGCCTCGCCGACACTTGGCCGGGTGCTTTACCGCCTGGCAGAACCGGGCGAGGTGGTGGCATCGGGCGGGAAGGTGATGACGCTCGTCAATCTCCAGGACGTCTACATGGAGATTTTTTTGCCTACCGCTGCGGCGCACAGGCTGGCGATCGGATCGGAGGCTCGCATCGTGATCGACGGTGCGGATTTCGCGATACCGGCAACAGTCACATTCGTTTCACCGAAGGCGCAGTTCACGCCGAAACAGGTCGAGACGGCGGACGAGCGCGAGAAGCTGATGTTCCGGGTCAAGGTGCGCGTGCCGCCCGAACTCGTCGAGCAGCACATCGACTTCGTCAAGACGGGGATTAGGGGGGTCGCCTATGTGCGACCAGGCTTGAATCCTCCGCCCTGGCCGGTTTGGCTGGAAAAGCGCTTCGAGCCGCCGGT
This sequence comes from Alphaproteobacteria bacterium BRH_c36, assembly GCA_001516065.1. Classification (GTDB taxonomy): domain Bacteria; phylum Pseudomonadota; class Alphaproteobacteria; order Rhizobiales; family Hyphomicrobiaceae; genus Filomicrobium. The sequence goes on from LOEV01000140.1 coordinate 3,789, forward strand.
GCGTGAAGTGTCCGAATCGCGATGATCCAGATGGAAGGGTCCAAACACATCGTTGCGCGCGCCGAGCGGGTTTCCCACCTCTACAAGCGCGAGACCGCACTGAAGGATGTCGCTCTTGAGGTGCCGGCCGGCTCCACGGTCGGACTTGTCGGGCCGGATGGAGTCGGCAAATCGACGCTGCTTGGACTTCTGGCCGGCGCGCGAAAAGTTCAAACAGGCTGCATTGAGGTGCTGGGCGGCGACATGGCCAACCTCGCGCACAGAACGGCGGTGTGTCCACGCATCGCCTATATGCCGCAGGGGCTGGGCAAGAACCTCTACAGCGAATTGAGCATCGCCGAGAACCTCGACTTCTTCGGACGGCTGTTCGGCCAATCGAAGCGAGAGAGGGCGCACCGCATCGCGCGTTTGACGGCTGCGACAGGTCTTAGCGGCTTCCTTGAGCGGCCGGTCGGTAAACTTTCTGGGGGCATGAAGCAGAAGCTCGGCTTGTGTTGCGCGCTGATCCACGATCCCGACCTGTTGATCCTCGACGAGCCGACGACGGGTGTCGACCCGCTGTCGCGGAGGCAATTCTGGGAGCTGATTTCGACGATCAAGGCCGGCAGGAAGGAGATGAGCCTGATCGTTTCGACCGCCTACATGGACGAAGCGGAGGGCTTCGATTGGCTCATAGCCATGGATGGCGGGCGCGTACTGGGTGCGGGCAAACCGTCCGAGCTCATGGCACAAACCGGTACTGAAACGCTTGAAGCAGCCTATGTTGGGATGCTGCCAGCCGCCAAGGGGACGGCGCAGGGTGAAATCGTCATTCCGCCACGTCAGGGCGAAGATGGCGAGCCGGCGATCGTGGCCAAGGGGCTGACCCGGCGGTTTGGCAAGTTCACCGCCGTCGACAGCGTTGATTTCGAGATCGAACGCGGAGAAATTTTCGGCTTCCTGGGTTCCAATGGCTGCGGCAAGACGACGACCATGAAGATGCTGACGGGGCTTTTGCCGCCGTCCTCAGGGGAAGCCTATCTGTTCGGGCAAGCGGTGGAGGCAGGAACGCTCGCCATGCGCCGGCGGGTTGGCTACATGTCGCAGGCGTTCTCCCTTTACGGCGAATTGACCGTTCGCCAGAACCTCGACCTGCATGCCCGGCTGTTCCATCTCAGCGCCGACAGGGCGCGCCGGCGCATTGACGATCTCGCGGAACGCTTCGGGCTGGGACGATTTCTCGACGAGCTGTCGGGCGGGTTGCCGCTCGGCCTGCGCCAGCGCCTGTCTCTGGCCGTCGCTGTACTTCACGAACCGGAAATGCTGATCCTCGACGAGCCGACGTCGGGCGTCGATCCGTTGGCGCGCGACGACTTCTGGAGGCTGCTCGTCGATCTGTCGCGCAAGGATAACGTGACGATTTTCATCTCCACGCACTTCATGAACGAAGCCATGCGCTGCGACCGCATATCGCTGATGCATGCCGGCCGGGTGCTGGCGGTCGGAACGCCCGAGGAATTGGTCCAGTCTCGGGGCGGCACGACGCTTGAAGCCGCTTTTATCGCGTACATGGAGGAAGCCTTGGGCCCGGGCGAGGATGGCGTCGGGGCGGGTGAACTGGAAGCGAGGGTGCCGGAAGAGGCCACCGCGAAACCGTCGACCGGTTTCAGCCTGACCCGCCTCATGGCCTATGCCCTGCGAGAGACCAAGGAAGTTCTTCGCGATCCCGTCCGTCTCGGGTTCGCGTTTATCGGCAGCACAATCCTGCTGTTCATTTTCAGCTATGGCATCACGACCGACGTCGATGAAATTAAGTTCGCAGTCCTTGACCAGGACCGGAGCGCGCAAAGCCGAGCCTACATTTCCGAGTTCGGCGGCTCCAGATATTTTCGCGAAGAGCAGGCCCTGAGGAGTGTCGCCGAGCTCGAAGCGCGTTTGAAATCGAACAGGATCTCTATTGCCATAGAGGTTCCCCCGCAGTTCGGCAGAAACATTGAGCGTGGCAGCCCGCCGCAAGTCGCGATCATGGTAGATGGATCCAATACCATGCGGGCGGCGACGATGAGCGGCTATGTGGAGGGAGGGCACCAGAGCTTTCTGAATAGGCTCGCCGACACGACGGGGCATGAGACGCAGGGCCGGCAGCCGGCGAAATTCGCGACGCGCTATCTCTACAACCCAAGCTTCGAAAGTATCTATGCGATTGGGCCGTCGGTACCTGCCATGCTCTTGATCCTGTTCCCTGCGATCCTCATGGCGGTCAGCGTTGTGCGGGAAAAAGAAATCGGGACCATCGTCAATCTATACGTGACGCCCAGCCGCCGGGTCGAATTCCTGGTTGGCAAGCAACTCCCGTATATCGCGATCACGCTTGCAAATTTTCTGATCATGACGTTCGTGGTGATCAACATCTTCGGAGTGCCGCTCAAGGGCAGCTTCGTGACACTGGCTCTCGGCGCTCTCCTTTATGGCGCCGCGACGACGGGGTACGGGCTGTTGATAGCAACCTTCACCTCAAGCCAGGTCGCAGCCGTATTCGCCACCGCCATCCTTTCGATGATGCCGACTTTCCTTTTCTCGGGCTTTTTGCAGCCGGTCTCATCGCTGGAGGGCGGGGCAAGGGTCATGGGGATGGTCTGGCCGACGACCTACTACATGCATATGAGTGTCGGCGCCTTCACCAAAGGGTTGGGGTTTGCGGATCTGGCGCCCGATATCCTGGTGCTTGTCATCTTCATTCCGGTGTTCCTTGCGATCGCGGTCTATGTCCTGCCGAAACAGGAGCGCTGAACCGATGGGAACACTTTCCAATATCTTCTGGCTCGGCACGAAGGAAGTGCGCAGCCTGTTGCGCGACTTCGTAATGATCGCGCTTATCGTATGGGCCTTCGGCCCGGGCCTTCTGGCGCGCGCCACCGGGAACGCAGAGGCCGTGAACAATGCCTCCATCGCCTTCGTCGACGAAGATCACTCAGCGCTGTCGCGGTCGCTGATGGGAGCGCTGACGCCGCCCTATTTTCAGGAACCGGTGTTGATCGAGCCAGATGAGCTGGATCGGGCGATCGATCAGAGCCGCTTTACCTTCGTCGTGGTGGTGCCACCAAATTTCGAAGCCGACGTTCGTCGCGGCCTGCAGCCCGAAATTCAACTCAACGTCGATGCGACAGCTGTCATCCAGGCCGCAACCGGTACGGCTTACGTCCAAGAAATGCTGATGGACCAGATCGCCTACTTCGCGCAGCGCTCCGATCCCGTGGCTGTGTCGGCGGTTGATCTGGTGGTGCGGCGGGCGTTCAACCCGAACGGCATCCAGCCGTGGTTTCAATCGGTTGTCGCCCTGCTCGACCAGATCTCCATTCTGACGATTGCGCTGACCGGGGCTGCACTCCTGCGCGAGCGCGAGCACGGCACCATAGAGCATCTTCTCGTCATGCCGCTGACGTCTTTCGAGATAGCGACGTCGAAGGTGCTGGCGAACGGTCTGGTCATCATGTTCGCATTCGCGATCTCATTGACATTCATCGTTGAGTACTCGATCGGGGTTCCGATCGCCGGGTCGCGCGCACTATTGTTCCTGGGAACGTTCGTTTACCTTTTTTCTGCGGCCGCGATCGGAGTCTTTCTCGGGACGGTCGCGCGGACAATGGCCCAGTTCGCTCTTTTGATGCTGTTGACGATCATGCCGATGATGATGCTGTCGGGCGGCATGACCCCGATCGAAAGCCAGCCGGCATGGCTGCAACCTATTACCCAGCTTCTGCCCTCGCGCCACTACATGGCATTCTCCCAGGCGATTGTTTTCCGCGGCGCTGGATTTGAAGCGGTTTTGAACGAATTCCTGGCCATGGCGGGGCTCGGGATCGTCTTTTTCGGCGCCAGTCTGGTGCTGTTCCGCCGGTCGATCACGATGTCCCGATAGGCGTGCAGGGCGAAACCGCGGCGATGGCGCGGCCGCGCTGCGCCAATCCCCGTTGCGGCCGCAGCAGGACTTGTCCCGCCTGATTGCGCGAACGGGCTTGAATATCGCCCGCTTAGCCCTTAGAGCATCGATCCAAAGCGTATCACGCGTGGCTCGCCAAGGGCTTGTCCGAGGCGGGTGCGTCCACTTCGGTAAGGAAAAGATAATGGCCAAGGCAAAATTCGAGCGGACGAAGCCGCACTGCAACATCGGAACGATCGGTCACGTTGACCACGGCAAGACGTCTTTGACGGCTGCGATCACGAAGGTGCTGGCTGAGTCGGGTGGTGCGAGCTACACGTCGTACGACAACATCGACAAGGCGCCCGAAGAGCGTGCCCGCGGCATCACGATCTCGACGAGCCACGTCGAGTACGAGACGGCGAACCGGCATTATGCGCATGTCGACTGCCCTGGGCATGCCGACTACGTGAAGAACATGATCACGGGCGCGGCGCAGATGGACGGCGCGATCCTGGTGGTTTCGGCCGCCGACGGCCCGATGCCGCAGACGCGCGAACATATCCTTCTTGCCCGCCAGGTCGGGGTTCCGGCGCTGGTAGTGTATCTCAACAAGTGCGACCAGGTCGACGACGAAGAACTGCTGGAACTCGTCGAGATGGAAGTTCGCGAACTGCTTTCGAGCTACGAATTCCCCGGCGACGACATCCCGATCACGAAGGGTTCGGCGCTTGTGGCGCTGGAAGACGGCGATCCGAAGCTCGGCAAGGAGTCGATCATCGAGTTGATGAAGACGGTCGATGAATACATCCCGACGCCTGAGCGTCCGATCGACCAGCCGTTCCTGATGCCGATCGAGGACGTGTTCTCGATCTCGGGTCGTGGTACGGTTGTGACGGGACGCATCGAGCGCGGCATTGTCAAGGTCGGGGAAGAAATCGAGATCGTCGGGATCCGCGACACGCAGAAGACGACGGTGACGGGCGTCGAGATGTTCCGCAAGCTGTTGGACGAGGGTCGTGCCGGCGACAACGTCGGGGCGCTGCTTCGCGGCATCGGGCGCGAGGACGTCGAGCGCGGCCAGGTGCTGTGCAAGCCGGGTTCGATCACGCCGCACAAGAAGTTCAAGGCGGAAGCCTACATCCTGACGAAGGAAGAAGGCGGGCGTCACACGCCGTTCTTCACCAACTACCGTCCGCAGTTCTA
>LOEV01000141.1 GCA_001516065.1 Alphaproteobacteria bacterium BRH_c36
AAGGGCCTGCGCAAGATCGCCGGGCGGCCGATGCTGGCCCACGTCCTCGACCGGTTCGCTCCGCAGGTCGGGCGGGTGGTGTTGAATGCCAACGGCGATCCGGGGCGGTTCTACGAATTCGGGCTGCCGGTTGTCGCCGATTCCATCGAGGGCAATGTCGGGCCGCTGGCCGGCGTTCTCGCGGGTATGCGCTGGTCGGCCGACAATATGGCGGACGCCACCCACATCGCGACGGCCTCGACCGACGCACCGCTCATCCCCGCCGATCTCGTGTCCCGCCTTGCAGATGCCTTGAACGGGCGCGACGAAAAAATCGCGCTGGCAAAGTCGGGCGGATTCATGCATCCGGTCATCGGTCTTTGGCCGGTCGAACTTGCCGACGACCTTGAAGCCGCTCTCAAAGATGGCGTGCGCAAGGTGCTGCACTGGACCGACCGGCATGGTACGATTGGCGTGGACTTCGAATTCGTCAGGGCAGGAGCCAAGGAGATCGACCCCTTCTTCAACGCGAACACGCCCGAAGAGCTTCAAGAGGCAGCCGCCCTCCTAGAGAACCGCGGCTAGTGAGGCGTCGCGCCTTAGTTGACCGGCGGTGCGGCGAGGTTTGAGTCAACTAAGGCGCGACAAACGCCTCACTAAGCCATTGATGTTGCTAGTGGCCCTGATCTCGCGCCAAAATCGGACGAGGTTGCGGCTATGATGCGATTTTGCCGCGGCGGGCCACTCGTGTTCCTCATGGTTTTGACATTTGCTCGAAACTTGGCCGCAATGAGAAGCAAATGTCAAAACTGGAACACTAGAGCAACGTCCGATTTAGAACACTGAAGCGACCGGCTTTGTGGAGCCCATAACAGGAATGAAGATTACCACGCCGCACGGCGCTCCGATCATCGGCATCGCAGGCTGGAAAAAGTCCGGCAAGACAACTTTGACCGTCCGCCTCATTGAAGCCTTTACGGCGCGCGGGCTGAAGGTGGCGTCGTTGAAGCACGCCCATCACGCCTTCCAGATTGACGACATGGATACCGACTCGGCGCGTCATCGACGGGCCGGTGCGGCGCAGGTGGCGGTCGTCTCGGCGGCACGCTGGGCCATCATCACCGAACTCGACGGGGCGCCGGAACCGAATTTCGAAGAGGTGATCGATGCGCTCGAGCCCTGCGATCTCGTCATCGTCGAAGGCTACAAGTCAGCGGCAATTCCGAAGATCGAAGCGCGTCGGCTGGCTTCCTTCACCAGGACGCCGCTTTCCGACGACGACCCCCAGGTGATTGCGATCGCCGCCGATCATGCCATCGAAGGAACGGCGCTGCCGGTGTTCTCGCTCGACGATGTCGAATCGCTCGCCGATTTCATCGACGCCAAGCTGGGGCCGCTGAAACGATCCTGCCGCGAGGCCGACGGCACTGAAACGGGGTTGCTGAAAGCGATTTCCGATGTCGGCGGGGAACCGTCATGAGATCCGCAGGGGCGTGGCAAAATCGGGCCGTTGCAGCCGGTGCGCTGTCACTTGCCGTCGCGGCCGCGCCTGGACCGCTCTTTGCCGAAGGCGACCCGAAGGTGCCACATGGGCTCGATCCCGGTGGCGTCGCCATCGCCCTCATCAGCGATGGCGTCGACTATACCGATCCCGAAATTGCATCCCGGCTTGCCCGCGACGGCGAAGGTGAACCCATCGCGCTCGACCTGGTGGACGGCGATGTGCGGCCCTATGCGCCGGCCGGCTCTGGGAGGGGAACGGAACTCGCCAAGAGGCTGTTGGCGACTTACCGGAACGGCCGGCTCGTGCTCGTGCGGGCCGACCCGAACGATGCGCAGTCGCTGGCCAGGGCGGCGATGTTCGTCATGCGGACGCCGTCGCGGGTTGCGGCGGTAGCGTTCTGGGGACACACCAAGGATACCTGGGAGTCATTTTCTCAAGTGGCGCAACAGTCCGCCAACGTGCTCTTCGTCGTTCCCGGAGGCGACGTCAGCGCGCGCAGCACTGGGACAAATTTTCCGGCCCAGTTGAAAATCGACAACGTCGTGTCGGCAGTGCCGTTTGCCCCGCCAAGAGATCAGTATGCTCCGGCCGTCGGAGACGAAAAGATCGACGCCTGGGTGGTGGCTCCCGGTTCGACGATGTTTGGTGGCGGGCCGACGCCGGGGCCGCGCGACAGCGTCGAAGCCGCGATCCTTCTGGCTAGCCAGGCCGGCTGTTCGCTCGAAGGAAATTTCGGGGCGGAACTGGCGGAGACGGGCAACTTGAAGGCCGCACTCATGGCTCAGGCGCGGCTCATCACCGTCAACGGCATCAGCGCCAACGTTCATGACCCGTTGTGCTGGTATGGCGGCATCCAATTCGGGGAGCCGGGCCGGTTCTGAAACGCAGCGTGTGCTACACTTATATGCTGAAACTTTTACTGGGAGTTGAAATGCCCGACGACATCGACAATCTGAACCGCAAGTCGCGGCGTGCAGCGGCCAAGACCGAAGGCGCGCTCGACACGATGGCTTTCCTGAAGCTCGCAGACAAGTTCATCGACGTGGCCAACCGCGAAAATAGGAATATCAAGGCCAGCGACGTGCACATGGCGTTTCTGTTCGCGGCTGCCCGCTACAATGCGCACGTTGCCAAGAACGTGCTCGACGTTGACAATCACGAGGTGTTCGTCAAGGAGATGGCCGAGCAGTACAAAGAGATGCTGCGCCAGCACCTGGGTGACGAAAGCCTGGAGCCGAAGCAGGAAAAGCCGGCTGCCAAGCCAAGTAAACCGGAAGATTTTCTCGCCGATTAGCGCGGTTGCATCGAATTTTGGTGCCGAAAGTCAGCTTGGCTTGGAACCGGCTGGCTGCTCGGCTTCGTACTCGGTGAGCAATTCGGCTTCGTCCGCCTTGACGGCTGCCGCACAGCCGCCGCCAGGACCGGAGTCCGGGAAGGTATCCTGGCCGGCAACGTCCAACTCGGCAACGTCGGGCTCGGTTGCTGGGACTTCCCCGTCGGCCTCGGTTGCAGCTTCTGAGGCAAGGCGCCTTTCCTCGGCTTCGACTGCCGCGATTTCCTTCGATTCCTGACCAAGCGATTCCCATTCCGCGACTTCATCGTCGTCCAGAAAGCCGCGGCCATATTGGTAGAGTGTCTTCATCGTGCCCTTGGGCATGCAGACAGCGGCGTCGGTATAGTCCTCGCAGTAGTCGTCGAGGCCATCCATGTTGGCGAGCACCGGGTTGGAGACCCAAAGCTTGCGCAGCGCCTTGTGGCGGGCCTCGCTGGAGACGTCTTTTTCCATGAACTGCTTGTAGTCGGAATCATAATCAAGCTTGTCGAAATCAAAGTCGGCGAAATTCTTTTCGGCGACAGGCTTACTGGAAACATCTCCTTCGCCGGCGGCGTCATTGCTGACGGCCTCGGCAGCATCGCCCGTTGCACCAACGGATTCTGTTTCGGGTTCGCTGTCTACGCCGCGCTTGCGACGCGACCATCTTTCCAGGAACGATCCTGGATCGCTCGATTCTTTCATTTGCCATCCCCGCGGCCGATCCCAACATCATGCCCGGTGGTGGGGTCAGACGTTTTTGCCGCTCCTTCGATGTGTTCACTCATGCGCTCGCGTAATGCGACCAGCGGTTCCTGTCCGAACTTGTGCTCTTCTGCACGCAGGTGAGGCTGGCGCTTGCGCTTGTAGAAGGGTTCTTCCTCATGGTGCATCTCAATGAAGGCATGGACGGTTTCTACAAGTTGGGCCGGCATCGCTACGCCTTCAACATTGTCGAGGCCGACGTCGCCGTGCGACTGCGCCTCGAATGGCGAGGCGGTTACCAGATGAACTTCGACCGGCCAATCATCATCGGTATCGGGATCTTCGCGCAAGACAACGTAAACAGTCGGTTCTCCGTTGGCGAGATTGACCCGGTAGGCCGTCGTCTCCTTGCGGAAGAGTTCGAGGTTGAGCGTTGCGGCATGATACAGGACACTTCTGTCATCGCGACGGAGTTCGCGCCACGCCTCGATTTTCGACGCGTCGAGGAACACGCTGACCGGCCGCCAGCGATAAGACTGCCATGGATGGGCGATCTTTTCGCGGGCGACGACGACGCCGACCGGAATGGAGAGGGTGGAGGCCATGCCGTTGTTCACTCCTGCTACCAAATGTCGTAGACGATAGTCTAACGCACGCAACGACCCTACGGGAATTCCTGGCGTCATAAAAGGACTTCAGTAGAGTTTTCGTTTAATTCCCTGCCGGCAGCCGGCAGGCCGGGCAAACCGGCCAACCCATTCTGGAGACTGAGAACTTGGTGAAAAACGCGACCGCTCCGACCCGCATCATGGTGTGCAACTGCCAAAAAACAATGGAAATCAACGGCCAGAAGCTCGGTGCGGCGCTCGGTCAGAATGACCCTTTGATCGTGCACACGGAGTTGTGCCGGAGCGGACTCGACGCCTTCCGCAAGGCCGCCGTCAGCGGGGAAAACGTCCACGTCGCCTGCACCCAGGAAGCACCGTTGTTCCTTCAGGTGGCGGAAGGCCTGGAAGCCGCAGGAGCGTTCGGCTTCAGCAATATCCGGGAAAGTGCCGGCTGGTCGGAAGCCGGCGCCAGGGCGCTACCGAAAATGGCGGCGTTGCTGGCTGAAGCCGCGCACCAGCCGCAAATGGCGCCGTCGCTCAGCCTCGAATCAAACGGGATCTGCCTCGTGGTCGGGGCTGGCCAGCAGGTCCTCGATGCCGCCGCGCAACTGGCCGGGAGGCTTTCGCCTATCGCCGTAGTATCCGATCCATTGGACGCCATTCCTCCCAGCGAAGCCACGTTTGCGATCTTCAGAGGCAAGACACGGAGCGCGAATGGCGTTCTTGGCCGATTCAACGTCGTCATCGAGGGTTATGCCGCAGCGCTGCCGAGTTCGCGTGGGGGGCTGAGCTTCGAAGCCGGCGGAGCCAGGCAGGAGGTGACCTGCGATCTGATCCTCGATCTTTCCGGCGGCCCAGCCCTTTTCCCGGGGCATGGCCGGCGCGACGGCTATGTGGCTGTCGATGCAGGCGACCCGGCGGCCGTAGCGCGGGCGTTATTCGAGATTTCCGACATGGTCGGCGAATTCGAGAAGCCGCGATATATTTCATACGAAGCCGCAATATGCGCGCATGCCCGATCCGGCCAGATCGGATGCACCAACTGCCTCGATGTCTGCCCGCTGGGGGCTATCCAACCGGCCGGCGACAAGGTCGCAATCGACCCTGGAATCTGCGGGGGTTGCGGTAACTGCGCATCCGTATGCCCGACAGGCGCTGCAAGCTACGTGCTGCCGTATCGCGGCGATCTCGTTCAGCGCATGCAGATCATTCTGCAGACGTATGGGAAGGCGGGCGGCAAGAACCCTGTACTCCTGGCACATGACGGGAAGCACGGAGCGGAGATTATCTCGGCGATGGCCCGGTTCGGGCGCGGGCTTCCCGGCAACGTCATCCCGATCTCGCTCAATTCGGTATTGATGCTGGGTCATGACGCCATGGCGGCGGCGCTGGCGCTGGGAGCTGAGCGCCTCGTCGTGCTGGCACCGCCGCAGCACCCGGAAGAACTGGCCTCGATCGAGCAACAGGCGGGGCTGGCCAACGCCATTCTCGCGGCCCTCGGCTACGGCGAAGCCCGCGTCGAGGTGATTGTCGAACGCGATCCTGATGCGGTGGAGACTGCGTTGTATGAGGCCGAGCCGCTGTCGGTAATGGGCACGCATGGGCTTTTGGCAGCCGGCTCAAAGCGGGAAGTCGCGCGCTCTGTTTTCGCACTGCTGCATGAGGATGCGCCTAACAAGCCGGAAATGATCGAATTGCCGGCCGGTGCGCCCTATGGCCGGATTGTGGTCGACGTCGAGGGCTGTACGCTTTGCCTGTCCTGCGTCGGTGCGTGCCCGGCGAACGCATTGCGCGACAATCCCGACAAGCCGCAGCTTTCATTCGTCGAAGCGGCTTGCGTGCAGTGCGGGGTGTGCGTTGCGACCTGCCCGGAAAAAGTAATCACTCTGGAGCCGCGCTATAATTTCAAGTCCGAAGCGCTTGCACCCGACGTGATCAAGACCGAAGAACCGTTCCACTGCGTGAGTTGCGGCAAGGCGTTCGGCGCCAAGTCATCGATCGAGCGCATCGTCGACAAGTTACGCGGGCATTCGATGTTCCAGAGCGAGGAGCAGCTGAAGCTGATCCAGATGTGCGACAACTGCCGGGTCGTGACGCTGGCCAACTCCGGGAACGATCCTTTCGCCAAGGGAGAGCGGCCAAAAATGCGCACGACCGACGATTACCTGGCCGAACAAAAGGCGGCGGGCGCCAAAGGCAAGAAGGCCGATGATTTCCTCAGCTGACGTGGGGTTGAGAGGCCGTCAGTTGCGGACGTTCGAGTTCACCGTGTAGGCCTGCTCAGAGGATTGCGACAGCATCGAGCCGATGCCGAATGCCGCCGCGGCGGTGATCACCACTAGTGCGACGATGCTGGTCATGAACGCTTTCATCAGTTTCTTTCCCTGTTGTCTTTATCTGCGGGCACATTGTTGCCGTTCTCGGCAGCGGGCGTCGTCTTGAGGTAGGCGATCAGCGCGTCGCGCTGTGATTTGTCCGTCATCTTCTGAAGCGGCATCTTGGAGCCAGGCGTGAAGTTCTCTGGCCCGAGTTCGAAAAGCTTGGCGACTGTCTCTTCGTTCCAGACAATATCAAGCTTTTTCAAGGACTCCGAAAAAGGATAGCCGGGCAATGTTGCAATCCGGCGGCCGAAGAGACCGTAAAGCGTCGGCCCGGCGCGGTTCTTGCCGTCGCGATTGAGCGTGTGGCAGACGCTGCATTTGCGCGCGAAATGGGCACGCCCCTCTTCGACCGGATCGTCGCTTTCGGCTGTCAGCTGGAAGCGGCGCGGGTAGGGGCTGTCGATCGGCTCGAAGGGCTCGCGCGGGGTCACGATCCAACGCGTCACGAAATCATCGAGGCCGGCGAGATAGAGCGCTGCTCCCCCGGGTGCAAAGGCAAGGGCCCAGGTCGGCCCGTAAGGATTCTGGTATTCCTCGATCGGCTGGAAATCGCCGAGGCGGAACACCCTTACGCTGCCGTCGCCGCCGCCGGTTGCGATCAGTCCCGGCTGGCGGGTGACAGCGAGTGCCAGGATGGGCCGATCGGATTCGCCAAGGTCGGCGACCTTTTCACCCGTCGCAATGTCGACGACGGCGGCTGTGCCGTTAAGTGCGCCGAAAACGAGCTGGTTGGCCGCAGGCAGGCGCTTCAGAACGTTGATGCCCCAGCCGTGCTTATAGATAGGGCGGACGAACTCGCCGGTCGCGGTCTCGAACATGCGAATCATGCCGTCGTAGCTGGCGGTAAAGACGTGAGCGCCGTCAGCAGAGAATGCCACCGCGTTCACGGGACCCTTATGCCCGGCAAGCACCGGTCCGGCTTTCTTATCCCTCAGACTCCATAAGCGGGCCGAGCGGTCCCAGCTTGCCGTCGCAGCCCACGCGCCATCATCGGAAACCGCAATGTCGACGACCTTGGCGGTGTGGCCTTCGAAGCGGTGCTCGCGCGTGCCGCTGTCGATGTTCCAGACCGACAGCGCTGCATCGTCACCGGAGGCGAGGGCGAGCCGGGCGCCCGGAACGAAGGCGGTCGCATTGACGGCCCCGTCGTGCTCGTCATGGCGAAAGAGCTGGCGTGGCGCTTCGGCGTCGGTCACGTCCCAGACCATCATGGCGTAGTCGAAACTGCCGGTCAGGACGAGACTTCGAGACGAGTCGGCGGCGACGGATTTGACGGGGCCGCCGTGGCCAACGAGATTACCGCGACCGGTCGATCGGTCCACGGAGTCGGTGGCGACGGCCGATGTCCCTTCAGCCGGATCCGGCGCGGCGGGCGGACCGCCAGCGATTGCGAACGAAGCGCAAACGCAGGCGGTTGCGAGTGCGACGACGAGGGTTGCAATTGCCGCCCTGACCTGCCCGCGCATCGCCTGCCTATCTTCTCCTGGCCAACGCATGCCGGCCGCCATCCGTCTATTCGGCTGGGGCCGGGCGCGCGGGAGCGCCGCTGCCGGAAGTCCCCTTGGCCAGTTCTTCCTCGGCCCAGAGGTTGTGATGTTCCTTGGCCCAGTTGATATCGACCTCGCCGCTTCCCATGGCGTCAAATGCGCCTTCCATGCCAATCGAACCGATATAGATGTGCGCGATGATGATGATCGTCAAAACGAGTGCCACGATGCCGTGCCACGTCGTAGCATACTGCTGTTCCTGGTTGGCGGTGAGCGCTGTCGGGAGGTCAAACCCAAAGCCATTCAGGAAGGCAAAAGTTTTCGCGAACAGCGGCAGTTCGTAGGGCAACAGGAGCTGCAGTCCCGACAAGCTCAGAGACAAGCCGCCGAGCATGACCAGCCAGAACAGAACCTTCTGTCCGGCATTGAACTTCTTTGCATCCGGATGGCCGCCGCCCAACAGGCCGCCGCCCCTCAGGAACCAGACGATGTCGCGGGGATGGGGAAAGTTGTACCAGACCCATGTCAGGAAGGTCATCAGGAGACCGACCATGAAGGCGAAACCGACGTAGTTGTGCAGCCACTTGCCGGTCAGCGAAATGGACGCAAAGACTTCCTTGCCGACCACCGGAAGCAGCACGTAGCGGCCGTACAGAACGTTGAGGCCGGTCAGCGCCAGAATGATGAAGGACGTCGCAAGGAGCCAGTGGCCGGTGCGTTCGAAATCGCTGAAGCGCTGAATCGTGCGGCCGGCCATTCCATGCTCGACGCCCACGCGTCCGCGTAAGAGATAGAACAACGCTAGTAGGCCAACCATTCCGGCAAGGCCGTAGGCGCCATAGACCGGGAGTGGACCATTGCGCAGCGCGCGCCAGGTCTCACCCGATGAGTCGACGAGGATACCGGCTTTCTTGTCAGGGATCGAGACGGTGCCAGCGGCACCCTTGCGTAGTTCGGACCAAATCTCGATGTCGTAGTTTCCACCCTTGTCGGCAGTTGTTTGCGGACCTGCAGACGGCGGGCCGCCAGAGGTAACTGCATTCTCAGGCGGGCGGACGTTCTGCGCATCGGCAGTCCCGGTAAAACCGGTCAGCGCGACGATCGCCATCAGGCCTGCGAAGAGAACGCTCCTGACCAACGTTCTGCGTGCCATCTTGTCCTGAGATCTTTGCATCTCGTTCTCCCTGTCCGCCGACGGCGGCTCTTCGAGTTGTCGGTTTGGCTTCTTGTCCCGCCGAAATCTTCGCTCGACCCGTGCCGATCAACGAAGCCCCTGGAGCCGCGCCCGCTCGCGAAGCGCCTCGGTCTGCTCGGTGCTCAATTTCTCATCTTTCTTGCCGGAATAGACCCCCGGCTCAAATGACAACGGACGGCCTTGCTCTTCCTCGCGGCACGCGGCAAGTCCGGCGGCGAGCGCCAGGATCAGGCCAATCTTCAATCCAGTTGCATGCTTCATGCGTGTTCGTTCTCCAGCCCCAAACGCAGGAACAGGGCGGCGTGTGCCGCCCTGTCGGTTGCTATAGCGTCGGCACTCCAGTTGCTCGCCTTCGGCAAGACGCACTCCAGTTGCTCGCCTTCGGCAAGACTAGCCGGCCTGACCGGGATAGGCCTTGCCCCAACCCCAGGCGCCCGAACCGAAGCCGCGGGCGACGACACGCTCACGGTAGATGTCGGAAACCATGTCGCCGTCACCGGCGAGCAGGGCCTTCGTCGAGCACATTTCGGCGCACAGCGGCAGCTTGCCTTCGGCAAGACGATTGCGGCCGTACTTCGAGAACTCTGCATCCGAGTTGGCTTCTTCAGGGCCACCGGCGCAGAAGGTGCACTTGTCCATCTTGCCACGGCTGCCGAAGTTGGAAGCCTGCGGATACTGCGGCGCGCCGAACGGGCAGGCGTAGAAGCAGTAACCACAACCGATGCAGAGGTCCTTGTTGTGCAGAACCACGCCCTCTTGGGTCTGGTAGAAGCAGTCAACCGGGCAGACGGCCATGCAGGGTGCATCGGAGCAGTGCATGCAGGCTACCGAGATCGAACGTTCGCCCGGCGATCCATCGTTGATGGTGACGACGCGGCGGCGGTTCACGCCCCACGGAACCTCGTGCTCATTCTTACAGGCGGTTACGCAGGCATTGCATTCGATGCAGCGCTCGGCGTCACAGAGAAACTTCATGCGTGCCATGGATCAGGCCCTCCAGATCTTGCAGAGCGTTGTTTTCGTTTCCTGCATCTGCGTCACGGCGTCGTAGCCGTAGGTTTGTGCAGTGTTTGTGGCTTCACCCAACACGTACGGGTCGGAGCCTTCCGGATACTTGGACCTAAGGTCCTTGCCCTGGAACATGCCCCCGAAGTGGAAGGGCATGAACGCCACGCCGCTGCCGACACGCTCGGTGGTCATGGCCATGACCTTGACCTTGCCCTTTTCAGGACCCTCGACCCAGACCATCTCGCCATCCTTGATGCCGAGGTTGTTGGCGTCGCGAGGGTTGATCTCCACGAACATGTTCTGCTGGAGTTCGGCGAGCCAGGGGTTGGAACGGGTCTCGTCGCCGCCGCCCTCGTATTCCACCAGTCGCCCGGAGGTGAGGATGATCGGATAGTTCTCGGAGACCTTCTCCTCGATACCCTTCTTCTGGATCGTCTCGAAAAGCACCGGCACGCGATGCAGCTTGCGGTCGGTGAAGGTTGGATAGTTGGCCACGAGATCGGGTCTTGGCGTGTACAGTGGTTCGCGGTGCAGCGGCACCGGATCCGGGAAGGTCCACACCACGGCGCGGGCCTTGGCGTTGCCGAACGGCGCCAAGCCGTGCAGAATCGCAACGCGCTGGAGACCACCTGAGAGGTCGATCTTCCAGTTCACCTTGCCCATCTTTTCGGGGTCGTTGCCGCCTGCGACTTTCTCGATCGAAGCCTTTTCTTCGGCAGTCAGATCACCGGTCCAGCCGAGCTTGTCGAGCATGGCGTAGGTGATTTCCGGATAGCCGTCCTTGATCTCCGAGCCGACGGGGTAGGATTCGACAGCCAGAAGGTTGTCGGCATCCGGATCGCCCTTGGCGTATTTCTCAGGCGCCGTGACGCCGAAGCGGGCACGGAAGCAGAGACCGCCTTCGGCGACTGGTTTGGAGGTGTCGTACAGGTTCGGCGTGCCGGGGTGCTTCATCTCGGCGGTACCCCAACACGGCCACGGCAGGCCGTAGGTATCGCCATCGCACGGGCCGCCATTGGCCTTCAGTGTGACCTTGTCGAAGGTGGACTGGTTGGCCATGTGCAGCTTGAGGCGCTCGGGCGATTGGCCGGTGTAGCCGATGGTCCACATGCCGCGGTTGAATTCGCGGGTGATGTCCTCGACGTCAGGCTCGGTGCCAGCAACCTTGATGTTCTTGAACATCTCCTTTTCGAAGCCGAACTTCGTGGCGAAGAGATACATGATTTCGTGGTCGACCTTGGAGTCGAACAGCGGTTCGAAGACCTTTTCGCGCCACTGCAGCGAGCGGTTCGAGGCGGTCACGGAACCCACCGTCTCGAACTGGGTTGTCGCCGGCAGCAAATAGACGCCGTCGGTGCGGTCGTGCATGACAGCCGATACGGTCGGGAACGGGTCGATGACGACGAGGAGGTCGAGTTTCTCCATCGCCTTCTTCATATCCGGGCCGCGAGTCTGCGAGTTGGGAGCGTGGCCCCAGAACACCATGGCGCGGGTGTTGTCGGGCTGGCCGAGGTTCTCCTTGGCTTCCAGAACACCGTCGAACCAGCGCGAGACGGGGATACCCTTCTCTTCCATCATGGACAGGTCGCCACCATCCTTGCCCTTGCCCTTCCATACCGCGAAGCGGCCTTTCAGGTAGTCGTAGTCGACCTCCCAGACGCGCGCCCAGTGCTTCCAGGAGCCGGCGGCCAGACCGTAGTAGCCCGGCAGGCTATCCATAACCACGCCGAAGTCGGTGGCGCCCTGGACGTTGTCGTGGCCGCGGAAGATGTTGGTGCCGCCACCGGCGACGCCCACGTTTCCGAGTGCAAGTTGCAGCACGCAGTAGGCACGTGTGTTGTCGTTGCCGTTGGCGTGCTGGGTCGCGCCCATGCACCAAATGACAGTGCCGGGCTTGTTAGTTGCCAGCGTATAGGCGACGCGCTTCATCTGCGCGCCGGGCACGCCGGTGACGCGCTGGACTTCCTCAGGGGTCCACTTCTTCACTTCTTCCCTGATGAGGTCCATGCCCCAGACGCGCTTGCGGATGAACTCCTTGTCCTCCCAGCCGTTTTCAAAGACGTGGTAGAGGATGCCCCAGATGAGGGCGACGTCGGTGCCCGGACGGAAGCGGACATACTCGCTGGCGTGCGCGGCGGTGCGGGTGAAGCGCGGGTCGCAGACGATCAGCGGAGCGTTATTCTGCTCCTTGCACTTGAGAATGTGCTGCAGCGAAACCGGGTGCGCCTCGGCGGGGTTGCCGCCGATCAGGAAAATCGCCTTCGAATTCAGGAGGTCGTTATACGAGTTCGTCATGGCGCCGTAGCCCCAGGTGTTGGCAACACCTGCGACCGTCGTCGAGTGACAGATACGGGCCTGATGGTCGATGTTGTTGGAACCCCAGAACGCAGCAAACTTGCGAATCAAATAGGATTGCTCGTTGCTGTGCTTGGCAGAGCCTAGCCAGTAGACGGAATCAGGACCCGATTCTTCGCGGATCTTGAGCATCTGGTCGCCGATCTGATTGATCGCATCGTCCCAGGAAAGCTTCTTCCACTTGCCGCCTTCCAGCTTCATCGGGTGCTTGAGACGGCGGGCGCCATGCGCGTGCTCGCGAACGGCAGCTCCTTTGGCGCAGTGAGCGCCGAGATTGAAGGGGCTGTCCCAGCCGGGCTCCTGGCCGACCCATACGCCGTTCGACACTTCGGCTAAGACCGTGCAGCCAACCGAACAGTGCGTGCAGACGGACTTTTTGAGTTCGACCTTGCCGCCGGCCTTGCCGGCAGCGGCCTCAGCCTTCTGGATGCGACCGGGCGCCAGCACCGTCGCTGCGGCGAT
>LOEV01000142.1 GCA_001516065.1 Alphaproteobacteria bacterium BRH_c36
GGCGGCCACGTCGCCCGCCCCAAGTAGCGCAAGCAGATAGTGGAGGGAGGCAAAGACGTAGGTGGTGTCGGTCCGGCGACGATGTGCAACCGCGCGCAGGCCGCACCAGCGGTCGCCGACGTCGACGCCTTCCTGCCGCAAGCGCCATAGCATCGAGACGGCGTTGGACATGTCGCGGAAATCGTCGGTCTGTGTCGGGCGGATTTCACGGTCGTAGAGGTCGAGGACGGCATCGTAGTTTGCGGCTTCAAGGTGGAACAAGGCGAGATGCCAGGCCATGTGGAAATTGAAGTTGTTGCACGCCGGCCAGAGTTGGCGGGAATTCTCAATCCAACGCGCCCCCTCCTCGGGGCGTCCACGCATCTCGAGGACGTGGCCGACAGCATGAACACCCCAGATGTCGGCGCGCTCGCTTGCGACCGCCAGCCTACCCACGGATTCGGCTTCGGCAAATGAACCAGTTTCCTCCAGTCCGAACGCGTGCATGCCGAGCACAAAACCGTAGCCGGCATCGCTCGCGCGCATGTCGCGCAGGACAGCCGCGGTGGTCTTGCGCATCCGGTGGGGCTCACCCGTCATGAAGCGCAGGGCGTTCGACAGTTTCAGGCAGAGGAAGTCTTTCGGATTTTCCGCAACCTGGAATTCGAGGCGGCTGGCAGCTGCCTTGAATGCGCCGCGGGAGGCGAGCGCAAGCGCATCGACCAGCGTCCGCTCGTAGGCAGTGCCGTCGTTGGCGCGCGCAAGCGCCGCCTTGGCCGGGGCAAGAGCGGTGCGGCTGGCGGCCAAGTCCTCTTCCTTGCCGAGAAGCGCTACGCCTAGTCCCTTCAGCGCCAAGCCGGCAACAAGGTGCTCATCGGCTTCAAATGCCGCTTTCAGCGGGGCCATTGCGGGACGATGCGCGGCCACGGTAAAAACGGCCTCCTCGAAAGCGCGGACTGCTTCCTGGGATGAAGTCGAGTGCCGGCCCTGGTATCGATCTAGGAGCATAATATCTCACCGTATCCCATAGCGTGCCGAGGGCTGCTTAACGGGTGCGGTCCCCGCGGGCCTTGCCATGCACTGGTGATGGGGCAGTTCGAAGACGCCTGCAAGACACGCTCATTCACAACATTGCGAGAGGGATTTTTGTGCTCGATGAAGGGGCACAACGCTTGACGGGCGAGCATGCCGCATTGGCGGGAGCCGCTGCGAAGAACGCTAGCCTAGCGTTCCGAATTCGAATGTCAGAATGGGCTAGTGTCCCGTCTCCGAAGTTCGACTCCACTCTGCGGCAACCACTCGAGCGAACTTCTGAATCATCACACTAGCGTCCTGCTAGTTCGGCTTCGGAAGCCAACTTCCTGGTCGCGGCTTCGGCCAGTTCGCCGTCGACGTTTGTCGCTGTTTCACTGCGCGGTCGGGAAAAACCGGCGATGAGCACGTAGAGCGCCGGTGTCAAAAGCAGCGTGAAGATGCCGGCGAGACCAAGTCCGCCGAACACTACCCAGCCGATGGAGGCGCGGCTTTCCGCACCCGGTCCCATTCCGTAGATCAGCGGGACGCCCGCCAGCACCGTCGACAGCATCGTCATGGTGATGGGCCGCAAGCGCACGAGAGAGGCTTCGCGAGCAGCCTCGTAGACCTTCATGCCGTTTTCGCGGAGCTGATCGGCGAACTCCACCATCAGGATGGCGTTCTTGGCCATGATGCCAATGAGCATCAATACTCCGATCTGGCTGTAGATGTTTATTGACGTTCCTGTGAGCGCCATGGCGAAGATGGCCGCGCAGACGCCGAAGGGAACCGTAATGAGAACGATAACAGCACTGGTGATGCTTTCGAACTGGGCGACGAGCACAAGAAAGATGATCAGCAGAGCCAGCGCGTAGGTGATGATGACGCCGTGCGAGGTCTCGTCGAGTTCGGCCGCCTCGTCGAGGAAAACGAGACTATAGCCCGGCGCGACGTGCCGGTCGGCGACGACCTTGATGGCTTCGACGGCGTCGCGCAGGGTGTAGTCGGCGGCTGTGTCGGCGAAGATTTCAACCGCACGGCGCTGACCGTGACGGTCGAGTTCGGCGGGGACGGCTTTTTCGGACAACGTGATCATTTGGGAAAGAGGAACCAGTCGGCCATCGGTAGCGGAAACGAAGAGGTTGTTGAGATCGGCAGGATCGGTGATGGAACCGGCTGCAGCCTGCAGGATAACCGGCACGCGCTGATCGTCGATGGTGAGCTCTGCCACCTCGTCATTGTCGACAAGTACCTGCGCGGTGGCAGCAAGGTTCTCGATCGGCACTCCGAGATCGGCGGCGCGGCGCCTGTCGATATCGAGTTTCAATTGCGGCTGGGTGGCACGGAATTCGACGCGCAGGTTGTCAACCTGGGGAGCCTCTTTTTCAAGGACTTCGGCCAGAGCATAGGCCTGCTCGGCGATCGCTTCATAATTGGAACCGGTCAACGCGAAACGGATGCCGCCACCGGCGTTGCGCAAACCGAGTGAGTTTCCGCGTTGGACACGTGCCTGGGCACCGGGGATGAGGTTCAGCTTCTTGTTGATGTCGCGCGCGATCGTACCTTCGTCCTGGCCGCCGCGCATCTCGCGTTGCGACCAGTCGACAAGGCGAGCATCGACCTGTCCGCGGTTGAGATCGTAGCGGCCGGTGATCGACAACAACCCAGTGGCGACCTGCTTTTCGACCAGCGGCGCGATGATGTGCTCGACCTTTTCAACCTGGCGATCGGTATATTTGAGGCCGACCCCGTCGGGACCCGTCAGGCGGACCGTGATGAGGCCGCGGTCCTCTTCGGGAATCAATTCCTCGCCAAGGGTTGCAAAGGTAAGGGTTGCCGCGAAGATGACAACGCCGCACAGACCCACGATCACGAGCGGCATCAACAGGACGCCGTCGAGGGCCTTTTCGTAAACCCGCGCGAAGCCTCCGCCAATCCCGCCCAGCAGCCGCTCGACAAGGGAAGGGCTGGTCTTCTCGGGAAGTTTCGAGGCCAGCATGGGAACGACCGTAAGGGCGACGAACGACGAGATGCAGACCGTGATGGCGAGAACGAAGCCGAATTCGCCGAACAGCCGTCCGGCGGTCGAGGGTAGAAACGAGATCGGGACGAAGACCGAAATGAGGGTCGCCGTGGTTGCGATGACTGCGAAAAAGACCTGCTGGCTTCCCAGAATGGCCGCGGCACTTGGTTTGACGCCCTGCGACTTGAGACGCTGAATATTCTCGAGAACGACGATCGAGTCGTCGACAACGAGGCCAGTTGCCAGAACCAGCGCCAGAAGCGTCAGCAGGTTGACCGAAAACCCCATCAGCCAGACGGCGGCAACGGTGCCGATCAGAGAAACGGGAATCGTTGCGGCTGGGATAAGCGAGGCACGCAGGCTGCCGATGAAAAGTGCGATCACGGCCACGACGATGACGACCGCCAGTCCGAGGCTGACCAGGACTTCCACTATCGCACCCTTGATAAAGACGGCGTCGTCGGAAGTCGTCCTTATATGGAGGGAATCCAGGCGGCTGTTGAGGCGGTCGACGGCCTGTTCGACGTCCCGCGAAATCGAAACGGTGTTCGATTGGGCGCGGCGCACCACCCCGAGGCTGACGACCTGGCGGCCATCCAGCCGGACGATACTTTCGGCGTCCGCGGGGCCGAATGAGGCGCTGCCGATGTCCCCGATCTTCACAGGATCGCGAATGATGAGATCTTCGACGGCACCTGGATCGGCGACGGAAGCGTCGGCGCGGACCATGACTTCCTGTTCGTCCGACTCAAAGCTGCCGGCAGGCACGTCGTAGCGGGCGTTGCGCAGTACGTTGACGACGTCGGTGATGGACAAGCCGTAGCCGGCAAGCTTCATGGGATCGACGACGACGCGCAGGACCCGTTCCCGGTTGCCGAAAAGCTGAATGTCGGCGACGCCCGCAATCGAGGTCAGTTCAGGTATAATCTCGATCTCGACCCGCCGTGTCACTTCCTCGATGGGCAGCGAGTCACTGTAGACGGCGAGCTTGACGATCGGGTCGGAATCCGCGTCTGCCTTGATGATGGAGAGGTCCTCGACTCCGTCTGGCAATTCACGCTGGACGCGGGCGACGGCTTCGCGAATGTCGTTGGCTGCATCAATCAGGTCGACCGACGGGCGGAAGGTCGCGCGGACGCGGAAGTTACCCTCTTCACTCGACGAGCGAACTTCGGTAATGCCGTTCACGCGGGCGACCGCACCTTCGATCTTGGCGGTGATCTCAGCGTCGATAGTTTCAGGGGAACCGCCAGGGAAGTTGGCGCGCACGGTCACGATCGGGCGGTCGACGTCAGGCAATTCGCGCACTTCGACGCCGTAAATTGCCGCCGCACCGGCGACAATGATGAGTAGGTTGAGGACCGCGGCGAGATATGGCCGACGAACGCTGAGAGCGGGAAGGCCCTGACCGAGCGCCATCGCGTCATCCCCTCCGTTCGGTTTGCGTGCGCGCGGAGCGCCGTCGTTTGACCGGCTCCTGTGTCGCCGCGGGGATCGGGCCGCTTGCAGGACTGCTGTCCTGTTCGTACGCCGTTCCAGGCCCAACTCGACCGTCCGGTTCCTCGTAGGTCACTTCAGTTCCGTCGCGTAGACGCTGGACGCCTTCGACGACAATAAGGTCACCGGTCGTGAGCGGCCCTTCGACGAGAATGATCGCGTTCATCCGCCGGATTGTCTCGACGACGATTTTGCGGACGACATTACCGTCAATGCGCCAGACATAGCTCTCGCCCCGACTCCATTGCAGCGCCAATTCAGGGACCGCCGGATAAGTATCGCCGGGCAGCGGCATCTCGATGGCAAACGACATCCCGGGCCGCAAGAGGTCGTCGGGGTTCGGGATAACGGCGCGCACCATGATCGTTCGCGAGACTGGATCGACGCGGCTATCGATATAACCGAGGCGACCGGTGAATGTCCGGCGGGGATAGCTTGGGGTCGTCGCGGAGACCGCGTCCCCGATCTTGATTCTTGCGAGAAATTTCTCGGCGACGGGGAACTCGACGAGCAATTGAGAACGGTCGTCCAATGTGACGAGTTCGGTCGCGGGCGTAATCCTGTCACCGGCCTCGACTTTTGGAATTCCGACGACGCCGGCAAAAGGGGCGGAGAGCGTCTTATCACGCAACTCCTCTTCGGCCTGGCGAACCTCGAGTTCGGCGCGCTCGACGGCGATGGTGGCATCCTCGACACTGGCGCCCGAATTGACATTGCGGCTCTTCAGGTACTGTGCACGCTTGAGTTTCTGACGGGCGTCCTCGAGCGTTTTTTTGGCAAGGTCGACGGCCAGTTCCGCCTTTGTCGCGTCGAGTTGAACGAGCGTCTGGCCCTGTTTAATCGGATCGCCGGTGGAAATGGCGAACGACATGATCTCGCCTTCGGATTTCGCGAACAGGGTGACCGATTTCAGCGCGCGGGCAGTGCCGATCGCAGCGACGACCTCATCGTTGCGCTGGTTTGCAACACGCGCGGTGATGATGGGAGCCGCGCCGCGCCTGCTTCCATTCGAAGCCTTGCCGGCTGTCTCCGGTTCGCCGCCCGCCGGGGTCTGCAGATTGGCCAGCACGTCACCGATGCGCTCGCGCGACACCCATGCCGTTGCCCCGATGCCGGATAACAGCAGCAGCAGTAATGTCTGGGATAACAACGACCAGGGGCGCTTCAATCGGGTCTTCCTTTGCCGGGCACCACGGTTGGTGCGGTCATTCGATCTGCATAAGGTTTGGCAGACGGCAGAATTGGCAGACGGCAGTATAAGTCTTTACGCCGAAGCCGTCATGCATCATCGGCGGGCATACTTCCATGTAGATCGCGGTTACAATTCGGTCATGTTGCATTCCAGCGAAAGTTAAGGATGGTTCATGGTTATTCTCCTGAGGTGCTGGAGTGTATTTCGCCTTCCAACTTCACGCTTTCCCCGGCGCTTGATGAATTAACGGTGGGGGGGCGTGCGATCCGTCGGACAGTTCCAAGAAACGCGCGTGATTTACATTTCTTTGCAGACATGAACGTCATTTCAGTTCAGGCGCTTGCGGCGAGGCGTCTCGCAGCCGCCCACCCGTGTCAGCGACGGTCGCCGCCGTCTTTGCGGTCACGGCGTGGCCGGCGCCAGTCGGCGAAGAGCTTGCGCTCCTCAGGCGTCATCGTCATCACAGCGGCGCTGAAGGCGTCCGAGGCCAATTTGCGTGCGTTGACGCGGATGTCGTAGATCCGCTGCATGCTGGTTTTGAAAGCTTCGGCATCGAAGGGTTCGGTGCGGATCAGGTTTTTGGTTTCGCTTCGCGCGGCCGTGAGGTCCTGTCGCAATGAGCTGATTTTTTCGCGCGCCGAGCTGACTTCGTCCACCAGCACCTTGGTGCGGTCAGCGGGCAGACTTTCGGCAAAGCTCGTCACCGATGTGAGCCCGCCCTTGTGCCAGTCGCGGCCGTGATGGTGGCCGCCCAAGAAGGAACCGACGAGGGTTCCCGCCACAAGCAAGTTCAGCGCCAGCGAGCCGGCCAGTAGCCACCAGGTCCAGCCGCGCGGGGCGTCACTTTTCTCGGGGCCGGAAGGATTCGTCTCTGTCATATGACATCCTCGTCTAACAACGGGTCATCGATATCGATCGTGTCGTCCATGCTGGCGATTTCCTGGGAATCGGGGGCAACGATACCTGAGAGGCCCGCCACTAGGCCGATACTGAAAATGAACAGGATCGCCGCGGCGATTGCCGCCATCTCGAAGCGGCTGCGGATGGGCGCGCGCCGTATAGCCGGTGGCGGCAACGAGGTGGCCGAGGAGGTGGGTTCATGCCGGTGTGCCCTGTTGCGTTCGGCAGCAGCGAAGATGCGTTCAGTCAGCGCCAAGGCGGCGACCTCTTCGCGCCGCGCTGCTGCGTCGAGCAGTCGGTCCAGGGATTGGTATTCGGCCAGCAAGAGACGGGCAGCTTCGGTATCCGCGATGATGCCTGCGAGCGCGAGCCGGTCGGCGGCCGGCCAGCGACTGCGGTCGGCTCCATAAATTTCGAGGACCTCGCGAAGGCGGGTCAGATCCGGGTGTTGCGGTGTCATTGTCATCGCTTAGCGCCATTCGTTCGTAGGTTTCAGTTGGGCCTCGTTTCTGCGGTACGAGTCGTTTCAATCCGTATCGTTCAGCGTCCGCCAAACGGACTGCAGATCATCCTTCAACGTGCGGCGCGCGCGCGCCAGCAGCGATTCCGTTGCGTGTTGGCTCGTCTTCAGCACCGAGCTGATCTCTGCGACCGACAGCCCCTGGTGGTGGAACAGCAATATTGCCGTTCGCTGACGCTCGGGCAGCCGTTCGATCGCCATTTCGACGTCTTGGCGCCGTTCATGGTTTTCAAGCTGCGCGTGCGGGCTTTCCTCTGCTGCGGCTGCTTCTGGAAATTCGTCGACGAGGTCCACCCGTTTGGCTCTGCGGTACCGGTCGATGGCAAGATTGCGCGTGGTCTGGTTGAGCCAGGCAGCAATACCGGCCGTTTGATTTTCCACCGTCAGCTCGGACGCCCTGCGCCACAGCCGGAGCATTGCTTCCTGGACGATGTCCTCGGCTTCCGTTTCGTCACGCAGGATGGCGCGCGCGCTGCGCAGGAGCCGCAGTGTGTGGCGCTCGGCCAGCCGCCTGAAAGCGGCGGTGTCGCCGGCGCCTATTCGCTTCAGAAGCTCGCCGTCTTCGTGCTCCGCCAAGCGGCCCCCCAAGCGGGTTGATCTCGTTGCCGTCGAGCCCGCCGGCGAAGTGGTGCCGGGCGGGCTCCAGCCATGTAGGTAACAGAGCTGCAAGTGGGTCAGTCCCGCTTGCCGGACTTTTCGGTCCAGAGGCGGGCGGCCCGCGGCGGCAGATCCTTGGCTGTGATAACGCCATCACTGTCGAGATCAAGCTTGGAGAATTTTGCCTGTGACTTTGCCAGGTATTCTTCCTTGCTGACGCTACCGTCGTTGTCGGTATCAAGGCGGCCGATAAGCTTCTTCTTCAAATACGCCATGCGTTCGGCGCCGCGAGCCCGGATTTCGTCGGCGTCGATGAAGCTATCGTTGTTGGCATCGCGCCGTGCAAAACGTTCGGCGCTGCGTTCGACGGCGTCATCGATAGTGCGAGCCCAGCCCGACCGATTGCCGCCTCGATGGTGCCAGCCATGCCGTTTGCGATCCTTGAGGTCACGTCCGCGCCAGCGACGACGGTCACCGTCGGCGCGATCTTCGGCACTGCCTGTTTCAGCCGACTTGCCGGCTCCTTCCGTAGAAGCGGTACCTTCCGACGGCTTATTGTCTGATACAGCGCCATCGCCGCGACCCTCGCTTTCGGTGCGCTCACCACGATGCATCCTGCGATCGCGGTCGCGCATTTCGAAGCGCTTTCTGGCTTGGGCTTCGTATTCGTCGTTGGAAATCCTTGCGTCGCCGTCGGTGTCGAAATCCTTGATAGCCCGGCGTGCGTAATAGTCGGCCGTCTCGTCCATTTCCTTGAAGAGTTCGGCTTCGGTGAGCTTGCCGTCGGCGTCGGTGTCAAGTTCGCTGAAGCGCTTTTCCTTCGGCGCCAGGAATTCCGCCTTGGTCACTACGCGGTTTTCGTCGGCATCCATGCCACGCAGTTTGCGGAAACCCTTCCTGCCGCCACCGTGATGACGGCCGTAGCCGCCGTGATGCTCGCCGCCTTTCCAGCCGCGCGCCGACACGGTGTCCGTTGCGGCGCTCAAGGCGAAAATGCTGAGTGCGCCAACAAGGCCGGCGCCGATCGCTAGGTGAAGTTTTGACATGCTCTCATTCGCTTCCTGTTGATAATGCGGACAGTGCATTGGGGTCCTCAATGGCAACAACGGCCGGGAGCCCGGAAATCCGTCGCAGCGAGACAAGTTTTTTCAGTACAGAATTTTTCGGTTCCGGTGCGAATTCGTAGCATGCCGGCGAGCGGGCATTTGCGCGGCAGGTGAAAAGCCCTACGGTCCCGCCGTAATTTCTCACGAGGCCGCAACCACGGCACGATCCGTCGAATATCGAGGAGGGCAGACGTCGATGAACGTTCTCGTACTTGGAGCCTACGGGCTGATTGGGCAGGCGGTCGTGCGGGAACTCGTGGCGCGCGGTCATGACGTCATTGGCCTGGCGCGTGCGGCAGCGCGCGGAGAGAAGCTGTTGCCGGAGGTCCGGTGGATTGCCGGTGATCTCAATCAACTGCTGTTTCCGGAGGACTGGGACGGACACCTTGCCGGCATCGATGCGGTCGTCAACGCCTCGGGGGCCTTGCAGTCGGGGATGCAGGATGATTTGGGACGCGTGCAGCGGGATTCGATCGTGGCGCTGATCGGTGCGTGCGCGCAGGCCGGCGTTTTGCGATTTGTGCAGATCTCGGCGCCGGGAGCGGAACAACATGCGGCGACGGAGTTCATGGCGACCAAGGGCGAAGCCGACGCGGCTCTGCGGGCGAGCAGTCTGGAGTGGGTCATCCTGAAACCGGGTCTGGTAATCTCGGAGACGGCCTACGGTGGCACCAGCCTGATCCGGATGCTGGCGGCGTTTCCCGTTGTGCAGCCGATCGCGCTGGCGGATGCGCGGCTGCAGTCGATCGATGTGCGCGACGTCGCCCGTGCGGTGGCCCGCGCGCTGAGCGAGCCTGGGCTAGCGCAGGAGGATTTCGATCTCGTCGCGCCGCAAAGCCAGTCGCTCGAAGAGATTGTCCTGACGTTCCGCGACTGGCTCGGGTTCTCGCGGCCGGCCGCGGTGTGGCGATTGCCGCTTTGGCTCGCGATGGCGATGGGCCGCATAGCCGACGTTGCGGGACATCTCGGCTGGCGGGCGCCGCTCAGGACGACGGCGCTCAAGGTTCTGGACGGTGATGTGATCGGGGATCCGGAACCGTGGCGAACGGCGACCGGAGAAGAATTCTTATCGTTGGCCGAAACCCTCAAAAGAATGCCGGCGACACGGCAGGAGCGCATGTTCGCACGCGTGCAGCTGGTGTTTCCTGTCGCCGTCGTTCTATTCGCCATGTTCTGGATCGCTTCGGGTGTCATCGGACTTTGGCAGATGACGCGGGCGGCGAGCCTCATTGCCGGCCAGGTTGGCGAAATGGCGGCCTCCGTTTCGGTGGTTGGCGGTGCAGTCGTCGATATGTCGGTTGGAGCGGCAATGCTGGTGCGGCAAACGTTCGTTCCCGCGTGTATCGCCGCTGTGCTTGTTTCGGTCGCCTATCTCATTCTCGGCAGCTTCTTGACGCCTGAACTTTGGGCGGATCCGCTTGGGCCGCTCATGAAGATCTTCCCCGTAATCGGCGTCGGGCTGATGCTAATTGCGATGGCGGAGGAGCGCTAATGGAGTGGGTGGAGTTACTTCGGTGGCTGCACGTCATCGGGTCTGCCGTGCTGCTCGGGACGGGGGCGGGAATAGCGTTCTTCATGGTCATGGCGCATCGGACGGGCGATGCGAAACTTATCGCCCATACGGCGCAAACGGTGGTGACCGCCGACGTCATCTTCACGGCGACGTCGGTCGTCATGCAGCCAGTCACGGGGGTGCTGCTCGCTAAAGCAACGGGGTGGGGCCTTGGCGAGGGGTGGATCGTCGTCTCGCTGGCGCTTTACGTGTTGGCGGGGATGTTCTGGCTGCCGGTTGTTGTCATACAGTTGCGCCTGCGCGATCTCGCCAGAGCCGCCGACAGGGAGGGACGCGAATTGCCGGAACTCTATCACCGGCTGTTCCGGATATGGTTTGCGAGCGGGTTTCCAGCCTTCTTTGCCGTGCTGGCTATTGTCTGGCTGATGATCGCGCGGCCGGAGATTTCCCTTTGACGGCGATATCATAAAAAAGCGGCGTCCCAATGACTGGAACGCCGGATTTCAGGGTTGCGCGTGTTGGTGAACTTCCGCTCGATGCTCAGTTCCCGTAGTCGAACGAGTCGGGAAAAAGAGTGCCTGTCTCGTCCTTCTGGAAGCTGACCTCAACGGTGATGGATTCACCGTCTGAGGCGGGGCAGGTTGCGGTCAACGTGACGGCGTCATCTTCGACCTTCTCGGAAAACTTAATGGGTTTTTCGCACGGCTCGAGAATGGAGACGGCGCTGGCAACCGCCGAAAGAGCTGTCGCGGATTTGAAGTAGCGGGAGAAGTCGACGTCGGCTGCAAAGCCTGACGAGGTTGCTGCAACGAGCAGCGTGCCGCAAATCAATCCGCTGCTGAGAATGTTCTTAACCGGATTCATCGTTGTCTCCATGAAACGCGAGCCGTTCGACCATCGGACCGGTGGAAAATCCACCGGGTGTGCTTCGAGCGGGCTCGGCTGAGCTGGCTTTAAACGGGAGCGCGCCTTGTGAGGGCGAGCACCGGGGAAAATCTAGTCGTCGATTTCGTGGTGGTGTTCAAGTGCTGATTGTCCGTTCGCTGTCGCAAAGGGATTGTCGGAAGCTTGAACCTGAGGAGAGAAGGTGAACGGCGCATCTCGAAGAAGCGCCGTTCACTTATATCGCAACGTCGTTAAATGCAGCCCCTGCCTGGAACGCGGCGTTTACCAGGCGGGCAAGGGCGGGGACCCTTGTTTGCGTTGGCCTGTTGTTTGGCGCGCTGCTTGGCTTGCTGTTGCGCCCTTTGCTTGGCCTGCTGGTTAGCGCGCTGCTTGGCCTGCTGGTTGGCGCGCTGCTTGGCCTGCTGGTTAGCGCGCTGCTTGGCCTGCTGGTTGGCGCGCTGCTTGGCTTGCTGGTTGGCGCGCTGCTTGGCCTGGGCGTTCTTGCGGGCAGCGGCAGCCTTGGCGGCTGCATTTTGCTTTGCCTGGGCCGCTCTCTTTGCAGCCGCAGCCTTGTTCGCGGCAGCCTTGCGCTTGCCGGCAGCCGCTTTCTGCTTGGCGGCAGCTTGGCGTGCAGCCGCTGCTTTCTTCGCAGCGTTGGCCTTTTGCCTGGCAAGAGCTGCCTTTTTGTTGCCGGCGGCTTTCTTACCTGCGGCCGCTTTCTGTTTGGCGAGAGCCGCTTTCTTGGCGGCCTGTTTTCTGGCGGCGGCGTTCTTTGCTGCCAGGGCCTTCTTGTTTCCAGCTTTCGTGGCGGCCTGCTTGTTGGCAGCACG
The DNA here is from genome assembly GCA_001516065.1 of Alphaproteobacteria bacterium BRH_c36. Taxonomy (GTDB): domain Bacteria; phylum Pseudomonadota; class Alphaproteobacteria; order Rhizobiales; family Hyphomicrobiaceae; genus Filomicrobium. The sequence goes on from LOEV01000142.1 coordinate 12,057, forward strand.
CTTCTTGGCGAGCGCGGCCTTGGTCTTGGCAGCCTTGGCCTTGGCTGCGGCTTTATTGGCGGCTGCGCCTTTCTTGCCGGCCTGCTGCTTGGCTAACGCAGCTTTCTTCTTGGCCAGTGCGGCCTGCCTGGCTGCGGCCTGGCGCTTTGCGATGGCAGCATTTTTGCCTGCTTTCTGGCCTTTGGGACTGAATTTGCGACCTGCCTTCTTGGCAGCAAGTGCCTTCTTGGCGGCTTTGCCGTTACGGATGCGATTGGCGTTCTTCGGCTTGAACAAGCCGGGCTTGCCGGCAATCCCGCCGGGCTTGCGCTTGGCGCCGAGCGTGGCCTTGGCAGGAATGAGACGCCCCTTGCCAGCAAGCGCCTTCGGTTTGCGCTGTACGAAGCCACGATTCTGGTTCAGGCCCCAGCCGGGCTTGAAGGCCTTCGGACGGTTCGGCTTGATGAAGTTGATGTTGATCGTCGTGCTGTTCGGACGGTTCCTGGCGAACGCCACCGGACGGTTCCACCAAGGGCGCTGCCAGCGCGGCTGAGCGACGGCAGCGAAGACGATCGCACCACCGAACAAGGAAATGACGGGCGTTACGATAATCGGCGGACGAATGAAGATCGGCGGCGGCAGGGGCTCGTAATAGACTTCCGTATAGCCGTAGTCGTCGTAATAACCCGGGTAATCATACCAGTCGTCAACGTACTCTTCGACATCGTCTACGACGTAAACCGGATCATAGTCGATCGTCTCCACCGGCTCCTCGTAGTAGTCATCCCTTGGCGCGCGGTAGGGCTTCTTGGGTTGGCGGCGCGGTCCGGAGGAATATGATTTTTCGTCGACTTCGACGATGTCGGAGTCGACCTCTTGAGACTCACCCTCGACACCTTCCTCGGCAATAGCAACTTCATCGCCTTCCGCTTCGCCGGCCTCATCCAAGGCAGCGACGTCCTGGTTTTCGGCAGGTTCACCTTGCGGGCCTTCGGCAAGTTCAATTTCGTTATCGATTTCGTTGCCAGCCAGATCGGCGTCGCCCTGGGCCTCTTCGTCGCCTGGAGCGACTTCTGCGGCATCGGCGAGTTCAGCCGATTCGCCTTCCTGGATGCCGGTCAGCGCGACGTAGAGCTGATACTCGGTTGAAACGGGGAGAGAGTCCTCCAGCTTGTCGCAGGACAGCGCGTTCTTGTCTGGATCGTAGACGGGGTGCATGTAGGCGTAGAGCTGGCGCGTCGTGAATGTCTGCATGCCAATTTCGAGTTTAACGCCATCGGCTATCTCGGCTTCCTGCGGCTCCTGGGTTGCGATGACCTGCTGGGAAACGGCTGCCATATCCTGGATCGAAAACTTCTGGCCCCACGAAACCAGCTCATCCTTGCCGGTTACCTCAAGCGCCTCGCGCAGGCCGGTGAGCATAGGGTCAAGTTTGCCTTCGAGAATCGAGTCGTCCTTGTTTTCGGCTGCCTTGGCGAGAGTTCCGTAGAGCGCCTGACCGCCCTTGTCGTCAAAGGCAGGGCCCCAGGAAACGGAATCGTACTCATCGCTCATGATGGCGATTTTGGCGTCCTTGTCGGATCCGGACTTGCTGCCGAATATGAACTTGGGCACCTTGCGGGTTTCGCCAGCAATGCGCTGTTGTTTCCAGCGGTAGACTGCGCGCGCGACGGCTGGGGGTTTACCGTCCTTCAATACGGTCAGGAGATTCTCCAGACCTTTGCCGCTGCGTTCTTTCGAGACGGTGCAGCGCGAGAGCTTGGGATCCAGTTCTATCGACCGGGCAAGGGCAGCAATATCGACGTTGTCGTCGCTCTTTGCGTCCTCGGCGCTAACTTGAGTCCAACCTGTTGCCAGCAAGAGCGGGACGGCGGCTATTCGGATTATCGATCGTCTTGGCCCAGACATATTGAGATTCCCTGATCTTGATCTGTAGTCAGCCCGCACGACCGACGCCGCGCAAAGCAATGATGCATCACTCCAACCATGCTGCCAGCATGCGGATGAATATGCTATAAATGTACCGATCAGTTCCGGCCCACAGTTACCTGAGGAACAACGTAACAGTGTTCCGGATCTGGCATTTGCTTGCCTGTGCGGCGAACTCCTGAGCAAATGTCAGAACCATAAGGAACACTAGCAACTCTATGATTCTAATGTAGCTTTTGTACCTGACGTTTGGTTTCGAATCCAGCCGCAAGCGGGTACCAAACGTTAGGTGCGCTACACTAGCACGATTGGGCCCGGACCGACATCCCGCCGCAGCCGCGGACCCGCGGCGCATTTTGCAGATTATTAACCGTTTTTGCCGAAATCCCGGCGGCGCACGAAGCCGAGCAGGGCCGGCTTTTACGTGGGGCCCGCAATGCCCTCTATTTATTCACTGACAACGGTTACTGGAACGGGCACTGCCGGTGCCGTCGGGTTGTCCCATTCGGCCCATCCGTCGATGCCGTCGGGATACCAGTAGATGTTGGTATAGCCGTAGCCGGCGGCCCTCTTCACCGCGTTCCATGCCATCCAGCAATCAGCCTTGCAATATATGAGGATGGCGCCGGATTTGTCGCCGCCCGTGACGGCTTTCAGGTTTAGCGCAAAGTAGCGATCGAGAACGGCGTCGGGGTTGCCGCGTCCAACGTCGGGCAGCCACTTCGATCCTGGGATGTTCGCGTGCGTCTCGCTCAAACGCCATTGGCCCGTGTTAGGATCGAACCCGGCTCCTGTCGATGGCAGTACGTCGATGAAGGCGACTTTGCCCTCCTTGAAGAATTCCTCGACCTCTTGGGTACCAACGCGTGTCGCTCCAGGAGCGGTGTCGGGCACCACTGCGCGATAATGAGAGATCCTGTATCCGCTCGCGGGATCGATGTGAGCGTGTTGCGCACAGGCCTGAGAGCCGAGCAGCATGAGACAGGCGGTGAAAAGTCCAGCACCGCTCCGCATCCATCCCGCTCGCGACATTGCCTTATGATCCTTCGCGAAGTTCACGTCGTTCAATCGGTTCGCTTCGATCCCTTCAGCGCCAGCCCCCATGGGTAGCGGCCGACCGTGATCGACTTCACCGCCCGCAATGTCGTGGTGTCGATCGCCGTCACGTCGTTTGAAACGCCATTGGTGGTGAAAAGCATCTTCTCGTCGGCCGAGAATGCAAGATGCCAGACGCGCTGGCCGACCAGAATGTATTTCGTCACCCTTTTTGTCGCTACGTCGATCACGGCCACACGGTTTGCCGGCCCAAGGGCGACGAACGCAGTCTTGTCATCCTTGGTCAGCTTTATTCCGACCGGCTGAATCACATCTTCCGTCAAGCCGGGGATTTCGAAACTCAGCTTGTCTTCGATTCTGCGTTCGGCCATGTCGATGATGGATACCGTACCGCCGATCTCCGCGGACACCCAGAGCTTGGCGCCGTCGGAAGTGAACTCCGCGTGGCGGGGGCGCTGGTCGACGAGGATGTTGTCGGTCACTTCGAACGTCGCGGTGTCGATCAGGTGCGCCATGTTGGTCGTTTCCGACGTCGTGACAGCGATCCTTTTGCCGGGGGAGATGGCGACACCCTCGGGCTCGATGCCGACGTCAATCTGACGGATAACCTGGCGTGTCTCCAAGTCGACAACGGTAGTGACGGCATTGTCTTCGTTGGCGATGTAGAGCTGCTTGCCGTCGTGTGTCACTGCGAACTGTTCGGGATCTTCGCCGGAGGGGAGATCGTAAACATGCTTGTCGGTCGCAGCATCGTAGACCTGGACGGCGTCGCTGTCGCTGGCGCAGACGTAGAAGAATTTCTGGTCGGGAGAAAAGGCGATTCCGCGCGGGCGCATGCCTACCGCGAACGTGCGGACGACTTCAAGCGTGCCGGTGTCGATCACCGAGATCGAGTTGTCCTTTTCGTTGGAGACGTAGAGTTCGGCGGCACCGGCTGCTGCGCCGCCGGCAAGGTAGGCGCAGACGCCGGCACAAGCGGCGAGGCGAGCGGACCAGATCAATCGAGTCAATCTCACAGCTTCAACTCCCTGGCGGCGCGACACTGCGGCCTGTCAGTGGCGGCATTCCTGAAAGGCGTAAGGCAGGGCCTGAAGGGACAACGTAGGGTACGAACGGCTCGGTTTGCACATGTACAAAGGTGCATAACGCTTCGGTTCCGACGCTGGGCGTGTGGAGCCGGGAGCGCCGGTTTGCACTTATTGACAGTGTTCGCTCAGCCGCAGGACGGCATATACATGGCCACTGGGGAAACTGGAAAACGCACTCAAGGAGTGGCCTGCATGGAATTTATTCGTAGCCGTACGGCGACTTTGGCGGTCTGCCTCGCGTTGCTGGCGGGGACGACCATGGTTAACGCGCACGGCGATGTAACGCCGCAACCGGTCGATACATCGGGGCTGGAGCCGCTTGGTGAAGAGTGGCTGACAAAGAATCCGTATCGTGGCAATGCCAGAGCACTGGAAATCGGTACGTCGGGCTACGCGCAGAACTGCGCGCGCTGCCATGGCCTGCAGGTGATCTCCGGCGGACTGTCGCCGGACCTGCGTTACCTCGACAAGGGTGACGATGGCGACGAGTGGTTTATCGAGCGCATCCGTCATGGCGCGACGGTGAACGGAATCACGCGTATGCCGGCATTCGAAGGCATGCTGAACCAGGAAGCGATGTGGGCAATCCGGTCCTATGTCGAATCAAAGCACGAAGAATGAGCGTTTCCTTCCCAGCGAGTCTGGCAGGGTGCCGCGGCTGGGGCCTCCTGGCCGCTGCGCTTTTCTGCCTCGGTTTCGCAGCGGCAGGTGCTGCGCAAGCGCGCCCGCTCGATGAGGTGCGCGAGGACGGTTCGCTCAGGGTCGTCGTTTACACCGATTTCAAGCCGTTCGCCTGGGAGACCGAGGAGGGCAAGGTGGTCGGGATCGATGCGGACATCGCACGTGCCATCGCGCAGAAGCTAGGTATCAAGGCCGACATCATCGCACGCGGCGCAGGCGAGGAGGTCGACGACGACATCCGCTCGAACATCTGGCAGGGCCCGAGAACCGGCGGCGTCAAAGGCGATGTCCTGATGCACGTGCCGATGGACCGCGAACTCATCGCACGCAACAACCTCGCGGCGATTTCCAATGCCTACTATCATGAGCACGTCATCCTGGCGCTGAAGACCGATGTGCTTGGTGCGGATGCAACTCTCGATGCATTCGCCGACGGCAAGAGCAACAAGATTGCCTGTCAATTCGCGACCTCGACGCACTATTTCCTGGCCTTTACCCAGGATGGCAAGCTGCGCAACAATGTCAGCCCGTTCGTGAAGTTCGAGGGTGCTGCGGAAAACTTCCTCGAAGGCGGCAGTGCGGGACTGATGGGCCGGCGCGCGCAGATCGAGGCCGCTCTACACGGCAAGGACCTTCAGCTCCAGTTCTCCGAACCGGAGTTTCCCGATACGTTGCGCTCGAAATGGAACATCGGTACGGCAGTCAGGGAAGACAGCCGCGATCTTGGATACGCCATTGGTGGAGCTCTCAGCGAGATGAAATCGAGCGGTGAATTGGCCAAGATCTTCGAGAAGTACGGCGTCAGCTACGTCGCGCCGAAGTAATAGAGTCCGGGGCGGCGCAGGCCAGCAATAGCTTGCTTTCCGGTTGCACTTGGCGGTGTCGCCTGGCGAGAAAACTTCTAACTTTCAACGTTCGCCCGCGGCCGCGTTTCGAACACTTACGGTATCGGTATGTACGGCCTTGCGAAGCATGGTATCCTTTTTTCAACATCAATGCAGACGCGAACGGGTGATGAACATGCGCCGCCGGACCTCATCCTTGATCCTTTCGATTCTGTCATTGGGACTCATTGTGCCTGGACCGGTCATTCCCGTACCAGTCGTACATGCGGGCGAACAGGCTGTGGAACAGGCCGATCCGCTCAACTCGCCGATGTGGGAGGAAATGCGCACGCAGTTCTTCGGCGAAGGGCGCTACAAGTTCGATGCGCGCGTCAAGGTCAGCGTTCCAAGCGTCGTTGAAAATCAGGCGCAGGTGCCGGTGACGGTCGATGCACGTGAACTGCCCGATGTCCGCAAGGTCGTCGTGTTTGCCGATCTCAATCCCGTCCAGCATGCCCTGACGCTGACGCCGCACGATGCCGCGCCCTACGTCGCATTCCGCATGAAGGTCGAGCAGGCGACGCCGGTTCGCGCGGCAGCCTTGACGGGGGATGGCGTCTGGCACGTCGGCGGCCAGTACCTGGAAGCTGCAGGCGGAGGATGCTCGTCACCGGCAATGGCGCGCAATAAGCCGGACTGGTCACTGACGGTGGGCAATACGCGTGGACGTGCGTGGCGTCAGGCCGACGGCATGTCGCGGCTGCGCATGACGATCAAGCATCCGATGGATACGGGGCTTACGCGCGACAATATTCCAGCCTTCTTCATCGAGCAGCTGCGCGTGCGTTCGACGAGCGGCAAGTTCTTGGCGACCATCGAGATGCGTGAGCCGGTGAGCGAAGATCCGACGCTGACGATGCTGGTGCGCCAGCCGCTCGGGGAAAAGCTGATCGGTGTCGAGGGCCGCGATATAGGCGGGAATGTTTTTTCATCGAAAATCGATACAACGTGGCGTGAGAGCCGTCTCGACAACTCGAAGAGAGCGGAGTAGCGGCGCTTGACTTGCGGGTTTGACAGTAGGCGGGACCGGCCCGCGTTATCGGTTGACCGGAGGGGCTTTTTGAAGAGTGCGGGCGTTGCCGGCGGCCTCGCGTTCCTGCCGATGTTCGCGCTCGAAGCGGCGCCCTTGCGATACTCGATGAAGCCCGTAGAGATCGCACCCGGCGCCTGGATGCTGACCGGCGTCGATGAAGCCATCACGCGCGAAAACGGCGGTGCAATCGCCAACATCACCATTCTCGATACCTCCGAGGGCGCGGTCGTGATCGATACCGGGCCTTCGCGGCGGTATGGGGTGCAGCTTGCGGAAACAGCCAGGGAACTCACTGGAAAACCAGTGGTGCGAGCCTTCATCACGCACTTCCATCCCGACCATGTGTTCGGCAGCCAGGCGTTCGGGGCGAAGACCTTGGCGGCGCCGGCCGGCGTGGTCGAGGGTTTGAAGCGCGCGGGCGACGATTTCGCCTCGGCGATGTATTACCTGGCCGGGGACTGGATGCGCGGCACCGAGGTCGTGCTGCCGGAACAATTCGTGGAAACGGGCGTGGAGGACATCGGCCAGCGGCGCATTCGCACGCTGGTTCTGGGCGGGCACACCGACTGCGACCTTGCCATCTTCGACGAAGCGAGCGGCCTGCTCATTGCCGGAGATCTCGCGTTCCTCGACCGTGCGCCGACGACGCCGCATGCCGACCTGCCTGTCTGGCAAGCCTCTCTCAAGACGCTGAGCGAGACATCGTTTTCCGGCCTCGTGCCCGGCCATGGCCCGATGGAAATGACACCGCGGGCGCTGCGCCAAACGGGGGACTGGCTGAAGTCCATCGAGGAACTCATCGGCGGGGCGTTCGATCGCGGACTCGATATGAACGAAGCCATGCAGGAGCCGCTGCCCGCGTGGACGCAAAAAATCGCACTGGCGCGTTATGAATACGAACGGTCCGTCATGCATTTTTATCCGAAGCTCGAAGCCGATCTGTGGCCGCGAGTCGACCGGCAGGACTAGCAATCGATTCGATCTCAGACGAGCATCCAGGGAAGTCGGCGCATCGGCCTGCTGCTGCTCGTGCACGCCATCCAGCGACCCTTTTTCCGCTCATGTACTATTTGGCAATTAGAGCGTCTGGGGACCTGCGCTACGTTAGCGCAGGCTCGCTTTCGATTAAGCAGAGCCGGCGACGGAAGGGATGAAGTCAATAGTTGATTGCGTTGGCCTTCATCGCCTCACGATCGCCGAAGGTCCTCCCGGGCCAAGCAAGTATCACACCATGGAACTCCACCTGGAAATTTCGTTTCCGGGTGCGATGACTGACGTGAAATTCGGTAACCAGATACAACCAAGGGGAACGCCGAAAATGAGGAAGTGGCTTCTGACCGCTAGCGCACTCGCGTTGACGGTAGCGGTTTCGCAGCCGTCGCTTGCCGATGTCACGATCGACGACATCGTCAACGACGCAACAACGAGCAACGACGTTGTCAGTTACGGACTGGGTACGCAGGGGCAGCGCTACAGCCCGCTCAACAAGATCAACAAGGACAACGTGGCGCAGATAGTTCCTGCGTGGACCATGTCGCTTGGCGGCGAGAAGATGCGTGGCCAGGAAACCCAGCCGCTCGTCAAGGACGGCGTGATGTACATCACCGGCTCCTACAGCCGCGCCTGGGCCATCGATACCAAGACAGGCGACGAATTGTGGCAGTACGACGCGCGTCTGCCCGAGGGTATTCTACCATGCTGCGACGTGATCAATCGCGGCGGCGCGCTCATCGGCGACAAATTCATCTTCGGTACCCTCGACGCCCAGCTCGTCGCACTCGACAGCAAGTCCGGCAAGGTCGTCTGGAAGCAGAAGATCGACGACTACAAGAAGGGCTACTCATACACGGCTGCTCCGCTGATCGTTCCTTCGGACGCGCACGGTCCGCTGCTCGTGACGGGCGTGTCGGGCGGTGAATTCGGCATCATCGGCCGCGTGGAAGCCCGGAAGGCCGAAACCGGCGAACTCGTCTGGTCGCGCCCGACGATCGAAGGCCATATGGGCATGCTCAATGGCAAAGAATCGACAATGACCGGCAAGAAGAACGAGTCCTGGCCGGGCGATCTGTGGAAGACGGGCGGCGCGGCCACTTGGCTCGGCGGCACCTACGATGCTGAAACAAAGCAGATCTTCTTTGGAACCGGAAACCCGGCTCCGTGGAACAGTCACATGCGCCCCGGCGACAACAAGTGGTCAACTGCCCGCATTGCGATCAACCCGGAAAACGGCGAGATCAACTGGGGCTTCCAGACGACGCCAAACGATGGCTGGGACTATGACGGCGTCAACGAACTCGTTTCGTTCGACCTCGACGGAACGAAGGCTGCAGCGACCGCCGACCGAAACGGGTACTTCTACGTCCTGAACCGCGAGAACGGAAAGTTCATCCGCGGGTTTCCGTTCGTCGAGCAGATCACCTGGGCAAAGGGCCTTGATGAAAATGGCCGTCCTATCTACGACCCGGCGAACCGTCCCGGCGATCCGACCAAGTCGAAAGACGGCAAGAAGGGCTCTTCGGTCTTCGTCGTACCGAGCTTCCTCGGCGGCAAGAACTGGATGCCCATGGCCTACTCGCCCGACACCAAGCTGTTCTACGTTCCCGCCAACGAATGGGGCATGGACCTTTGGAACGAGCCGGTGACCTACAAAGCCGGTGCCGCCTACCTCGGCGCAGGCTTCACCATCAAGCCGATTTTCGAAGATCACATCGGTGCCCTGAAGGCGATCGATCCCGCAACCGGCAAGATCGTCTGGTCGATGAAGAACAAGGCTCCGCTCTGGGGCGGCGTTCTGACCACGGCTGGCGGTCTCGTCATCACCGGTACGCCCGAAGGCTACCTCAAGGCGCTCGACGCCAAAACGGGTGAGGAACTTTGGAAGTTCAACACCGGTTCGGGCATCGTCGGTTCGCCGATCACCTGGGAAGAGGGCGGCGAGCAGATGCTGACCGTCGTATCCGGCTGGGGCGGTGCGGTTCCATTGTGGGGCGGTGAAGTCGCCAAGACGGTTGCCCACTTGAACCAGGGCGGGATGGTCTGGACATTCAAGCTGCCGAAGTCGGTAGCGTCGAAGTAAGACCGCGATAGCCTCATATAGTCGGACATGACACGACGACAGGGGTAAGCGGTTTCCCAGCCGCTTACCCTTTTCTGCTTCCAACATCTGCTATCCGCCGACTTGAAGTTTCATTCGTGAAGGCTACACTTGATGATCACTGCCGCCGCAGCAGCGCATGCACTGGAAACCTACACGATGCCGGAGAGCTTTCTCGTCGTTGACGATCATCCGCTATTTCTTGATGCCATGAAGCTGGCGATTCACACGGCTTTTCCGCAAGCCGATATCGCGGAAGCGGACTCCCTTTCATCGGCAATTGCTACGATCGACAAGGGAGGCAGCTTCGATCTCGTCCTGCTCGATCTCAATATGCCGGGCACGCGCGGCTTCGAAGGCCTTCTCGAGTTGCGCGCACGCTATCCGAAATTGCCTGTGGTGATCGTGTCGGCGATCGACGAGGCGGAGACGATCCACCGAGCCATGACCTGTGGGGCATCGGGTTATATCTCGAAGGCCGTTCGCAAGCCGGAGCTTGTCGGTGCCATACAGGGTGTCATGAATGGCGAAGTGTGTTTGCCTTCGGGATACCAGCCACCCGATTTGATTGCCGGTGAAACGGCCAAGGCGATTGCCAAGCTGAAGCAGTTGACGCCGCAACAGTTGCGTGTGTTGAACATGCTGAAGCAGGGCCTGCTCAACAAGCAGATCGCTCATGAACTCAACGTCGGAGAGACGACCGTCAAGGCGCACGTCTCGGAGATCCTGCGCAAGCTTGGGGTCGCCTCAAGGACGCAGGCGGTGATCGAAGTCTCCAAGGTGACGTTGCCCCAAGAGAAGCCTTCGGACGCGGAGTCTTGAGGCTGTCGCTGGTTGCGCGACGGCGGGACCGATGAGTTCCCTAACGCTTGCCTTTCTAAGTCAGCAAATGGCGCATCAGCGCGCGTAGCTCCGCTGGCCGGATCGGCTTGCACAGGAGTTCGCAGCCCGCGGCCTTCACTGCATTGGCGGAGACCGTCCCGTGATCCGCGGTGATGACGATCGCCGGGATGTCTGTGCCGAATGCCTGCCGCAGACGCGCGACGCCGGTCAGCCCGCAGGCATCGTCATCGAGATGATAATCGGCAAGAATGATGGATGGCGCGCGCTCGCTCTCGACGATGTAGTTCTCGATCTGACCGAGATCGGTTGCGGGGAATGTCCGGCAGTTCCATTGCTCCAGAAGGGTCTTGGTCGCAGCGATGATGTCGAGATCGTTCTCGATAACCAGGACGTGGACGTCGGTGAAGCCGTACTGGTCTGAGGGTGAGCTGTGCGGGGTGCTTTTGATCGAAGAATTCTCCGATGATGAGGGTGCAAAGGGGACGACGATGCTGAAGGTCGAGCCCACCGCCGGGATGGTTTGAAGGTCGATCGAATGACCCAAGGCGTGAGCCATCCGCTTGACGATGAAGAGACCCAGACCGAAGCCACCGCTTCTTGCCGGCCTTTCGTTCGATCCGCTCTGGAACTCTTCGAAAATGCGCTCGCGGTCGGCTTCGGGAATTCCTGGTCCGGTGTCGGTCACCGAAATGCGGACCCCGTCTGCAACGCGTTCGGCTTCGAGCTCGATACTTCCCCTTGCGGTAAAGCGGACGGCGTTCGAAAGCAGGTTCTGCAAAATCCGGCGCAGCATCGCGGGGTCGGAAACGGCACTGAGCCCATTGGGAATGACCTCAAGGCGCAGTCCCTTCTCGGCCACCAACGGGGCGAAATCCAGTTGCAGGGATTCAAACAGCCTCTTGAGGTTCAGTGGCCGTGGCGAAGGTAGGGTGACGCCGGTCTCGATCTTGGTGATGTCGAGCATCGTCCGCAGCAATTCTTCGACGGAGGACAGAGCGTGGTCGATCTGATGGGCCAGCTTGCGGTGCTCAATTATCTCGTTGCTCTCGCCCAGGGCCGAAAGCGTTAGGCGGGCGGCATGCAGCGGCTGCAACAGGTCGTGACCAACGGCGGTGAAAAAGCGGGTTTTCGCCTCATTGGCGCGTTCTGCTTCGTCGCGGGCGGCAACGAGTGCGTCGTTGGAGCGCTCCAGGCGGCCGAGCGCTTCCTGTAGTTCGTCGGTGCGCTGTCGAACCTGGTTCTCGAGGCCGATGGCGGCCGTAAACAGCGAATAGGAGTTGCCCTGCTGCTCGACGGAGCGCTCGACTCGCTCGATCAGTGCCGCGTTGATCTTGTTCAGCTTCTCAAGCTGGCGGCTGAGTTCGTGGGGCGAAGTCTGGTACATCAAGTTCAAGGAATCGCGGTTCGAGTTGTGAGTTGGAATTTCGAATTTCACGGCGCGCCGAAGGCGATGCCGGTCAAGGTCTGGTTCAAGTGCATCGCGTTATACTGCTCGCCATAGGTATGGAAGCCGACGACGTTGTGGCGCCTGTAGATCTGTTCCATGCGGCTGCCCATCTGGCGATTTTCCGCATCGAGGCGGCGCAGGATGCAGTCGAAGCCGAGAATCATCTGCGTGCCTGAGAGGATCTTGTCAACTTCGCTCAAGGTCGCTTCGGTCGCTTCGGCCAGATCGGTCGGGCGGGCGACAGTCAGCACCAGTCCGACGTCGATGGCGCAGAAAAAAGAAAGGCTGCCGTCGGGGTTCATGTTGCGGATCGAGCGGCAATAATAGTCGCTGCCGACCTTCACGACGAGGGGGTGGGAAGCAAAGCTGAAGGGGCCGAGATCTTCGGGGATAAGGCCGATGGCATTTGCGTATTCGAGCGCGGCTGGCTCGGCGTTGAATTCGTGAACGATGCGCCGTTCGGCATCGGCGGCGGTGATGACGAGCTTGATGGGGGTTGGATCGAAGTTCTGCGTCTTGAAGGCGTGAAAGGGGATCTCGGTTTCGACCAGCATCAGGACAGCGGCATTATTGACGGTGCGGCCGTTATGGACGAGGGCGGTCGCTTCAAATCTCAAGTCGTCGCCGGCGGAACCACCGATCATCTGAATGTCGCCGAGGGCCCAGTTCACCGCAGCAACCAGCGTTTCCTCGTGATTAGAAAGCCCGTCCGTCAACAGCAAGGCGAATTTGTTCGACGCGTTGCATTGATCGATAAACTGCGACTTCAGGCGGCGGGCAATTTGGGAGGCATCTTCGACGCCCGTGCTGGCTGCGTTGTCGATGACCGTCGAGAAGAACCGGAAGCGCGACTGCTCGAAGGCCATGATTTGGATCGATCCGGTGCAAATCCCGTGAGGCGAGATTTCTCCGGCGCTGGTGCAGCCGCTGAACGGGGTATCTGGAAATGTCTCCGACATCGCGGCAGCCACTTCCGTGGGCGCAAACCGGGGTGAAAAAAAGACGATAAGTTGGGCGAGTTCGGCTGCAGGAAGATTTGCGCGAAGTTCCGCTACAGCTTGCTTGGTCGTGTTGGCGCGGCTGGTCGCGACATGGATGCCGCACTTGCCGTGCGGCCAGGATTCCCACCGCAAGTTTTCTACTCCCTTGAGCTCGTCTTTTTATTGTTACCTGAACAACTCTCTGATTCTAGTGTTGCTTTGGTATCTAACGTTTGATTAGGAGCCTCGGTGCTAGCGGGGAGTAACGTTAGATACGCAAAACTAGACTAAAGGCGAGGCTGGCACAAAGATGCCGCGTGCGCAATCGCCTTAAGAAATCAGCTTTAGCGGAGATCTTTTGGGAATTCAGAAAGCGCCAGGGGAGCGGGCGCGATTATCGGACGTTGGCGCACGCTGCTGATCTCGACGACGAATTTAGAGCGCATGGCGCGGGCGAAGTCGCGATAGCCATTGGCCGGAACAATGAACGCGCCAAATCCGCCAATCACATGGTCTTCGAACCACTTATCGAGCGTTGTTCTTTGCCGCTGGCCGGGTGGCGTCAGCAGGACCAGTCCGGCGCCTGGAGCCCGGTAGGCGCCTTCGCCGACCAGCTGATCCTTGTCAACGATGACGGGAAGGCCGTTGATGACAGCGCCTAGCCCGATCGCTTCCGTTCTGGCGGCGTCGAGCTGGTCGACCGACTCGCAGTTGTCGATGCCGTCGCCCGAAACATCAATAACGGTTTTGAGGGGTGAGTAGGGGACGTTCGGCAGGACGGTTTCGCTCAGTTTGCGCAGCATCCGCGCCATGCACGTGTACTCGCCGCTGATCCTGGGCAGCCGGCGGATGCGGGCGGCGACCATAAGGGCCTCGGCGCGCGAGCGCACGAGTGTCCAGGGCAGGAGCCGGTCCGACCCGTCGGCCCACGCGACGAGCTGGATCACAATCGCGCCGCGCGGCCCCCCGAGTATGGCGTCGATGACGCCCTGGTCTTCCAGAGCTTGGGCGATGCCGTCCATCTGCAGGCGGAAGCGTTCGTCATTGACCGACCGACTGGTATCGACGGCAAGAATCAAGGCGGTATCGACGCGCTGATCGTCCAACTCTTGTGCGCTGGCCGGGAGTCGTGCGGCCGATACCGTCATGACAACGGCGGTTAGGATGGCGAGGAATGTCGCGGCTGCGCGATTGGCAGAGCTGTGGGAACTGTCGGTCATCTGCCCTGTCCTTCGGATCGAATGGTGTCAGGTGGAGGGAGGGCTGCTATCCAAAGGATGCGTCGGCGCGACCAGCAGCGGTCGAGGAAACTATAGCGTTCGAAGAGGAGTTGTCACGCTGACAATTTGCAGGAAAGCCGGATTTGGATGCTCGCCTCTACCCTACTCTCAAAGAGAAGGAGGGGATCAGGTCGGGTGGGGCTTCGATATTGCGGCCCGGAAACACGAAACGGCGGGGCGGTCATTTAGACCCACACTTGCCTTGGTCAACACAAGCTTGCGCAGAGTTGACCGAACAAACCACTCCAACACTGCGCAAGCTTGTGTTGGGCTGCGTGTGGGATGGGCTCCCGCCGGTTTTTTACGAAGTCCGGCGATCGGGTGGGATCAGCGGCCCAGCGAAGCGGCGCGACGGCTGACTTCGGACTGCGAAACCATGCCGGCCTTGACGAGGGCGCCGACGCAGCCTTTCGAAAGCTTCGAGCCATTGGCGCGCATGCACTGCTTGACGCCGGCGCTGCCGGGAGCGTGACCCGAACAGTAGGAGAGGTAGTCGCCCATGCAGGCGTACTTGACGGCGTTGGAGACCGCGAAAGCATTCGTGGAGGCGCCGGCAACGATTGCGACGGTGAGGGCGGTGGCGAAAAGCTTCTTGAAGGTGCTGGTCATTGTCTTGTCTCCTACCGGATTGGGCTGGGTTGGCGTTGGCTGCCGTCATCTGTTGAGACGAATATGCGGCAGCGGCTGCCGCGGCGCTGTTCCGGGTGGGACAAGGAGCGGATTTTCTCGGAAAAAAGTTCAACTTTATGTAAAATATAGCATTTTCAGTTATTTAGATTGTGCTGAAAGGTTTGGATTGGACGCGAAACCCGCACGATTGGAGCTGATCGTGCGGGTTGCCGTGCAGTTTGCTTAGTGGCGGCAGGAAACGGCGGATCGAGATGATCCGCCGCTTTCCAGAGAAGGTGGTAAACGATCAGCGGCCCAGCTTGGCTGCGCGACGGCTGACTTCCGACTGGGAGACCATGCCAGCGTTGATCAGCGCGCCAACGCAGCGCTTGGAAAGTTTCGAACCGTTGGCGCGAAAGCAGGTGCGGACACCGGGGCTGCCGGGGGAATGAGCCGAGCAGTAGGAAAGATAGTCGCCGATGCAGGCCATTTTCACCGCGCGACTGACGGCGGAGGCCTGGGTTGCGGTGGCTGCGAGGACTGCGAAGGTGATGGCTGCGATGATGGTGGTGTGCATTGGACTGCTCCCGGTACGCTTTGAGTTTAGTTGGCGGCGAGTCTGTCGCCGACCTTCCTGGGCCAACACTTCCTTAAGTTGTGTCGGGCTGATGAACTCACTGTGCGGGACAGGATAGGACGCCGCTGTAACAGGGGGCACAGAGCGTTGAGATTCTTAATTATTTTTCTAAGTCCGACTCCCGGTCTCCGGCTTCTCCTGGCGATATTCAGCCGAGATCGGTTAGCGGTTCGTTAAGCATGACTCCCTGCTAGCAAAAAGAAAAGCAGCGGACCGGAGGGGGGATCCGATCCGCTGCGGTTGGCGCAAGATGGGGTGGGGGAGCGCCAATAAACTGTAAACTCACGCCGCCTTTTCGAGTTCCCGAGAATTTTGATTTTTTTTCAGCGCGGCCTCACGGCGCAGCGTAAGCGGGTTGCGCGCGGCGGTCTGATAGGCGCGCCAACAGCTTTTTAGCGATTTCTTCCACTGCGGCAGACGGGCGGAATCGCTCAGTTCAACGGCGTCGAAACCGCAGCGCAAAAGGTGCAGCGCCTGATCGGGAATGGTGTGCCCAGTCGCGAGGATTTCACCGCTGAAATCGTGTTCGCTCCGCAATAGGCGGGCGATTGAAAAACCACGGCCGTCATTGAACCTAGCGAACGGGATCGCTATCGAGAGGCCGCTTTCGCGTGCCACCGCGACGGCTGAGGCACGCTCCTCGCGCGTTGCCGTGACGGTCAACGCGATGATGCCGCCCAACGGGGTGCCGGCGAGTGAAGCAGATTTCAAGTCAACGCGTGCCATAGAGAGCCTCCTTGAAGGGATTGGCGCCAACGCGGGCATAGGTTTCGAGGAAGCTTTCACCGCCGGTGCGCCGGTCGAGATATGTGTCGACGATGTTTTCAATTGCCGCAGGAAGTTCTTCCGCCGGAAAGCTCGGGCCGAGGATGGCGCCGACGGACGCGTCGTCGGCAGCCGATCCGCCCAACGTGATCTGATAGTGCTCGGTGCCCTTCTTATCGACGCCGAGAATGCCGATGTGGCCAGCGTGGTGATGTCCGCAGGCGTTGATGCAACCGGAGATGTTAAGGCGCAATTCGCCGATGTTCTCGGCCCGCTCTGGATCGGCGAAACGTTCGGTGATCGCCTGCGCGATGGGGATCGAGCGGGCGTTGGCGAGGCTGCAGTAGTCAAGGCCGGGGCAAGCGATGATGTCGGTGATGAGGTCGGTGTTGCCGCCCGCGAGACCGGCTGATTTCAAGTCTTCGTAGAGGTCGATCAAGTCGGCGCGGGCGACGTGCGGCAGGACCAGGTTCTGCGTGTAGGTGACGCGGACTTCGCTGCGGCTGTAGCGGTCGGCGGCATCGGCGACGCTTTCCATCTCATCGGCGGTTGCGTCTCCCGGTGGGCGGCCCGGCTCCTTGAAGGCGATCGAGACGATGGCGTGGTCGGGATTCTTGTGTGCGACGACGTTGCGGCGGACCCAGCGGTCGAAAGCTGCGTCCTCGCTGCGGGCTTTGGCAAACGCGGCGGCGTCGAGCGGGCGGGCGGCGAGATCGGGGGCGACGAAGTGGGCGCGGATGCGGTCGATCTCTTCGGCGGGAAGGTCAGCGCCTTCCGCGCGGATGCGCTGCCACTCTTCTTCGACCTGACGGCGGTACTCGCCGACGCCGATGGCGTTGACGAGAATCTTGATGCGGGCCTTGTAGATGTTGTCGCGCCGGCCATGCAGATTATACACGCGCAGCATTGCTTCCAGATAGGAGAGCAGATCTTCCTGGGGCAGGAAGGCTTTCATTTCCTGGGCGACGTAAGGCGTGCGACCCTGGCCGCCGCCGACGAAGATCCGGAAGCCTTTCGTGGCATTCGGCCCGCCGACGATGCGTATCCCGATATCGTGGAAGGCGATCGCTGCGCGGTCCTGCAGCGCGCCGGTGACGGCGAATTTGAACTTGCGTGGCAGGTAGGTGAATTCGGGGTGGTTCGTCGACCATTGCCGCAGGACCTCCGCCCAGATGCGTGGATCTTCGATCTCGTCGGCGGCGGCGCCTGCGCATGGGTCGGAGGTAACGTTGCGGATGCAGTTGCCGCTCGTCTGGATGGCATGCATGTCGACTTCGGCGAGTGCTTCGAGGATGTCTGGAACGTCGATGAGCTTGATCCAGTTGAACTGGATGTTCTGGCGCGTCGTCCAGTGACCGAAGCCCTTGTCCCAACGGCGTGCGATATAGCCGAGCTGGCGCAGCTGGCGGCTAGTCATGGCGCCATAGGGGACGGCAATGCGGAGCATGTAGGCGTGGAGCTGGAGGTACAGCCCGTTCATCAGGCGCAACGGCTTGAATTCGTCCTCGGTCAATTCGCCGGCAAGACGGCGCGTTACCTGAGCCCGGAATTCGCGATTGCGGTCCTGCAGGAAGGCGCGGTCGAATTCGTCGTAGCGGTACATTAGCGAATCTCAATTTCGGTGAGGTCTTTGAAGGTCTGGCGGTGCGCAGCGCGGATTTTCTCTCGAACTGATTTCGGCATCGGCTTGCCGCTCGAGAGATCCACGTCCATGGCGTAGACGCCGACGACGTGACATGCCGCAACTGCCGCCGCGGCAATCTTCTCCAACGCCTCGAGGTCGTGTCGGGAATCGACGACGCGGGCAGCAGCGAGGTCGCTGGTCCAGTCCCCGGTGTGACCGAGATAGACAACTATGCCGTCTTCAAGACGGTTGGCGGTGATGACGTTACGCATAGGCCAGCTCCCGTGCGCGGTATTCGGTGACGGCTCGTTGAACCACGTCTAGCTGGCCTGCCACCGGCAGGCCGGCGACGCGACCGATGAGGATAATAGCAGGGCTCTTGAGCGCCAGCGCTTCGGGGCGTTCTGCGAGGTCACGGATGGTGGCGCGCACGCGGCGTTCGGCGCTGCGGGAAGCGTTCTCGATGGCGAGCACCGGGGTGCCTGCATCCCATCCAGCACCGATCAGCGTTGTGCCGAGTGCGTATGAGGTCTTCACCCCCATGTAGACGGCGATGGTGTGGTGGCCGTCGTTCAAGGCTTCGAGGTCGATGTGCGTGAACTCGGGCAGACCGTGTCCCGGTCCGGCGCCGGACAGGAACGTCACCGTCCTCGACAACTCGCGGTGGGTCAGCGGCACCTGCGTCGAGGCGGCGGCGGCAATGGCAGCGGTGATGCCGGGGATTACCTCGACGCCAAGGCCGGCATCGCGAAGGGCTGCGAGTTCCTCGCCGCCGCGGCCGAATACGAAGGGATCGCCGCCTTTCAAGCGGACAATTGTCCTGCCGCCGAAGGCATGGGCCAGGATCAATTCGTGGATGTCGCGTTGCTTCCAGCTCGGCCGGCAGCCGCGCTTGCCGACATGGATGCGGCGCACGCGGGGAAGGGCGAGTTCGAGGACGTCCGATTCGACGAGTTCGTCATAAAGAATGACGTCGGCGGTCTGGATGGCGCGCAGGGCCTTCAGCGTGAGCAGTTCTGGATCGCCTGGACCCGCACCGACGAGGATCACGCGGGCGGGGGGCGTCGCGAAGGGAGGACGGTCGACTTCCAGCTCATCAAGAAAGACGGTTTTGTTTGTCATGAGGTCAGCTCGCGGCTTGGAGTTCGGTGCGGGTGTCGTTGCCGGCAACCAGGATCGAGTCGGCTTCGAGCCGGACCACGAGGCCGTCGATCGCGCAGTCGGTCAAAAGTTGGCACGACAGGCGCGAGGAGTCGTCGGCGCCGGGAATCTCGTCGAGCTTGTCCATCTCTTCGTCGCGGGCGGGAATGACCCGTTGCGTCCAATCCTCGGGCAAGCGAACATGGCAGGTGGCGCAGGCACAGGCGCCGCCGCATTCGGCTTTGATCGGCAGGCCGTAGTCGCGGATTACCTCCATGACGCGGTAGCCCTCGGGGGCTTCGAGCGTGTGGCGCGTGCCGTCGGGCAATTCGACGTGAATTTCGATGGTGGTCATCTCGGAGGTGGCTCCATGTGCGGTCGATTCCGTACTTGCGCGTCATCGAAGGCTCTTGGACACGTAAATATAGAAAAAACGTTCCATCTTCTAGCTGTTGATGGCAAATAAGTAGAAAATTGTTCTATTATATACATATATGGGAATTGATATTGCGCAAGGGCTGCACGAGGGGCAGTATTTGCTGCCGCGAGGAGCAAGCCTGGAAGGGGGTTCTGGCGCGCCCGAAATTCGCGAGCGTGCAGCTCGCCGGTGCGATCAGGGCCTTGCCAGGCCGCCGGCAGGCATGGACCAGGCTAAATTACCAACTTGATCAGGAAGGCGACGACGGTCAGGGCTGCCACGCTTGCGGCCCAGATCGCCACAAACCAAGCGAGCCGACGGATCAACGGTTGCGGGAGGTCGCCGGCGTTCCTGTCCGTGCGATTTCCGTCGGGCGGTGCGTCGGGCATCAGTGATAGCCGTCGCCTTCGCGGACTTTGCCGCGGAACACCCAATAGGAATAAGCCGTATAGGCGAGAATCAACGGAACCAGGACGACGGCGCCAACAAGCAGGAACATCAGGCTGGAGTCGGGGCCTGCCGCGTCCCAGATCGTGATCGAGTGCGGTACGATGTAGGGATAAAAGCCGATGCCGAGCCCGACGAAGCACAAGACGAAGAGTGCCAGTGCCGAAAGGAAGGGCTGCAGCTCGTGGCGGTGTTTGAGGCCGTTGTAGAGAGAGTAGGCGGCGGCGGCGACGAGGAGCGGGACCGGCGCCGAATAGATGATGGCCGGGAAGGCAAACCAGCGCTGCATGAAGACTTCATCCAGGAACGGCGTCCAGAGGCTGACGATGCCGATCATGATGACGGTGCCGAAAGCTGTCGTCCATGCCCAGCCGTAGGCCTGCTGCTGCAGTCCGCCTTCGGTCTTGTAAATCAGCCATGTTGCGCCGAGCAGCGCGTAGCCGATGACGACGGCCAATCCCGTGACGATGCTGAATGGCGTCAGCCAATCCCACCAGCCGCCGGCATAGCCGCGATTGGCGACCTCAATGCCCTGGACCAGCGCTCCAAGGGTGATGCCCTGGGCGAAGGCAGCCGTTAAAGAGCCGAGTGCGAACGACCAGTCCCAGACCCATTGGCGCCGTTTTGATTTCCAGCGGAACTCGAAGGCGACGCCGCGGAATATCAGGCCGAGCAGCATGGCGATGATCGGCGCGTAGAGCGCCGGCATAATCACGGCATAGGCGAGGGGGAAGACAGCGAACAGTCCGCCGCCGCCAAGAACGAGCCAGGTCTCGTTGCCATCCCAAACGGGGGCGACCGTATTCATGGCGACGTCGCGCTGCCCGCTCGTGCGCATCAACGGGAAAAGAATGCCGAGGCCGAGGTCGAAGCCGTCGAGGATGACGTAGGCAAGCACGGCGAATGCGATGAGACCGGCCCAGATGAAAGCGAGATCCAATTCCATATTCGCGGGTCCTATTGGTCTGACTGGGGGGCTTGGCCCGGATAGCGCAGCGGTGGCGTCGGCGTTATGCCGGCCGATCTGGTCGGCTGGTCCTCGGACATGCCGGGCTCTCCTGCTTCTGGCGGCTTCTCCATCAGGCGGAACAGGTAATAGACGCCGGCGCCGAAGACGACGAAGTAGACGACGATGAATGCCATAAGCGAGATCGAGACGGCGGGCACATCGATCGGGGAGGCGGAATCAATCGTCTTCAGCAGACCGTAGACCGTGTAAGGCTGGCGGCCCATCTCGGTGGTGATCCAGCCTGCAATGACGGCAACGAATCCCATCGGTCCCATTACGATTGCAGCGCGGTGCAAGAGCCCTGGATCGTCCAGCCGGCCTCTCAAGCGTGCGACGAGCGACCACAGGCCGAGTGCGACCATCGCCAAGCCGATGGCGACCATCACGCGGAAGCTCCAGAAGATGGCCGGTGCATAGGGCCGTTCGTCCCTGGGCCAGGCTTTCAAGCCCTTGACTTCGCCGTCCCAGTTATGGGTGAGAATATAGCTGCCGAGACCGGGAATCTCGATGGCGTAATCGGTGCGTTCGGTTTCCATGTTGGGCATGCCGAAGAGGATCAGCGGTGCGCCTTTCTGCGTCTCGAAATGCCCTTCCATGGCTGCGATCTTCGCGGGCTGGTGTTCGAGGGTGTTGAGGCCGTGCATGTCGCCGGCGATGACCTGTATCGGGGCGACGATAACGGCCATCCACATGGCCATCGAGAACATCAGGCGGGCGCTCTCGTTGCGGGAATCGCGCAGGATGTGCCAGGCGCCGACGGCGCCGACGACCAGGGCGGTGGTCAGGTAGGCGGCAAGCACCATGTGGACGAGACGGTAGGGGAACGACGGGTTGAAGACGATCTCGAACCAGTTGGCAGGTACGAACTGGCCGACCTCGTTGATGGCGTAGCCGACGGGAGTCTGCATCCAGCTGTTCACCGACAGGATCCAGAAGGCCGAGAAGAACGTGCCGAACGCCACGAGCAGCGTCGCCAGGAAGTGCAGCCCTTTGCCAACGCGATCCATGCCGAAAAGCATGACGCCAAGAAAGCCCGCTTCAAGGAAAAACGCCGAAAGGACTTCGTAGCCCATCAAGGGGCCGAGGATGGGGCCGGTCTTGTCGGAGAAGACGGACCAGTTGGTGCCGAACTGGTAGCTCATAACAATGCCGGAGACGACGCCCATGGCGAAGGTCACAGCGAAGATCTTGATCCAGTAGCGGAAGGTGTCGATGTAGACCTGCCGGCCGGTGATCAGCCAAAGCCCCTCGAGAACGGCGAGGTAGGAAGCAAGGCCGATGGTGAAAGCGGGGAAGATGATGTGGAAAGAGACCGTGAACGCGAACTGAATGCGGGCCAGGTCGATGGCAAGTGGCATGTCCATTTGGCGTCGACTCCGTTACGGGTTTTCCGGTCGTGGCGAGGCTAGAGCATCATCCGACGATACGCGATCGCTTTTCGCGATCGGATGGTCGGATAAAGTTGCTCTAGGGGCATCAGAGCAGCCCAAGCCCTGCTAGACAAGGTCTGTCAGTGTTTCCAAGTTGCTTCGCTGGATGACCGGCAGCAAGTCCTTGAAGGCCGGGGTGGCGGCCTGACCGAGCCATGCGAACATAACCACCTGGGTGGTGACTAAGCCCGCACCGGTAATCCGTTGGCGGCCGAGGGGGAGAGCCGGGTCGGCTGTCAATTGCCGCTGATAGGTGTTAAGTCACGCGGTCCCGAGCCCCCAGCTTTGTCTGGCGGCCCTCTATGACGAACTGGCTATCGGTGACCTGTGACAGATGCTTCCAATTTCGATGTCGCCGTGATCGGCGGCGGACCAGCCGGGCTGATGGCTGCGGAAATTCTTTCGCGCAGCGATGCCGGCCTGCGAGTCACAGTCTACGAGCGGATGCCATCGGTCGGTCGCAAGTTCCTGATGGCGGGGCGGGGCGGGCTCAATCTTACGCACGGCGAGCACATCGCGACGTTCATGGGGCGGTACGGTTCCCGCCAAGGCATGCTTGCGCCGATCATCGAAGCGTTACCGCCCGATGCAGTGCGCGCGTGGTGCGAGGAACTTGGGCAGGAGACGTTTGTCGGTACGAGCGGACGGGTGTTTCCACGTGCAATGAAGGCTTCGCCGCTGCTCAGGGCGTGGTTGAATCGGCTCGCCACGCAAGGCATTGCGGTGAAGTTGCGGCATCGCTGGCTCGGCTGGGACGACGAGCGGCGGCATCGGTTCGAGACGCCGGAAGGCGATGTTGCCGTTCGTGCCGATGCAACCATCCTGGCGCTGGGCGGCGGCAGCTGGGGCCGTCTTGGCTCGGATGGGCGCTGGGTTGAAATCCTGCGGGGGGCTGGTGTCGGGGTGGAGCCGCTGAGAGCTGCCAACTGCGGTGTGCTGGTCAACTGGTCGCAAAGTTTTCGGGAACGTTTCCAGGGTCAGCCGTTGAAGCGAATCGCATTGCGCGTCGGGGAAGCCGGCGTGCGCGGGGAAGCGCTGGTCACAGCGAGCGGGCTGGAGGGCGGAGCGGTTTATGCTTTGTCTACACAATTGCGCGATGCAACCGATGCAGCTTGTGCTGTCCGGCTCTCCATCGATCTGCGTCCCGATATCGAACTCGATGCACTCGTTCAGCGACTCGACGTGCCGCGCGGAAAGAAGTCGTTGTCGACGTTCCTGCGCAAGGCGGCACAATTGGCCCCCGTCGCAATCGGGCTGCTGCAGGAGGCGGCACTGGTCATGCGGCAGCGGCCAGGGGATCTCACCGTGAAGGAGCTTGCGTCCCTGATCAAGGCGGTGCCGGTCGAGGTCACCGGAATGGCGCCGATTGAGAGGGCGATATCAACGGCCGGCGGCGTCGCTTTCGAAGAAGTCGGTCCGGGGCTGATGATTGCCGAACTGCCTGGCGTCTTCGTTGCCGGAGAGATGCTCGACTGGGACGCGCCAACCGGCGGCTATCTTTTGCAGGCCGCGTTTGCCACCGGTGCGGCTGCGGGACGCGGCGCGCTCGACTGGCTTGCCGGCAAGCGGCTCAATTAAGAGGGACGTTCAACTGCAACCGGCTCTTGATGCCGGGGGCTTCGGTTGTGCCGAGGCCGTCGACATCGGTCGTGGCCTGCAGCCTGTAGTCGCTCTCACGCGACAGGCTGACACCGACGCCGACTGTGTCGAGCGGAACGGTTGTCGTTTGCGCAGCCTCCTGCTGGTCCAGTCCGATCGACGTCGAGAAGTTCACGAATGGTTCGAGGACTTCGCCGGCCTCAAGCCGGAACGGTCGGCGAAGCTCCTGGCGGAACTCCAACCGCGTCGATGCGGACTGGGTGGTTCCGCTCTGGATGCCGTATCCGTATTGTCCGATGGCTGGCTGGCTGTCCTGGCTCGGGTCGGTCGTCGTCGTTTCTGCGACGATGGCGGCTTGCGGAAGGAGGGTCCATTTACTGATCGCCAAACGGGCTTGCAGTTCGGCCCGATTGCTCTCGCGTTTGCGCTGGGCCTGTTCGTCAAGTTCGGCACCGACTCCGAGCTTCAGGCCATCGCCGAGCCTGACAGCGGCACCGACGGCACTGTTGACGCCCCGCACTGCTGGTTCATCTCCCAAACCTTTGATGTCAGCCTTGCTCCAGATTTCGAGCGGATCGGGAGAAGCGGGCGGCGGTTTGGGAAGCGTCAGGCCGACGGGAGCGAGCCGCTTTGCGTCTTCGATCTTCTGCTGGTCGAGGCTCTTGTAATAGGATTCCCATTGGCCGACGCTGGTCTGGAACGTCGCATCATCGCCATTCGGCTTGACCGTCAGCGGGGCGAGACCGACGGGTGGTTGTGTGTCGGCCGCATGCGCAAGTGGTGCTGTCGCAACGCTTGCCGTCAGGGTGCAGGAACACGTAAATACGGCGCAACGTGTGATTGCGCCAACGCTAACGCGCCGCCGTCCGATAATCCCACCCATGATCATAAACCCTTGTTTTGTGATCCGGACTTGTGGCTCACGAGTTGGCCGGATTTACGGCCAACGTGTTCGGGCCGGTTTGGCGATTATTCCGAAGGGCGCAGTTTCGAAAGTCCAACCGCGCAGGCGCTGTTCCAGGCAACCGGCAACCAACGTTGGTCGCCACGGCGGATTTGCGCGCCTTGATGTCAGATGCGTAGCAGGCTAGGTGACGATAAGAGTAGGCGCTGGGGCGTGGTTGCCGAGATGCTTCAAATCAGGAAATGCTGGGAAGGTTGCCAGATGTCGCTCAAGGTCCGCATCATCCCATGCCTCGACGTCAAGGACGGCCGTGTCGTGAAAGGCGTCAACTTCGTCGATCTCATCGATGCCGGTGATCCCGTTGAAGCCGCAGCCGCCTATGATGCGGCCGGCGCCGACGAGCTTTGCTTCCTCGACATCACGGCGAGCCACGAGGATCGCGATACGATCTTCCATATCGTCGAGCAAACGGCGGAGCGCTGCTTCATGCCGCTGACTGTGGGAGGCGGCGTGCGTATGGTCGAGGATGTACGCAAACTCCTGGAAGCCGGTGCCGACAAGGTTTCGATCAATACGGCGGCGGTTAACCGCCGAGCGTTTGTCGCGGAAGCCGCGGAGAAGTTCGGGGCCCAGTGCATCGTCGTGGCAATTGACGCGAAAAAAGTGTCGGGCGCGGGCGCGCCTGATAAATGGGAAATCTTTACCCATGGCGGGCGCAAGCCGACGGGGCTCGATGCGGTCGAATATGCCAAAGAGGTGGTGGCGCTGGGTGCGGGCGAGATACTGCTGACATCCATGGACCGCGACGGAACCAAGGCAGGTTTCGATCTCGATCTGACACGGGCAATCTCGGATGCGGTGGCGGTCCCTGTCATTGCCTCAGGCGGAGTGGGTAATCTCGATCACCTCGTCGATGGTGTTCGCGAGGGGCACGCCAGCGCGGTGCTGGCGGCGTCGATCTTCCACTTCGGAACGCATACGATCGGTGAAGCCAAACGGCATATGGCGGATGCTGGACTTGCCATGCGAATGGATGGCGTCAGTTCGACGCGATCGTGAAGCCCGGCAGGTGACCGTGGTGTCGTTGCGGCGAAATGCTGCAGTGCAAAATTTTGTTTCCTTATAAGCTTTTGAGGTGGTAGGGCTCGCGTACAACTTGAGCCGGTAGGGAGTTTCCCTCGCGGTTCGGTGCGCTGGGGTGCACCCGGTTCAGGACCTTCGTATTGTTTGCATAACCAAAGGACCATCCATGAAATCCAGATTCGCCCTCAGCCTAGCAGCACTCGCAGCCGCCGGTTTTGCAGCCGCCGCCGCGGCACCGGCTGCCGAAGCCGGGCACCGTGAATGCTCCATCATCGGCAAGTTCGACCGCAACCGCGACGGCAAGCTCAACGTGTTTGAAGCCAAGCGTGCCGGCAAGGCGGCCTTCGCTGCGATCAACAAGGACGGCGACCGCACGCTAGAGCCTGGCGAAGTCAGCCAGCGCATCGGAGCGGAGACCTTCGACAAGTACAACTTGATAAAGCGCAAGGGCCTTGATCGCGTGGAGTGGAGCCGCCTCGTCAAGGCGCGCTTTTACGCCGCCAACACCGACGGCGACCGCACAATCGAGTGCGGCGAATTGAAAACGAAGGCCGGTCATCGCCTGCTGGCGGTTATCTGGAACTGATTGCGCTCAGGGGCCGTCCGGCCGCAATGGGCGTCCTGGCCCCCCGCGGGGGCGCCGAAGAGTCGGCGGGTCGGCTTGCTCTGCGAGCCTTCGGCTGATTTTGTTAAGAGGCGATGCGCTCACGGGTCTCGTCGGTCGCCATGCGCCACCAGATAGCGTGGGCTGTCACAACAGACGACGCCGGTTCCTATTTCCTGGGGGCCGGCGTTTTTTCTTCCATCGGGCAGTAGTCGCTGATCGGGCAGCGCCAGCACTCGGGCTTGCGGGCCTTGCAGATATAACGACCGTGCAGGATCAGCCAGTGATGGGCGGGAACTGCGTACTGTTCAGGCACGATCGCCATGAGATCGCGCTCGACCTCTTGGGGTGTCCTACCGTTGGAAAAGCCGAGGCGATGGGCGACGCGAAAGACGTGCGTGTCGACCGCCATGGAAGGCTGGCCAAACCAGACGTTTAGCACGACGTTTGCAGTCTTGCGGCCGACGCCCGGCAGGCTTTCGAGAGCGGTTGCATCGTCAGGAACTTCGCCGCCGTAATCGTCGAGCAGCTTTTGCGAGAGCGCCACTACGTTCTTCGCCTTGTTGCGGAAGAGGCCGATGGTCTTGATGAGATCGCGGACCCTGTCTTCGCCGAGCGCCACCATCTTTTCGGGCGTATCGGCGGCTGCGAACAGGTGGCGGGTGGCCTTGTTGACGCCCGCGTCGGTGGCCTGGGCCGACAACACTACGGCGACCAGGAGGGTGTAGGCATCCTTATGCTCGAGTTCGCCCTTCGGCTCGGGCTCGATTTCTGCGAACCGCTTGAAAATCGCGGCCACGGTTTCAGGGGAAACGGACGGGCGGCGTCTGCGTGCGCCACCCGATTTTGCTGCGGTCCTGCGGTCGGCCTTTTTTTTCGCCCTTGCGGCGCCCGGCTTCGATACCGATTTTGATGACAGGCCTTGCGGTTTGGCGGCCGTCGATTTATCGCGCTTCGTCGTTGTTGCAGGCCCATTGGATTTGTCGTCTTTGTCGGCTTTCATTGGGCTCGGCTTCCGGCTTCGTCGGGTGCTGGTCCACACTTTCTAAAGCCGTGTGGTGAGGCGCGATCGCGTAATGAGAATGATAGACTGGCAGGAACTATGGACGACTCACAACAAGAAGCGCAAACCGCGCAGACGTTCAACGCAATTCTGACCCCATATAGGTCGCTTAGCCCGTTCGGCTTCTTGATCCTGATGTTGCTGGTGTCGCTTGTCAGCTTTGCAGTCGGGTTCTTCTTTCTCATGCTCGGGGCGTGGCCGGTGTTGGGGTACTTCGGACTCGACGTGCTGCTCATCTACTTTGCGTTCAAGCTCAACTACCGGGCGGGATTGGCATACGAGAAAGTCGAGTTGTCGCCGGGGTTGTTGAGGCTGACCCAGGTCGATCCGCGAGGCCGCCAGAACAGATTCGATTTCAATCCCTACTGGGTGCGAGTAGGCCTCAGGGAAGAGCATGACGGGCGCACGATCATGTGGCTCGCTTCGCACGGGCGCGAGATGGTGTTCGGGCATTTTCTCACCGACAACGAGCGTCGCGAGTTCGTCGATGCCTTGAAGTCTGCTTTGACGTCGGCGCGCACTGTTCCCGGCTAGAGCAATATCCGAGCACACGGAAACGGATCCGCGTATCATAGTCGGATGAAAATGCTCTACATCCATGTTTCTAAAGCAACTTTATTCGACCTGTGAATCGCTGAACGCGATTCCATCAGGTCGGATGTTGCTCTAGGCTGCGCGCGGTCTGACCAAGGCGCGTCCGCACGCTTCAGGTTGCGCAAGAATCGGGTCGCCTGATCGCCCGATCGCTGCGAAAGTGCCGCTTCGGCAACGGGCGGGAGCGCGTGGGAAGCAGCATGAACGAAACCACCGAAATGACAGGAACCGCCGCAAGCGCTCGGAACGAAGCCGGGGCGCTGCGGTGCGGCAAGGACTACGAAGTCGTCCGGCGAGCGATCGCTTTCCTGCGCGCGCGGGCCGAGGGGCGGCTCGAGCCTCCGTCCCTTGAAGATCTCGCCCTTCATCTGGAAATGTCATCGGCTCATTGCCAACGGCTGTTCAAGCGCTGGTGCGGGCTTTCGCCAAAGGATTTCTGCGCGGCAATCGCGATTGACCGCGCTCGCAGGCTGCTACAGGGCAACGCCAGCGTGCTTGAGGCGGCGCACTCCTCCGGGCTGTCAGGAGGAGGGCGGCTGCACGATCTCTTCGTGACACACGAGGCCATGACGCCGGGCGATTTCAAGCGCGGAGGGGCCGGGCTTCCGATGCACTGGGGGGAGCACCAGACACCGTTCGGACGCGCGGTGGCCGTGGCAACGGCGCGCGGGCTCGCCGGACTAGCGTTTGTCGACGAAGATAAGGGCCAGAGCGCAGACGATGCTCTCGGCGATCTTTGCCGGCGCTGGCCCAATGCCGAAGTTGGCGAAGCCCCCAATGTAACGCAGCCTTACATCGATATCATTTTCGATCCCTCGCGCTGGTCACATTCGCAACCGGTACGGCTCGTCATGATCGGCACCGAGTGGGAGGTCAAGGTGTGGGAAGCGCTGCTGACGATCCCGATTGGCCATGCCGTCAGCTACCGCGATATCGCCCGGAGCGTTTGCAGCGAACGGGCGGCGCGCGCGGTCGGGGCTGCGGTCGGCCGCAATCCGCTGTCGTTTGTGGTACCGTGTCATCGCGTGC
>LOEV01000143.1 GCA_001516065.1 Alphaproteobacteria bacterium BRH_c36
GGCGATCAACGGGTGGTGCTGCAGGTCGGCGGTCGCCGTCATCACCATGAAGCCGAAGCGGCGCGGATCGTTATAGGTGACGGTTGCTCCCTCGTCGGTGCGAAATACGACATGGTCGTGTTTTTGTTGTTGGCCGACACTTCCTTGCTCAACACCGCGCAAGCTTGTGTTGACGTGCGAAGTCGTGTTGCTCCACCTATTTTTGCCAACACTCGGCAAGCCGGTGTTGGGCTCGTTCATGCCAACACTCGGCAAGCCGGTGTTGGGCTGGGCACCATTCAGCCCGGTGTCGTGGACGAAGACGCCGGGCGTTGTGGCAGGTCCTTCGGGCAGCGCGATCGTGAAGCGTCCCGACATGCCGAGATGCATAATCAGCGTCTCGCCACCCTCGATCCCAACCACGAGGTACTTCGAGCGGCGGTTCACGGTTTCGATCCGGCGTCCGGCGATGCGTTCGGCGAAGTTCTCTGGAAATGGAAAACGCAGGTCCGGGCGGCGCTGCTCCAATTCGACAATGCGCCTGCCTTCCAACACCGGCTGAAGGCCGCGCCTGACGGTTTCGACTTCGGGTAGCTCAGGCATCAGTCCCCCGTTTCGGCCACCAGACCGGCGGCGGCGATGCCGGCGCAACAGGCGATCTCGTCATTCTGGCTGGTGTCCCCGGAGATGCCGACAGCCCCGACCAGTTCGCCTGACGCGTCGCGGATCAGCACGCCGCCGGCCACAGGCACCAACTTGCCACCCGTGATGTGGCTCATGGCGGCGACGAAATAGGCCTGCTTTTCGGCTCGGTCGCCGATTGCACGCGATGGGATGCCCAGCGCGATGGCGCCGTAAGCCTTTCCGATGGCGACGTCGCCGCGGTGCAGGCTGGCACCGTCCTCGGCGATGAAGGCGCGGACAGCCCCGCGCGGATCCAGCACAGCAATGGCTAGCGGCTTCATTTTTTCGGCGCGCGCTTTTTCATGGGCGGCCTGGAGGATCGTGCGGGCGGTTTCGAGCTTCATTCTGGGCCTCTCAAGGTTTTTCCTCCGGTATAACTTTTCCCGCCGCCGGCCACAGTACGAATGGCCGCAGCGGGTTTCGCGGAGACGGCGTAGCAGCGGCGCGCCGAATTGGCTATCGTCACGAGGCGAAAGTTTATCAGGGAAGCTGACACTTTGGACAACGCCGGTATGAAACCAGCAGGCACCGCGAGCTTTGGCTTCCGCGACGTCGCCGAGGACGAGCGCCAGGGCCTCGTCAACCAGGTGTTCGCGCGCTCGGCAAAGAACTACGACCTGATGAACGACCTGATGTCGGGCGGATTGCACCGGCTGTGGAAGAGCGATTTCCTGGCATGGCTGTCGCCGCCGCGCGCCGGTTCAGGGCGTCCCTTCCGGCTGTTGGATGTGGCGGGCGGCACAGGCGATGTCGCGATGAGTTACGCGCGCATGACCGGCGAAGACGCGACCGCCGTCATCTGCGATATCTCGCCGGAAATGCTGGAGGTCGGCCGCGAGCGGGTGGACAAGGCCGGGCTTTCCCACCGCATCGAACTCGTTCAGGGCAACGCCGAGGCGCTGCCCTTTGGGGATCGCTCGTTTGATGCCTACACAATCGCTTTCGGCATCCGCAACGTCACGCACATAGACAAGGCGCTCGCAGAAGCGTTTCGCGTTTTGAAAATTGGCGGGCGTTTCATGTGCCTGGAATTCTCGCACGTCGACGTGCCCGGCCTCGACCGGCTCTACGACCTGCATTCCTTCGAGGTCATCCCGCGCCTCGGCGAAGCTGTCGCGGGCGACCGCGAGAGCTACCAGTACCTCGTCGAATCGATTCGCAAGTTCCCCGACCAGGAACGATTTGCCGGCATGATCCGGGACGCCGGCTTCGAGCGCGTCAGCTACCGGAACCTTACCGGCGGCATCGCCGCCATGCATTCGGGCTGGAAGGTTTAGGATCAAGGAGCCGCATGGTCACGCCCGCTTTTACGCAGCTCGTGCTGCCGGTTGTGCTGCTTTCGATCTCAAACGTCTTCATGACCTGGGCCTGGTATGGCCATCTCAACCACAAGAGCTGGCCGTTGTGGGCTGCGATCCTCATCAGCTGGGGCATCGCACTCGTCGAGTACTGCTTTGCGGTGCCCGCCAACCGCTACGGGCACGCGGTATACAGCGCCGCCGAACTGAAGACCATTCAGGAAGTCATCACGCTCGTCGTCTTCTGCGGCTTCTCGGTGTGGGTTTTGAAAGAACCGCTGACGATGAACCACGCGGTCGGATTCGCGCTGATATTCGCGGGAGCGTTTTTTATATTCAAAGGTCCGCTCGGCTGAAGCGTACGACCCGTTCACGGCCAATCCGCTAGTTCCGCAGTTGCTGGTCTCCGTACCTCGTCAGGCC
Source organism: Alphaproteobacteria bacterium BRH_c36 (assembly GCA_001516065.1). GTDB lineage: Bacteria > Pseudomonadota > Alphaproteobacteria > Rhizobiales > Hyphomicrobiaceae > Filomicrobium. The sequence goes on from LOEV01000143.1 coordinate 2,385, forward strand.
CTCGCCGGGCCGTTTGCCGGCGAGGGTCAGATTCGTGGATCTGCCGCCAGGCGCATTCGGGCGAACAGGATCCCTGGGAAGCCCGGCAACAAGTGCCGGGCCCCCATGACCCGCGACAACCCTTTGGGTTCCGAGGCAGGTGTCGCCAAGCCTAACGGCCACGCTCCATGTCGCGCTGCCAGTAAACCAGCATCACGGTAACGAATGCGGTCAGCACCATGGTGGCCAGGATATCCGGGCGGTAGATGAACGAGAGCCACTGGTCGAGACCCTTCAGCATCTGGCCCTTTCTGTCGGTCAGCATCGTGTTGCCGGCAATGACCGCGAGGGCCACCAGCGCCGTCAACGCGACCGCAAAGGTTACTTGTAGGATTCGCTTAAAAAACTTCGGCACGGAGAGTTTTCTCCCCGGCAGAACGAGTGTGGTTTTGTCGGCCATGCGACAGCCTCCGAAAGTTCAAGTTGCTGGAATCGTAACCGACTCGCAGGGGCTGTGTGAAGCGTGCATGGCTCAGGAAGCCGAACTTACGGCGAGCGACGGCTTATCCCGGGATCTGGCTAAACGATCCGCTGGCCGACCTCGATGGTGTCGGCGTCCTTGGCCACGACCGACGGGCTGTCTGCAAGGGCGCGGCGGTAGAGGTGCCAGCTGGCGTGGCCGATAACCGGCAGCACGATCAGCAAACCGACGAATGCGGACAACAGCGACAGCCCCGTGAGGATGCCGATAATGGCGCACCACACGATCATCGGCACGGGATTTTCCATAACAAGGCGGACGCTCGTGACCATGGCGGTGACGAAGTCGACGTCGCGGTCATAGAGCATCGGAAACGAAATCACCGCGATTGCGAAGATCGATAGCGCGATCAAGGCGCCAGACACGTTGCCGAGGACGAGGAACGCCAAACCTTCGGGCGTCGTAAACAGCTTCTCGAAGAAGTCGGGGCCGAAACCGTTGAAGCCCATCAAGCCGAAGAAGAGGAACGCGGCAATGTCCATCCAGATGACAAGCGCAAACCCCGTAACGAGCGCCATCCAACGGACATCGCGCGCGGCCGCCTGCTTCATGGAAGCCAAAACGCTCGACCAACTCAGAGGTTTTTCGCGCTCAAGGTGTTCGCTTACAGCATAAAATCCGACCCCGGCAAACGGCGCGATCAGGGCGAAACCCATGGCCAGTGGATAAGCGAAAAAGGGCAGTCCGAAATAAAACAACAGCGCGACCAGAAGCCAGCCGGCGGCAACGTAGAGCCCTGCAAAGAACAGCCCGTAGGCTGGGGCCGACCGGAAATCATGAACACCGGCGGCTAGGACGTCGACGAGGTCCTGCACCGTTATCTTCTCGACCTTCGGCCATTGCGCTTTCTGCTTTGGCGTCATTGTTGCGCGTTCCCCAGATGTCCCCATTAGCGCTCAGTTTTGCGCGTGGGTGGTGGTCACGTTTCAATTGGAAGGAAGTGGGATTGCGGTGACCCGTGTCAATGACATAGCACAATGTTCTCCCACGCCTGGGCAACACCGGAAAGCGCCCGAACAACGATTCAAGAGGCGCGGGCTGGTCAAGGACTGCCCAACCAATGCATGGTCTTCAACAGTCGGGCAACGCGGACGGAATCACATGCACGGACGGCACGATCACGACGAGCAGAGCGGACATGGCCGTAAGCATGGGCATGGGGGGCACGAACATCATGGCCATGGCGCGGGTAATGAGCGGCGCGTCGGCATCGCGGCGCTGCTCACGGGACTGTTCATGGTTGCAGAGGTGGCAGGCGGGGTGATCTCGGGTTCGCTGGCGCTTTTGGCCGATGCCGGGCATATGCTGACAGACTTCGCAAGCCTGGGCATGGCCTGGTACGGCTTCCGGCTCGCCAAACGACCGGCGGACTGGAAGCGGACCTATGGCTACGACCGTTTTTCCATCCTCGTCGCGTTTGCCAACGGTCTCGCCTTGTTTGCAATCGCCACCTGGATCGTCGTCGAAGCCTGGCACAGGCTCGCCGCCCCCGGCGAAGTGCTTGGCGGCTTGATGCTATGGGTCGCGGTCGGCGGCCTGGCGGTCAACATCATCGCGTTCTTTGTCCTGCATGGCGGCGACAAGGGCAACCTCAACATGCGCGCGGCCACGCTCCACGTCATCGGGGATCTGCTCGGATCGGTGGCGGCGATCGGCGCGGCGGTCGTCATTCTTGCAACCGGTTGGACGCCGATCGATCCTATTCTGTCGGTGCTCGTGGCGCTCATCATCCTGCGCTCGGCGTGGTACGTCGTGGCTGACAGCGGACACATCCTGCTTGAGGGTGCGCCGTCGGGCCTCGACACCCGAGAGATCAAGCGCGACCTGGAAGCCGCGATTCCTGAAATCGCCGACGTGCATCATGTGCATGCGTGGTCGCTGACCGAGGAGCGGGTGATGGTGACGCTGCATGCACGGCTGCTCGTTGCCGGCGACAGTACGCCCGAACAGATCGCGCGCCGCATCAAGGACCGCCTGCGCGTGGCATTCGGCGTCGACCACGCTACAATCGAGGTCGAATTCGAAGACTGTGCGGATCAGGCCAAATCCGTCAGTTAGGTTGTTTCCGCTCACGTGGCAGGTCTTTCCGGCGTAGCACTCCGCGGCGGCGGCACATGCTCACCTCGGCGGACAGCCATCCATTAGCCGGCGTCGCCTGACCAGGAACGACGTCTTCAGGCACCCACATCTATTGGGATTGGCGCTTGACAGTGTCCTGACGGTTCTCAAGGCGACGCTCGGCAGCCTTTTCCTTGTTTTCAAGGCGCTTTTTCATCGCCGCCTCGCGGTTCTCCAGTTTCTCCAACTGCTGGAGATCGCCGTGCGATCGGGCAGCCTCCTGGCGATTATCCATGCGCTTCTCAAGTGCGTCGGCGCGGTTTTCGATGCGCTTTTCGACGGACGGCTGTTGAGCAAGGGCAATTGTGGTGAAGCCGAGCAGGAATGCGGTCGTCAGACCGGTAACTTGCATTTTCATTTGTTCGACCCTTCGTCCTAAATAAGTATTTTGGCAGCATCATCGCGCACTGCCGGCGGCCCCGTAGCGGGCGCTGGCTGAGCAGGTGGATCAGGCTTGTGGCTTTACAATGAAAGGTTCAACGCATCGTCGCCGGGAAGCGCGCTTGTCCGCTACGGAGGCCGCGCAACGGCCACTTCATGGATGTGCGGCAAAATGGTCCGGCGGTTTCCTTGAAGGCGTGTTGCCGTCAGCCGTCCGGTGTTGGGCCACCCCAGAACCACTCTTGCCTAAGCGACTCAGGCCGCGACAACGATCAGCGTGTTATTCGCGGCCATTTCGACGACTTCGTGGAGCTTCAATCCGTTCTTCATGCCGCAGGCGACAATATCCTCCAGGTTGCGGATGCCGAAAGCGGGATTGCGGGACCGCAAAGCCTGATCGAAATCGATGTTGCCCTGGCTGATGTGCTGGCCGTTCTTCTTGTAGGGACCGTAAAAAATCATGAGGCCGCCGGGACGCAGATACTTGCTGGCTCCGGCGAGAATCGCCTCGGCAACAGCCCAGGGGGCGATGTGAATCACGTTGATCGCGATTGCCGCATCCAGGCTCTGGGGAAGAAGCTGGCGATTGCCCAGGTTCCAGACCGGCTCGAGGCAATCCAGATGCGTCGCGGGCCTGATGTTGGTGAGACCGCTCGATTGTCTCCAGGCATCTATGCTGCCCAAATGATCGTTAACGGGATCGCTAGGCCAGAAGGTGATCTCAGGCAGGACGGCGGCAAAGGTCACTGCGTGCTGTCCGGTGCCGCTGCCGATTTCCAGGACGTCGCCATTTCGGTCGCCGAGAAGCCGCCTGATCTCAGCGGCCAGGCCGTCCTTGTTCTTGTGAAACGAGGGAGCATCGAGCCGGCCCTCCGTGTCGGCGGGACCGATGTCCTTGGCGAAGTTCTCGACCGGCTTGCGCATCGCGGCAACTCCTGAATCCAGCATGCCGGGCGACGCTGCCACCGACGAGGGCGCCGGGCAAGCTGGAAAGCGTCGGGCGGGCTGGTCACGCTGTTGACGCGGCAGGCTTGACGGGCGGGGTCTTCAACGTTCATGTGCTTGCACTTGCGACCTGATCTCCACCCCATCGAGCGCGTACTTCCGATGAAACCATCTGTGCGCTTCCCAACCCCTTGTTTTGTCGCATATATACTCTAGCGGAGTTGCAATCCCGTCCATGGCCGGTGCGGTTCTCAATAGTTTGCGCCTCATGCGCGCCGGTATCGTCATGGCGCAACATGGCGTCCACTTCTGGCCGAAGGGCATGAAAGTGCCGCTGGCGCTGCATGCCGCGCGAGCACTGACTCTGCCGGTCACAATCCTGACGTGGCCATTCCGCATCGGCAAACCGCGCGAGCGGCGAATTTCGGATGCGCTGGCTTCCCTTGGTCCTTCTTACATCAAGCTTGGACAGTTTCTCGCCACCCGGGCCGATGTGATCGGCCCGGACCTCGCCCGCGACCTCTCGTTCCTACAAGACAAGATGGCGCCATTCCCGCTGGTTGAAGCAAAGCGGGCGGTTGCGGAGGGCCTGCAGCGCAGTGTCGAGCAGACGTTCGCGACGTTCGGACCGCCGGTGGCGGCGGCGTCGATCGCACAGGTGCATAAGGCGACGGTCGTCGATCCGAAGTCGGGGGCGAGCAAGGACGTAGCCGTCAAGGTGCTTCGGCCCGGAATCGAGCGGCGCTTCAAGGCCGATCTCGACAGCTATTTTTTCGCCGCCGGTCTCGTGGAGAAGTTCCACATGCCGTCGCGTCGACTGCGCCCCATGGCGGTCGTTGCCAACCTGAAGCGGACCACCGACCTCGAGATGGACCTGCGGCTCGAGGCCGCCGCCATTTCGGAAATGGCCGATAACATCAAGGGCGATGAGGGCTTCCGGGTACCGGTGGTTGACTGGCGGCGGACGTCCAAGCGGGTACTGACGCTGGAATGGATCGACGGCATCCCCGTTGCCGACATCGCCGCTCTGAACGCTGCCGGACATGACACCGAAGCGCTGGGGCTGAAAATCCTGCGCACGTTCCTGCGCCACGCCATGCGCGACGGCTTCTTTCACGCCGACATGCACCCCGGCAACCTGTTCATCGACAGGCAAGGCAACGTCGTGGCCGTCGATTTCGGCATCATGGGAAGGCTCTCGCCCATCGAGCGGAAATTCCTCGCCGAGATCCTGCATGGGCTTATCACGCGGGATTTCCGGCGGGCGGCCGCGATCCACTTCGAAGCCGGCTACGTGCCGCCTCACCACACCATTGAGACCTTCGCGCAGGCGATGCGGGCCATCGGCGAGCCGATCCACGGGCGCACGGCCGAAGACATCTCGATGGCCGATCTCCTCGGCCAGTTGTTCGCCTATACCGAGCTGTTCGACATGGAGACGCGGCCTGAATTGATCCTGCTGCAAAAGAGCATGGTGATCGTCGAAGGCGTGGCGCGATCGCTCAATCCGCACCTCAACATGTGGACGGCGGCCGAGCCGGTCGCCAAGGAATGGGTGGAGCAAAACCTCGGCGTTGCCGGTCAGCTCCGTTATGCCGGCTCCGGGGCCGTCGATCTCGGCCGGATGGTCGCGGACGTGCCAAAACTGATGCACAGGGCGCAGGGCACTTTGGAAGCGATCGACTCGATTGCAAAGAACGGCGTGCGCCTCGACAAGGGTGTGATCCGGGATTTGGCCCACGAGCAAGCGAAGGCGGGCCGGTGGGGGCGGGCGGCGCTGTGGGTCGGTGCGTTAGCGCTGGTGGCCATTGCTTATGCGATGCTGAAGGGTTGAGGCGGTTTTTATTGGCCCAACACTCGGCAAACCGGTGTTGGCGCTGTGGGTCGGTGCGTTAGCGCTGGTGACCATTGCTTATGCGATGCTGAAGGGTTGAGGCGGTTTTTATTGGCCCAACACTCGGCAAGCCGGTGTTGGTGTGGGATCCAAAAGACGTTTTCGGGCGTTTGCACATCGCATGTGCCAACTTCATTAATCGCACCCGCCAACGATGAAAATCGTCGCTGATGAGTGGCCCATACTAGGGAGTTGTATTCAAAGATGCACCGGAACTTCTTGACGATCCCCGCTTGCGCCTTCACGGCCATCCTCGTGCTGCTCATTTGCGGTACCTCGTACCCTGCCGAAGCCCTAAAGATCGGCGATTGGGAAGCGGTCTGCAGGGCGCCGAACGCATTGACCGGTGAAGTTCAGGAGGTCGAAGAGGATCAGATAGCCCGCCACCCGTTTCCGCCCTGGTTCGGCAGAACTCGCCGAAATGACGACGGCACATGGCTCATCGAATTCAATGTCCTGGCGATGAACGTCTACAAAGTGTCGGACGACATGAAGAAGTTCATTTTCTACCATGAGTGCGCGCACGCCCGGCTGAATGACGGGAGCGAGCGCGTCGCCGATTGTGATGGGCTGGCTCAGATGCGGAACGAAAAACTTCTCGACGAGGAATTGCTCGGTGACATCACGCACACCTACCTGTTGATCTCCCGGAGTTTTCCGACCGGCGGACCCTGCGATCAGTACGCGCCTCCCCTTGAAGCGGCCGTGCGGTGAAGGCGCGTTAACAATGTCGTGGTAATCCCGGCAATACGCTTGCCCGCGCAACGCCTGCTGCAGGTGTTTCCATCTTGGCGGCGCCGGTCTTTCAGGTACTCGGGGAACCAATAAATGACGTCATTATCGCGGATCGCTGGCGGATCGACGGCAATTGCTGCCTTCGGGGTCATCTGTTTCTTGGGCGGATTGTCGGTTGCGCGCGAACCCGCGCCTGCCGTCGCAGTCCTGATGTCCACCGGCAAAACCGTCATCGGCCAGCCGATCGACTATCCGACCGGGTCGCCTGCAAAGGTCACGGCAGCCGTGATCACCATGCAGCCTGGCCAGTCGACGGGCTGGCACAGACATGACGTGCCGCTGTTCGGGTACATGCTCGAAGGCGAGATCACCGTCGATTACGGTCCAAAACACGGCAAAAAGGTCTACGCCAAGGGCGACACGCTGATGGAAGCGATCGGCGAGCCGCACTACGGCGCCGCGACGAGTTCCGGACCTGCATCCATTCTTGCCGTATTCGTCGGCGCCGACGACGTGAAGAACACGGAAAATGTTGCCGCGCCGCATTGATGGGCGACAGGCAATCCTTGACGCAGCAGCCCGTCACACGAGCCGGTCACGAGGCTCTTTTCCGGCGAAGTAGGCGTCGAGGTTGTCGAGGGCGCGAAAACCCATGGCGTCGCGGGTTTCGCGCGTCGCACTGCCTATATGCGGCAGCATGAACACGTTCTCCAACCGTGCGAGCGCCGGGTTTCCACCCGGCTCCACCTGGAAGACATCGAGGCCGGCAGCCGCGAGCTTGCCTGATTGCAGCGCTTCTATCAAAGCGGCTTCGTCGACAAGGGCCCCGCGCGCGGTGTTGACGAGAATTGCCCCATCGGGAAGCAGCGAAAGGCGCTCCCGATTCATGAGGTTCATCGTTTCGGGAGTTGCCGGGCAGTGCAGCGAGACGAACTGGCTGTGTGGCAGGAGATCCTCGACGGTGGCGTGATAAATGGCGCCGTTCTCAAGTTCGGGGGCGAGCCGCGAGCGGTTGTAATAGTGAATTTCCATGCCGAAGCCCTGGATGAGCCTGGCAAAAGCGCGACCGACCCGTCCCATGCCGACGATGCCGAGCCGCTTGCCCGTCATCTGGGTGCCGACCATGAACGACGGGCTCCACGACGTCCATTGTCCGGCGCGTACGAGACGATCTCCCTCCCCGGCACGGCGCGCGGCCGCCAGCATGAGCAGGAGCGCGATCTCGGCGGTGGCGTCGGACAGCACGTCGGGGGTGTTGGTGACGACGACGCCCTTCGCCTTCAGCGCGTTGAGATCGCAGTGATCAACGCCGACGGAATGGTTGGCGATGATCTTGACCCGCGGCGAGAGGCGCGCCGCGACATCAGCGCTGAAGTGCTCGGAATGGCACGGGAGAATGGCGTCGACTTCGGTACTCCTGGCGACGATTTCGTCGGGCGTGAAGACGCGGTCTTCCGGGTTCAACTGGACGTCATAATCGCGGGCGGCGCGGGCTTCGGTTGCATCAGAAAGCTTGCGTGTGATCCACAGAACGGGCTTGTTGGCGGCCATGTCGTCTCCATCCAGATTCCAGACACCGTTTTTTTCGGATCTGTTCCATCATTTCGGCGATTTCCGATAGCATTGCTAGTCTAGCGCATCTGACGTTTGGTTGCCACGAGCAGCTAGCCTCTCAATCAAAAGGCAGATGCAGAAGCTACACTAGAATCATAGAGTTGCTAGTGTTCCTCATGGTTCTGACATTTGCTCGGAACCTAGCCGGACAGGGCAGCAAATGTCAGAATCGGAACACTAGAAACTGGCGTCGAACCAATTGGATGCCATGGCGTTGTCTGCGTGTCGGTGCGGATCACTCAGAAGGGGAATGCCGTTGGCCGTTTTGGATGGCAGAACGCTCACCGCAAAGGTTCTGGCTGCGGGATTTGCTGCGCTGGTTATCTGCGCGGCGGTGCCTGCGCATGCCGCGTCGAAGCCAGCGAAGACGCCGAATGGCGCGAAACGCGTCGATATTCCGTTGCCGGTCCTGGCGCCGTGGCACAACCGGCCGGCGGCGCTCGGCAAGGGGCCAAATGCCAAATCGACCGCGGAGAAGCCCTCCGGTACCTTGAAGACGACGGCCGAAGCGGATGCGAAGCCGGCGCCGGTTGAACCCTCGGTCACCGCTCTCGTCGCTCCAGATCCGAACGTCTGGTCGGAGGATGATGTCAGCGAAAGCCTGAAGGCCTGCGTCATCAAGCTTGCGTCCATCCAGGCTCGCGTCGAAATATCCGAACCGTTCCGCAAAGGGGGCTGCGGCGCGCCTGCCGCCGTTGAGGTCAAGAAATTGGGAACGCGCTATCCAATTACATTGTCGCCGGCGGCAACGCTTCGCTGCGACATGGCCGTGTCGCTCTATCAATTCGTCGAAGAAAGCCTGCAGCCGGCAGCCGTCGCCGTGCTCGGTTCACCCATCGTCAGCTTTCAGGGCATCTCCAGCTATTCCTGCCGCAACCGAAACGGCGACGCGGCCGGCAAATTGAGCGAGCACGCGCTGGCCAACGCTCTTGACGTCGGCTCCTTCAATCTCGCAGACGGCAGGACCGTAAGGGTCGCCTCCGACTGGGGGCCGACCGATCGCGACGCCGAGCGGGAGACCGATCCGGTGGTGCAGACGGTTACCGAGTCCGTCAAGGCCAATGGCAACGTGCGGCTTGCCTCGCTTGAGGGGCAGCGGCTATCACACCGGCAACTGCGGCGCCTCGGGCGGGCGGCGAAGGTCGCCAAGGAGGTTAGCGTGCCGCCAACACCGATCAAAAAATCGGATGCCTTGAAGTCGTCGCAGTCGACGAAAGCTGCGGCAGTGAAAGTCGGCGCACCTCTCCCCACGAAAAAGCCCGAGGCCAAGAAAGCGCCGGCGCCGGTGATCAAACCACCTCCGCCGAAAATAACGAACGAGATGCGGTTCCTGAAGCAGGTGCACGCGGACGCCTGCAAGTACTTCGGCACGGTGCTCGGCCCCGAAGCCAACGAAGCCCACCGCGACCACTTCCATTTTGACATGGCGCCGCGCAAGCGCAGCAATTACTGCCGGTAGACATTATTGACTTCTGCGAACACCTCGGCAGGCCGGTGTTGGGGGGAGCTTTCACGCCAACACTCGCCAAGCCGGTGTTGGGGGAGCTTTCACGCCAA
>LOEV01000144.1 GCA_001516065.1 Alphaproteobacteria bacterium BRH_c36
GATGCAGCGTCCGGCTTCTTGGATATCGTGAACCGCATTAGGTACTTTATCCATGAGGCCGGATGGAAAAAGCACCTCGGCTCGAACTATTAAGTCAATCGTATCGTACCCACCCTTTTTGTTCACGAAGTAAGCGTCCGCAGCGCGGAGTTCGGCTGTTAATACGGCTTCGAATTTATCCAAGGCACTGCTGATGCTATAGACGTCAAAGAAATCCAGGTCTCGATTGTGGTCGGGATCGGTGGTTAGCTTCTTAATCGCCTCGAAAAGAACGTTTGCATCGTGCGTTGCGCCCCTTAATGCATCCACGTAGATGCCAGTAGGATGAAACAGTCCCCCGAGCTGCTCTTCTGCCTCTAAAAGTCCGTATCGGACCGCATTGAGCTTTATCCCCTCACGCAAGGACTCGCGAAGGCGTGCAAAGGTCAATCCGAGTTCATATGGATAGGCGAGAGATATACGGATCATGGTCTCACCGCACAGTTGCACAGGTCGCAGCCTGTGCAGTTGCTTGGTGCTGACAGGAGCTAGATCATTCAAAACTTAGCCCTCCCTACACCGATTCGCGAGTGGTGGGTTTGACAAATATAATAAGCCGCAAAAATGAGTCGAACAAATGACGAACGTGGCGCAAAGCGCGCACCGCGCCGAGCAACCAAAAACGGCGCCCCGCAGTATCGCGAAGCGCCGTTCATTTTTCGTCAGACCAGCTGGCCGCTTTGGGGCGGCCAGTACGCGGTCCTAATCGCAGTAGCGGTCGAACTTGTAGCAGGCCCAGCGTTCGCCGTTATCGCAGTGCCACAGATAACGATCGCAGCGGCTTCCGTAGCGGCGCCGCGAATAGTAATAGCGATCCTCGTGTGCACGCGCGGCACCCGACAACAGCGCGCCTGCGACGACGCCGCCGATGATCGCTGGCCCGATCCATCTGCCGCGACGGCCGGCAACGACGATTTTCTCAGGCTCAGGCGCCTTGGCAAACAGCCCCTTCGGCGCCGGGCTCATGTGTCCGTTCAAGGCGGAAACCTGCTCTCCAGGCTGCCGGAACTCGGCAGCCGAGGCGGACTGAACGAGCAGCGGCAGCGCTGCGACGAGCGATGCAAGTCCTAGGAATCTCATTAGCGTTTTCATCTCAGCACTCTCCTCGATGGCTCCCGAAGCGCTCAATAGGCATTCTTTCAGGCAACCGGTTCTTGCTGTTGCGAATTTCGGCCTGACCGGAGTGAACTTACCCTGTTCGACCTGCAGCTGAAAAGCACCTTCGCCCGCTTTCTGCCCGCTTTGGCGACCATCGCAAAGACAGCTCTGGCACCAGACGGAGGAAGTTGGGCCTCGCCGCCTGAACCGGCGATGAATGCTCCTTCGTCAACTGGTGTTCTGTATCTGACGTTTGATTCGGTGGATTCCGTGCGAAGGTCGCCGAACGTCGGAGTCCGAACACAGGATTGTAAACTGTCAAAAAATTGCGGCCAACATGTGCCAGCCGAACCGAATCCCGGCAGCCGCCGGTTGCGCCTGCGCACCCAATGAGCTTTACATCGCACTGGCGCAAGGATGCTCAATCCGAGCGCTAGTGTGGCGTCTCGCAAATGTCTTCACCATTCGCGGCAGGCTGTACAAGACATTTGCGAGGCTGAGACACACTAGAAGCGTAGGTTTTCTAGTGTCGTTCAGCACCGCAAATACCGTGACGAGGTCGCGGCAAAGATGACGGTATTTGCGGTACACGACACTAGGGATACTTCTCGATTTCGCTGCCCCTCCTTCAGCCAACAGGGCTGGATTATCGGATCTCTCTGGTATACCAGAGAGACGTGGCTGCTATGCCACGCGGGGAAACGATCTCGGTACGGGGCAAGAGACCGATAAGATGAGAACACTCGTCCTTGCGATTGCCCTTGCGGCGTTCTGGCTCGCATTGTCCGGCCACTACACACCCTTCCTGCTATCCATCGGCATCCTCTGCGTGCTCATCACCGTGCTTGTGGCTCAACGCATGAGCATCGTCGACAAAGAAGGACAGCCGATCGAACTGTTTGCCGCCGCGCCCGCCTATTGGCTTTGGTTGTTTATTGAAATTGCCAAATCCGCCTGGTCGGTCAGCCTGATCATTCTTGATCCGCGACTGCCGATTTCTCCCACATTTACAAGGGTCCGTGCCAGCCAGAAGACCGCGGCCGGCATGGCGACCTACGCCAATTCCATCACCCTTACGCCCGGCACCATCACGACGGGCGTCACCGGCGACGTCTTTGACGTGCATGCGTTGGTCAAGGCCGGCGCCGACGATCTCGAAGCCGGTGGCATGGATCGGCGGATCTGCCAATTTGAGGGAACCGCCACACCCACGAGCGAGAGGAAGGCCTGATGTTCTACGTCGCCACCGGAGCCGTTTTGGCCGCTTTGATGTTGGCGGTGATCCGCGCAATTCGCGGCCCGACCGTTTTCGATCGCGTGCTGGCCAGCAACACCATCGGCACGCTGGCGATCCTGCTCCTCGCCTCCTATGGCTTTTTGACCGACCGTCCTGAGTTTCTCGACATCGGCCTCACCTACGGACTTCTGAACCTGATCGGAACCTTCGCGGTTCTGAAGTTCTTCCGGCACGGCGATCTCGCCCATGACATCGCCGAAGATCAGGAGAAATCGCGATGGAAATGATCGCCGATGCCATCTCCTGGTGCTTGATCGTGCCGGGCTGTTTCTTTCTCGTGACCGGAGCGCTCGGCCTGCTTCGCATGCCCGACGTCTACACGCGCATGCACGCTGCCAGCGTCATCGAAACGCTTGGCGCAACGCTCCTCGTCCTCGGGCTCATCGTTCAGGCCGGCCTGACGCTGGTCGCCCTGAAGCTGGTGTTTGTCCTCGCGCTGCTTTTCTTTTTCGGCCCCGTCGCCAGCCACGCCCTCGCGCAAGCCGCCCTCCACGCCGACGTCAAGCCGGTCCTTGCCGAAGACCGCCGCAGCCGTAACCTCGATTCGGGGCCGACCGGATTGGCAGGCAGCAAGGAGGAACCTTCACCATGATCCTCGCCGCAGCCGAACGCGCACAAACAGCCGAGCAAGCCGCCGGAGCAGCCGCCACGGTTCCCAAGGATCCGGCAATGGCCGCCGTGACAGCCAATGCCGAAACCTTCGTGATGATGATTCTGCTGACGCTTCTTGCAGCCATCACGCTCGCGATCATCCGCCAGCGCAATATGTTCGGCGTCGTCATCCTCGCCAGCATCTACAGCTTCTTGATGGCCTCCGTGATGCTGGCCCTCGATGCCGTCGACGTCGCCATGACGGAAGCTTCCGTCGGCGCCGGCATTTCGACGGTCGTCCTGCTGACAACGCTTTACCTGACGGGTTCGGTGGAATACCCGCGGCCTCGCAGCGTCGCGATTCCCTTGTTCGTCAGTCTTGTCGTGGGTGCCGCCCTGGTCTGGGGCACCATTGGTCTGCCGGACTTCGGCATCGCAGACGCCCCGATCCATAAACACGTCGCGCCGACCTACATCGAGTATTCCAAGAAGCACGAGATGCCCCCCAACATGGTCACCGCCGTCCTCGCCGATTTCCGCGGATTCGATACGTTGGGCGAGACGACGGTCGTCTTCACGGCGGGCATAGGCGTACTCCTCCTTCTCCAGGGGGGCTGGCGCACGTCTGGAAACTCGCGGCGCGACGACGAAGACAACGAACTGGATATTGACGGGGGCGAGGCATGAGGCTCGATTTGATCCTGCGGGTCGGCGCCAAGCTGATCCTTCCCTTCATACTGCTGTTCGCACTCTACGTTCAGTTCCATGGCGACTACGGACCCGGCGGCGGCTTCCAGGCCGGTGTCATCTCGGCCGGAATGGTCATCCTTTTTGCGATCATTTTCGGCGTGCGCGCTGCAAAGCATGTTGCCCCGCCGCGCGTCGTTGAGATGATGGTTCCCGGCGGTGTGCTCATTTTCGCCGGCACAGGTGTCGTCAGCATGTTGCTGGGCTACAACTTCCTCGACTACACCGGCTTCGCCCACGAATTCCTGCACGCTCACGAATGGGGAATTCTGATCGTCGAAATCGGAGTTCTCGTCACTGTCTGCGGCACCATGATCGCCATGTTCTACGCATTCGTGGAGAGGGGCCGCACATGATCGAGACACTGGAAAACTTTGCCAATCACTACAACTTCTTCATCACCATCTTCCTGATGATCTCCGGGCTGTTCATCGTCATCGCCCGCGGCAATCTCATCAAGAAACTGATCGGCCTGTCGCTCTTCCAGACGTCGGTCTACCTGCTCTACCTCACGCCGGCAAAGATCCTCAACGCAACTGCGCCCATCTACGACAAGCAATACTCGACTTATTCAAACCCCCTCCCCCACGTCCTCATGCTGACGGCGATCGTCGTCGGTGTTGCCACCTTTGCGCTCGGGCTGGCACTCGTCGTGCGCATCAAGGAAGCCTACGGCACCATTGAAGAGGACGAGATTTTTGCGAAGGATCCGGAAGCAGAATGAGCTCTTTAAGCTGGGGCACGGCTGAGCCGCATCTGCCGATATTGCTGGTCGTCGTTCCGCTTTTCGGCGCGCTTCTGGTGACCTTCCTGCGCCGCGGCATCCTTGCGTGGGCGCTCACCCTTGCGGTCACCTTCGTGCTGCCGCTGATCGCCATCAGCCTTCTGGCAAAAGTCCTGCAGACCGGCCAGCCGATCATCTACGAGATCGGCAACTGGCCTGCCCCCATCGGCATCGTCTACAAGGTCGACCAGCTCGCCGCCTACGTCTTGTGCGTCATCTCGATGATCGGCGCTGTCATCATGCCGTTCGCCCGCCGTTCGATTGCCGCCGAAATCCAGGAACCGGCCCAGTCGTGGTACTACGCGATGTACCTCCTGTGCCTCACAGGCCTGCTTGGCATCGTCATCACGGGCGACGCCTTTAACGCGTTCGTCTTCCTGGAAATATCATCGCTTGCAACTTACGTGCTGATCGCCCTCGGCCGGCATCGCCGCGCGCTGCTCTCCGCCTACCAGTATCTCATCATGGGAACGATTGGCGCCACACTCTACATCATCGGCGTCGGCCTGCTCTATGTCGTAACGGGAACATTGAATTTCGACGACATTGCCACCCGGCTCGGGCCGGCCATCGCGGATCCAGGCTACCGCAATGCAGTTCTCACCGCCCTTGGCTTCATCTTCGTCGGCGTCTCCTTGAAGCTCGCCTTGTTTCCCATGCACGTCTGGCTGCCCAACGCCTACGCCTATGCACCCTCTGTTGCGACGGCCTTCCTGGCCGGCACCGCGACCAAGGCGGCGATCTATCTGTTCATCCGGGTCATCTTCTCGGTCTTCGGCATCGCGCTGGCGATCGACAGCCTGCCGATTCCGCTGGTTCTCATCATCCTGTCGATAGCGGCAATGTTTCTCGCTTCCTTCAGCGCCGTCTTCGAGGAGAACGCCAAACGCATGCTAGCCTACTCGTCGATCGCCCAGGTCGGCTACATCATGCTCGGCATCGCGCTTGCGAACGAGGCCAGCCTGACCGGATCGCTGGCCCACATCGCCAATCACGCCGTCATGAAGACCGCGCTTTTCCTGGCTCTCGGCGCCGTCTTCTACCGCATCGGCTCGGTGATGTACGACGACATGGCCGGCATCGGCCGCAAGATGCCCCTCACCATGGGCGCCTTCGCCGTCGCCGGCATTGGCCTGATGGGCACGCCCGGCACCGCCGGCTTCATCTCGAAATGGTATCTGGGCATCGGCGCCATCGACGCCGGCCACTACTCCATCGTCTTCATGATTGTTGCGAGTTCACTGATCTCCGTGATCTACATCGGCCGCATCACCGAGGTGGTCTGGTTCCGCGCGCCCTCCGAAAGCGCTAAGACGGCCAAGGAAGCCCCCCTCTCGATGCTGATACCTCTCTGGCTGCTCGCGGGTGCGACGGTCTATCTGGGCTTTGACACGCAGGCGACTGTCGACGTTTCCGCCAAGGCCGCTGAAGTCCTGCTCGGGGGGATCCGCTGATGCTGATGGGTCTGACAGACTTCTCCCAGGACATGTCGTCGGGCGATCTGATCATCGCAGCCTTGCTCATCCCGGCGACCGCGGCACTCCTCATTCCGCTGTTTCATCGCAGCCCGAACCTGCGCGAAGCGGTCACGCTGATTGCTGCCACGTCTCTCGCCATGGTCGCCTGGTCGCTCTACCCGAGGATCATCGCGGGCGCACAGCCAGAACTGAAGGTCTGGGACGTCGCCCCCGGCCTCGATCTTGCCTTCAAGGTTGAACCACTCGGCATGTTGTTTGGCTTGATCGCTTCGACACTGTGGGTCGTCAACTCGATCTACTCGATCGGCTACATGCGCGGCAACGACGAACCCCGCCAGACGCAATTCTATGTCTGCTTCGCCGTCGCTATCGCCGCGACCATGTCGCTGGCCTTCTCAGCCAATCTCTTCACGATGTTCGTTGCCTACGAATTGCTGACGCTTTCGACCTACCCGCTCGTCACGCACAAGGCGACTCCGGAAGCGATGAAGGCCGGCCGCGTCTATCTGGTGCTGCTGATCGGCACTTCGATGGTGCTGTTCCTGCCGGCGATCCTGTTGACTTGGGCCGCTGCCGGCACGCTCGACTTCACGCCCGGCGGCATCATCGTTGCCCAGGGGCTGGAACCTCTTCAGACACTCGGCGCAACGGACGCAATTAGCAAGGCCATCCCGCTATCGCCGCTGCTTATCGGCGGCCTGCTGTTCTTGTTCGTATTCGGCATCGGCAAGGCTGCCGTCATGCCGGTTCATTTCTGGCTGCCCGCAGCCATGGTCGCCCCGACGCCGGTCAGCGCCCTGCTGCACGCTGTCGCCGTCGTGAAGGCCGGCGTCTTCTCCATTCTCAAGGTCGTCGTCTACATTTTCGGAATCGATACGCTGTCTAAAACCGGAGCTGGCGATTGGCTCGTCTACGTCGCCGGCTTCACCGTCATCATGGCTTCCATCATTGCCCTGCGTCAGGACAATCTGAAGAAGCGACTGGCGTTCTCTACCGTATCCCAGCTTTCCTACGTCGTGCTGGCGGCAGCGATCCTGACCCCCATCTCGGCCATCGGCGCTGCCATGCATATCGCAGCCCACGCGGTGTCCAAGATCACGCTCTTCTTCGCCGCGGGCTCGATCTACACGGCCGCCCACAAGACCGAGATCAGTCAGCTCAATGGAATCGGCTGGAAGATGCCGTGGACGATGACGGCATTCGCCATCGGCGCCCTCGCCATGATCGGCCTGCCGCCGACGGCAGGCTTCCTCGGCAAGTGGTTCATGCTGCAAGGGGCTGTCACCACAGAACAATGGTTTCCGGTCGCCGTGATCGTCCTCTCGACGGTTCTCAATGCCAGCTATTTCCTACCCATTCTGGTGCGCGCGTTCTTCTTGGAGGCCGTGCCCGTTTCCATGCACGCGGCTGGCGCGAAAAATGCCAAGGATACGCACGACGACGACCACGGCGAAGCCCCCTTCCCGATCGTTCTCGCATTGACGATCACCGCATCAATGAGCGTCCTTCTTTTCCTATTCCCTGACGTAGTGCTCGACCTGGCAAAATTGATGGTCGCGGGAGGCTGACATGACTGACCAAGGCACATCCGGCGCGCAGCCGAAGCAATCAAAACCGGCTGCGCAAACTGCCTCCGACCACTGGCTGGTTCGCCCGGAGACGATCCGCAGATTGTGGATCGTCTTCATCGCCATCCTCGCCGCCACGGTCCTTGGGGATTTCTTCGTCGAGCACCATCCGCACTTCGGCGTCGACGGCACATTCGGCTTCGGCGCCTGGTACGGCTTCGCCTCCTGCGTCGTACTGGTGTTGGGCGCCAAGGCCCTGGGTTTACTTTTGAAGAGGCCGGACACGTACTATGACAACTAGCCTCATCATCCCACCCGCACTAATCCTCATCTGCGCGGGCCTGACCCTGCCGCTCTTCGCGCTTGTGCGCCTGCGCTGGCTGGTGCTCCTGGCCAGTCCGCTTGCCGCGCTTTGGATCGTCCTCACCTTGCCGGACGGCATCCACCTCAACGGCAGTTTTCTCGGCCAGACGCTTGTGCTCGTGAAGATCGACGCACTTGCGCGGGTCTTTGCGAGCGTATTCGCCATCATGGCCTTTGCCGGAGGCCTGTTCGCGCTCAACCAGAAAAGCACCCTCGAACTTTCGGCTGCCTTCGTCTATGCGGGGAGCGCCATCGGCGTCGCCATGGCCGGCGACCTGATCACCATGTTCATCTACTGGGAAATCATGGCGATCGGATCGACGCTGGTGATCCTCAGCTCCGGACGCCGTGGGCAAGGTGCCGGGCTACGCTACGCCGCGATCCATATGCTTGGCGGCGTGTTGCTGATGGCTGGCGTCGCGGGCGAAATTGCCGCGACCGGCAGCGTCGCATTCACGGCGATGGACCTGTCGACCATCCCGCGAATGCTGATATTCGCCGGCTTCCTCGTCAACGTCGGCGCTCCTCCGCTTTCGGCATGGCTCGCAGACGCCTACCCCGAAGCCTCGTGGTCGGGCATGGTCTTTCTTTCCGCGTTCACCACCAAGACGGCTGTCTATGTTCTATTGCGCGGGTTCCCCGGCACCGAGATCCTGATCCCCATCGGACTGTTCATGGTGTTCTACGGGATCATCTTCGCGATCCTCGAAAACGACATGCGCCGCATCCTTGCCTACTCGATCGTGAACCAGGTCGGCTTTATGGTGACCGGCATAGGGATCGGCACTGAGATGGCGCTTAACGGCGCCGCGGCGCACGCTTTCACCCACATCATCTACAAGGCGCTGTTGCTGATGTCGGCGGGCTCGGTGCTCTACATGACCGGCAAGCGAAAATGCACCGATCTCGGCGGCCTGTTCCGCACCATGCCGCTCACGTGCGCGTTCGGCATTGTCGGCGCGTTGGCGATTTCTTCATTCCCCGCCACATCAGGCTTCATCTCCAAATCGATGATCTCGGATGCGGCAGGCTCCGAGCATCTCGTCATCGTCTGGTTCGCGCTGGCTGCGGCGTCCGCAGGCGTCTTCCTTCACGCAGGCATCAAGTTCCCGTGGTTCGTCTTCTTCCAAAAGGATTCCGGACTGCGCCCACCCGAACCGCCGTGGAATATGCTGGCGTCGATGGCCTTGATGGCATTCTTCTGCATCGGCCTCGGCCTCTATCCAAAACCGCTCTATGACATGCTCCCTTATCCGGTCGACTTCGTGCCCTACACCGGCGCTCACGTCGTCTATCAGCTGCAGCTCCTGCTGTTCTCCGGCCTGGCGTTCTTCTTGATGCTTGGCCTGTTGAAACGCACCATGACGATCACGCTCGACGTCGACTGGCTATGGCGCCGTCCAGGGCACGCACTCGCCAGCTTTCTCGACAGGTTTGGCGTCTACACCTGGGAGTGGTTCGCCGATGCCGTGGTCAGAGGGGCAACGGGTGTTCGCAAGGCACTTTATCAGCACCATGGCCCTAAAGGTCTGTTCGGGCGCACATGGCCGACCGGCACGATGGCTTTCTGGACCACCGTCACCCTCGGCGCCGTGGTGATCCTGTCGTATCTTTGAGAGCGTGGCAGTTCGGAGGACACCACGCCAAAGGAAGTTTTGGCTAACAACTGCTGCGGAGAATCATACGGTGCCGGATGCCGCGAAGCGGTGGGCATCTGGAGGCACCGCTAAGGAGCGTCTTCCTCCACCAGTCCAAGTGCCAGCTGCACGGGCCGGAAAGAGCGCCGGTGAATGTCGGTCGGCCCAAGTCGCGAAAGCGCTTCGCGGTGCTGCGGCGTGCCGTAGCCCTTGTGTCGCTCGAAGCCGTAACCGGGATAGACTTCGGCAAGTTCCACCATCAACCGGTCGCGCGTGACCTTGGCGATGATCGAAGCCGCCGCGATCGACAAGCACTTGGCGTCGCCTCCGACAATGGCGCGCGCCTCGCAGGAAACCGGTGGCAGCCGGTTGCCGTCGACGAGCGCCAGCCGCGGCTTTACGTCGAGCGCC
>LOEV01000145.1 GCA_001516065.1 Alphaproteobacteria bacterium BRH_c36
GTGCCGGCGCGAGTGCAGCCCGGCGACGCCGGCGGCATCTTCCAGGATTCGCCTCCGCGCTTCCGGCTTGGCGTTGATGATTTCGGCGATCTGCCCCTGCCGCACGAGCGCCGGCGAGCGCGCCCCCGTTGCTGCATCTTCGAACAGGATCTTGACGTCCCGCGCACGCGCTTCCCGCCCGTTGATGCGGTAGGCCGACCCTGCTTCTCGCTCAATGCGCCGGCTGATCTCGATCTGCTCGACGTCGTTGAACTCGGCCGGCGCCAGCCGCTCTGCGTTATCGATGAATAGGGTGACCTCCGCGGTGTTCCGAGCTGGTCGCGTCGAGGTCCCGGCAAATATCACATCGTCCATTGCCGATGCCCGCATCGACTTGTATGAGCTCTCGCCCATCACCCAGCGCAGCGCTTCGAGAAGGTTGGACTTGCCGCAGCCATTGGGACCGACGACACCTGTCAGCCCGCGCGAGATCACCAGCTCGGTGGGTTCGACGAAGGACTTGAATCCGACAAGCCGCAGACGGCTCAGATGCATGTTGGCGTCTCCGGCCTGATTATGACGCTGGCCCAGGGATCGTTTCACGAACGCTCAACACCGGCTTGCCGGGTGTTGACCAAACATCACGCTCAACACCGGCTTGCCGGGTGTTGGGAGCAAAGCGAACTGATCAATTCGCGACCGCCATGGAGGTCCCGGCGGCAAGCTCCGCATCGACGAGCGCCTTGAGGTCACCGTAGTCGAGAACCTTCTTCACCAGCTTGTTCTGGATATAGAAGTTTGGCGTTCCGATAACCCCAAGCGTGCGGCCGCGATCCTTCACCCACTTCAGACCCGCGATTAAGTCCTGATTCTTCAGGCAGGCGTCAAATTCTGCACGGGATAACCCGCTTTCGGCAGCCACTGCGTGGATCTTGTCGATCCGGACCTCCTGGCTCACCCAGCTCGCCTGCCGGTCGAGGAACTTGCCGTAGAGCGTGAAATATTGCGAAGCAGGCGCACAGCGCAGCGCAATCGTGGCGTTCCCCGACGACCGCCCGATCGGGAATTCGCGGACGATGTATCGGACCTTGCCGGTATCGATATAATCACGTTTGAAAGCCGGAAAAACCGTCGCTTGAAAGCGGCGGCAGTACGGGCAAGTCAGCGAAGCATACTTGACAACCGTCACCGGGGCATCCGCACTTCCAATAGACATCTCCGGTAGCGGCCCGGTCTTGAGCACGTCGGCAAGCGCCGGGTTGGCCATGACTTCACGGCGCCCGTAGTCCGTCGGAGTGCCATCGTGGAAGGGATTGAACGGCGGGGCCTTGGGCTCGCCCCCCGCACCGTAGGCGCCACCCGGGGCTGCTGAGATGTCGGCGGTCAGCGTGTTGGTGGTCAATAGCTGATCGCCCGAGCAGGCAGCCAGCGACACCGCCGCGGCAATCGCAGCGCTGATCCGCGCCAACCGGCCGGCACGTGTCATCAAGGGCAGTCCTCTTTTCGCCAGCTAGATGCTCTAGCTCAACCTTCGGTCAGCAGCGGGTCAATCGCCTTCGAAAACGCTTCGAGCGTCGGCCCACCATCGAGTTTCTCGCCATTGATGAAGAATGTCGGCGTTGACGTGACGCCGAACTCGTCGGAGGCTTTTTTGCGCTGAGCAAGAATTTTGTCGAGCAGCGACTGATCCTTCAGGCACGTCTCGAACGATTCCTTCGTGAAGCCTGCCTGCTTGGCTATTTCGAACAGCGCCGGCACGGGCTTGTCGCGCACGAAGGCCCAATCCTCGATTTTCGAGAACAGGACCGAGATCAACGGCAGCGTCTTGCCCTCACCCGAGCACCGCGCCAGCATTGATGCGGCGGCAGCCAGATTGTCGAGCGGAAACTCGCGGAAGATGAATCGCACCTTGCCGCTGTCGATGTACTTCTCTTTGATCTGAGGATAGACGTCGTTGTGGAACCGTGCGCAGTGCGGACAGGTCATCGAAGCGTACTCGACGACCGTCACCTTGGCATCCGCCGGACCGACGGTGAGTTCCGGCAATCCGGTATCGGCCATCAGCTTCGCCTGCTCGACGGCCACCGCCGGCTGCGCGGCGAAGCCGAGCCCCAGTCCTGCGGCTCCAGCCGCCCCTGCCGTTGCAGCGAGAACATGACGGCGGGTGAGGGATGTTTGGAATTTCGGCTGTTTGGACATCGGCAAGAGCGGCTCCTGATGGCAGATTGCGCGCGGGTTCGCTGCCCTGAACCGGTCAGATCAGCGAGATCATTGGTTCGATTAAGTCAATTCCGCCCTGAATGGCAACTGAACATTACGAAATGTCGCTGTGAAGCTGTCTGCGGACCGGCTCCGGAATAGGGGCGTCTTCAGCTCTGCTGTGGACGAAGAATGCCGGCCTGCAGGCGTTGCAATGACTCCCGCAATTTCTCGTCCGTCACGCCCGCCACAAGGTCTACGCCGATCACGGACCGTTCAGCCGTCGACGGTCCATCACCACCGCTTGCGGATCCGGCCACGCCTTGCCGCCGCCTCGCTGACCGTGCCCCGGCGTCGAGCGGCATCTGCAAAATCTTCATGTCGGAAACCGCCCGGTACCCGAAATAGCTGTTGATTCGCTCCACGATCCGCCCAGCACCGTATTCGACGTCGAGGGCGCGAGCCGGTTCCACCCGCAAAATCAGCGTCGCCCCGGGCCGCCCTTCGCAGCCCGCTTCGACATCGCCGGATGCGGAAACCGTACGCGGCCACTTCAGTTTTTCGGGTCTCGTGAACCCGGCAAGATCGGTGCCCGCGATCACCGCCCAGTCTGTCAGAAGCGCCACCGTCGAAAATCCGTATTTCTCGAAGGCCTTTTGCGCCAGCTTCGGCACGAAGCTTCCTACCGACTTGCCGACGTTTATCTTTTTCGCCCCGACCGCCAGATGCCGGCGCAGGATGGCTTGGCGGGGAGCATTCGGCCGCAGCGAAGCGCGTAGCGCAGACACGCTGGACCGTGTCGGAGATGATAGCGAGCGCGACATCGAGAGTACCTGGATCAACAGAGCGAATCGAACGTGCTGCGTAATCGTTTCCACAGCGGAGCCCGTATGGTTAACATTTGCTGAGCTGATTCGCGCGCCGGCGCCACGAGGCCGGCATGAGGGCACCATGAGCACCGTTGCACAAAAACAACTCCCGCTCCGGCCCGCCGGGCCAGCCACCGTCGAGCGCCTGCTGCAATGGTACGACTGCGAACGCCGTGATCTACCCTGGCGCACCGCCGAGGGTGCAAAGCCCGACGCCTACCCCATCTGGCTCAGCGAAATCATGCTGCAGCAGACTACGGTGAAGGCGGTGACGCCGTACTTCCACGACTTCCTGCGCCGCTGGCCTACCGTAAAAAAACTCGCTGGCGCCAACCTCGACGAGGTCCTGGCTGCCTGGGCCGGCCTTGGCTACTACACCCGCGCCCGAAATCTGCATAAATGCGCCTTGACGGTTGCCAGCGATCATAGCGGCCGCTTTCCACGCACGGAAAAGGAACTTTTGAAGCTTCCCGGGATCGGCCCTTACACCGCCGCCGCAATTGCAGCGATCGCGTTTGGAGCAAGAACGGCACCCGTCGATGGCAACATAGAGCGCGTTGTCTCCCGCCTGTTCGCGTTGCAGCTACCTCTGCCAGCGGCCAAGCCGGAAATAAAGCGATACGCCGAAACGCTGGTACCAAGTGACCGCCCCGGCGATTTCGCCCAGGCGCTGATGGATCTTGGAGCAACGGTTTGCACGCCGAAGCGCCCGTCCTGCCTGACCTGCCCGCTGCAGCCCGATTGCCACGCCAGCGCTCGGGGCATAGCCGCCGAACTGCCGCGCAAGGCCCCGAAGGCCGAACGTCCGAACCGCTACGGCCACGCCTTCGTTGCGTTGCGCGAAGATGGCGAGGTGCTGTTGCGCCGCCGACCGGACGCCGGGCTCCTCGGCGGCATGCTGGAAGTCCCCTCCACCGACTGGAAACCTGCGAGGCTGACACCGGGCACGGCACAACGCACAGCACCGCTTGACGC
The DNA here is from genome assembly GCA_001516065.1 of Alphaproteobacteria bacterium BRH_c36. Classification (GTDB taxonomy): domain Bacteria; phylum Pseudomonadota; class Alphaproteobacteria; order Rhizobiales; family Hyphomicrobiaceae; genus Filomicrobium. The sequence continues at coordinate 4,023 of LOEV01000145.1, forward strand.
CGAGTGGTGGCCGGTGCCAGGCAGCGTCGTTCACACCTTCACGCATTTCCGCCTGGAGCTCTGCGTCTATCTCGCGGTCGTTCCAATTGATGCCAGCCCGAACCTATGGGCCGACCCTGATCGCTGCCGCTGGATTCCGCGGCGCAAACTCGATGCCGAAGCCGTCCCAAGCCTCATGCGCAAAGTCATCGCGCATGCGCTGAAGTGGAAGGACGCTTGACCAGCTTTCCAACTATTTCGTCGGGCGCTTGGCGACGGGATCGTAGGAAATCTTTTGGGGCGAAGATTTTTCTTTGAAGTTTTCCGGCAGGCCGTCGGCATAGCCGTTCGACAACCGCGATTTCTTGCGCGCCATCGGCGCGACATTCTCGCGAACCACGCGAAAACCGAGTCCGTTGTTGGCGAAGTCTTCGCTGACCCCGACGCGGGTCGCAAAGTCGAGATGCGCCGGCCCGCTGTACCACGCACCGCCTTTTGCGACGCGGCGCGTGCAATCGACGCCCCCTGCAAGACTCTGTCCCGAACTGCCCAGATAGCCGTTGGACCAGCAGTCGGCGGTCATTTCCCAGGCGTTGCCGTGGACGTCATGCATGTCGTTGCCGTTGGCGGGATAGCTGCCGACAGGTGCCGTACCGTTCACCCGGCGCCCGTCTTTAGTCGCGAAATTGGCCAGATCGCCGGTCACCGGCCCAGGCATGAAGTAGGCCCCCGTCAGTCCGGCGCGCGCGGCATATTCCCACTCGATCTCGGTCGGCAGACGATAGGGGATGCTCGTTTTCATCGTCAGCCATTCGACATAGGCGAGCGCATCCTTGAAGCTGACGCATACGGCGGGATTTGACGGCGCCTGCTTGAAGCCCGGCTTTTCCAAGCTGACGGCGACCTGTCCCGCCTTGCACGTGTTCGCGGGTTTGTAGCCAGTCTCTGTCATAAATGCATTATACTGCTCGAATGTCACTTCGTATCTGCCGATGCCGAAATCGCGCGTGATCGCGACTTCGCTTGCTGCGGCGCTCTGCCCGCCTTTGTCCGACCCGCCATTGGGGGAACCGATCAGAGCCTTGCCCTTTTTGATCGGCACGATTTCCGGACAGGTCGGGCAGTCCTGCTTGACCCCACCCTCATCCTCGTTCTCGTTGTCGGAAACTTCGGTATCATCCATGACGACGTCGGTATCGTCCGAGCCCGACCCTTCTTGCATCGCGAGTTCACCGCCGCCGCCGCCGGCGCCACCTTTTTTGGCTGCCTGCCCACCGGCCCCGCCACTGCCACCCATCCCGGCCCCTCCCAAAGATGACTTCTTGGGTGCTTCGGATGCTGTCCAGCCGCCGTACTGGAATTCGCTGTCGTCGTCGATCATGAAGAACAGCCCGATAACGCAAGCGAAGAGGCCGAAAAGACCGTATTTCACGAAGACCTTGGACTTGTCGCTCAAGCCGGCATCGACAAGCCAGGCGAGGAGCCCAACCACCGAGAAGGCAGCCCCGACAGCAATGAGAATGAACGTGTTCTGATCGATCATGTCAGGAGCTCCCCCTGCGGCACGCCGGACCCCGCGCGCGCAAACTCGGATTGAATAGTTCGCAACTTTTTACAGGCCGCTCGTCACCATCGGCTTAAACGATAATGAACAATGTATTTCAACCGGTCCCTGATCGAGACTTGGACGCGACTCGAACCGCCTGTGGAGAGACGGAGAGGCAATATGGTCGCAGGCGTTGAAAGGCCCCGTTTTCCGCTGCTTTGCCAAACCTTTGTCGCAGTCCCGGTTTCTTGACACCCCACAACACCGACCTTATGGTCCGCCCCGTCACGCACCCTGCCGATTTTCCGCCTGATTCTGCTTTTTGAGGCTTCATCCGATGTCACCTGCAGAAAAGGGCTCCGACGGAACCGAAGGCCATCTAAGTCCAGAGGACCGCGCCGAATTCAAGCGGCGATCCGCTGAAATCGGCCGCAAGCTCGATGCCGCCCGTCCTCAATCGGGCGCTTCAAAACGTGGGCAGGGCTCGAAAGACGGTGACAGCAATGCGCTGGTAGGTCGCGCGTTGCGCCTGTCGACAGAGTTGATCGGTGGGATTGTCGTGGGAACCGCTCTTGGATGGTGGTTCGACACCTACCTGATGCCGACGGTCTTTGGCGTCAAAACCTGGCCGCTGATGTTCATAGTGTTCTTCCTGCTCGGTTCGGCCGCAGGGATGCTCAACGTGGTGCGCAGTGGCATGAAAATGAAGACCGGACCGAGCGATCCCTCGAAGGGACCTGCCGTTCCGGACGATGAAGACGACGTCAAATAGGGGGCCACCGTGGCAGCAGAAGGTCATGGGCACAGTCCGATCGAGCAGTTCGAAATAAAGGAACTGCTGCCGATCAATATATTCGGAGTTGACGCCTCGCTGACGAACTCAGGCGCCTACATGATTGTGGCGCTGAGTTTGATCTTCGGGTTTCTCTACTTTTCGACCGGCGGCCGTTCGCTGGTGCCCACCCGCATGCAGTCGATCTCCGAACTGCTCTACGAGTTCGTTGCAAACACCGTCCGCGAGAACGTCGGCAACCAGGGAATGCAGTTCTTCCCGCTCGTCTTCTCGCTGTTCATTTTCGTGCTCGTTCTCAACCTGCTCGGCATGATCCCGATACCGGGCATCACCTTCACGGTTACGAGCCACATCGCCATCACCGGCGCGCTGGCGATCATGGTGATATCTATCGTCATCTTCTACGGGCTCTACAAGCACGGGCTGGGCTTCTTCAAGATTTTCGTCCCCTCAGGGGTGCCGCTCGCACTTTACCCGCTGCTGATCCCGATCGAGATCATCTCGTTCATTTCTCGCCCGATCAGCCTCTCGGTCCGTCTCTTCGCAAACATGCTCGCCGGCCACATCGCCCTCAAGATCTTTGCAGGTTTCATCGGCGTGCTGCTTGGCGCAGGCGCATGGGCAATCCTGGCGCCTCTGCCGTTGGCGCTGACGGTTGCGCTGACCGCACTCGAAGTTCTGGTTGCCGTGCTGCAGGCCTACGTGTTCGCCGTTCTGACGTGCATTTACCTGTCGGACGCGGTGCACGGTTCGCACTAAGTCACCAGGCCTTAGTGCCTACACCGCCGAAACAACGAAATCGGACAACTCAAACCAATCGAACTCAACGAAGGAGAACGTCATGGATCCAGCAGCAGCAAAATATATCGGCGCAGGTCTCGCCGCGATCGGAACCGGCGCAGCCGGCATCGGCCTCGGCACGCTGTTCGGCCACTTTCTCGCCGGCGCGCTGCGTAACCCGTCGGCCGCTGACGGCCAGCGCGGCACCCTGCTCCTTGGCTTCGCACTGACCGAAGCCCTCGGCATCTTCGCGCTTCTCATCGCGCTGCTGCTTTTGTTCGCCGTCTGATACGGGCGTAACAACCGAACGACGACGACAGCGAGGCGGCGTGCTCCAGCAAGCCCGCCTCGCCTCTTTAATCGATCCCCGATTTTGCGATCAGCGACTAACGATACCAGCGAGCCCGATTCCGAGCCATGGCAGAAAAATCCAACACCTCCGGCGCTGGCGTCGTTCACGACGTCCAGACCTCGACGGCCCCACACGGCGAAGCGCATGGCGCCAGCACGTTTCCACCATTCAATTCCGAAACGTTCGCCCCGCAGCTCGTCTGGCTGGCGCTCACCTTCACGATTCTCTACGTTCTGATGTCCCGCCTCCTCCTGCCTCGCATCGGCGAGGTCATTGACGAGCGCCGCGAGCGCATCCAGCGCGATCTCGACACTGCCGAGCGCCTGAAATCGGACACTGACAAGGCGATCGCAAACTACGAGAAGGCATTCGCCGATGCCCGCGCCAACGCCGGTTCGATTGCCCGCGAAACCCGCGAGAAACTTGATGCGAAAGTGGCCGAGCGTCAGGCCGCTGCCGACGCTGACAATGCCGCCAACATCGCGGCGGCCGAAAAAAGCATCCAGCAAACCCGGACCAAGGCGCTCGCCAGCGTCGACGAGATCGCCACCGACGTTGCCGGTGCGGTAGTCAAGCAGCTGATCGACGCCGACGTTTCCGCTTCCGACATCCGCTCCGCGCTGTCGAGCCGCACAAGCTGAGGATCTGAACCATGCAGGAAATCATCAACAACCCGGAATATTGGGTGATGCTCTCGTTCCTCATCTTCTGCGGGCTGCTCTACTACATGGGCGTTCCGCGATTGATGTCCAAAGGCCTCGATGACCGCGCCGAACGCATCCGCACCGAACTCGATGAAGCCCGCCGCCTGCGCGAAGAGGCCCAGGCGTTGCTGACCGAGTATCAAAAGAAGGCACGCGAGGCCGAGGAAGAAGCCAAGAGCATCATCGATCAGGCCCGCAGGGACGCCGAAGCTCTCGAAAAAGATACCGAAGCCAAGCTTGCCGAGACCGTCGAGCGCCGCAAGAAACTCGCAGAAGAGAAGATTGCCCGCGCCGAAGCGCAGGCCATCAGCGAGGTCAAGTCTTCAGCTGTCGATGCAGCCATCGCCGCCGCTGAAAAAATCGTTGCTTCGAAGGTCAAGGGCGGCGCCGGCCGGAATCTGATCGACACCGGCATCAAGTCGCTCGGCCGTCGTCTGAACTGAACCATATCCGGGCACACCGGATTTGAGAGACAAGCAAAAAGGCGGGAGCCGCGAGGCCCCGCCTTTTGTTTTCTACCCGTCCATCTTGCACAAGTTCAGAATGGGGAATGATACAGCGGCGACATACGGTGCCTGGCGCGCTGCCTGGCAGTAGCGTGTGCTAGCCCGCGCCCGGCACCTTGCGGTCGAAGGCGACATGCATCTTGTATTCGCCTGGGCGCGCACCCTGCGCCACATCGAACGTGATGGTCCGCACGGCCGAGAAGTAGCTTATGGGATTGTCGACGCTGAGGTCGACGGCGACTTCCATCACGTCGGCGGCAACCCGCTCGCGCTTGGCGTCGGTAACAAAGACGTTGATGGGGAACGTTGTAGAGCCCGACTGACCGCGTGGCCCAAGCAGCACCCGTCCGGAGAAGCCGTACTTCACGGTGACGCGGCCCGGCTCCACGATGCATTCGCGCGCGGTCTTGGTAATTTCGCCACGATGCTTGATGGCCAGTCCGTCGCCAACACGACCGTCCTCATAGATGGTGACGCTGCCTTCGCGCACCTCTGGTATGAATTCGGGACATCCATGCGCGATAGCCCCGGTCGAAAGAGAGCCCGCACCGCCATTGACGTCGGCCTTGGCCGCCGAAAGCAGCTGCTCTTCCGTGATCGAATCGACCTTTGCGGAACTCGCTCCGCCTCCGAGTATGGATGATCCGAATCCGGAGGTCAGCGATGGCATGCCGCAGCCGCAAAGACTGAGAGTTAAAACGACCGCAAACCCTGCAGCGGCGCCACGGCGCCGAAACGGAGAACCTGCCTGCTGTGAGGCCAAGACGTTGGGCTCGGTGCATTGCATGATGCGGCTGAAGTCCTCATAGTTTACAAGCCGCCTCAGCGACTTGCACGTTCCCGGACCATATCCGGCACCGTATTGAGTTGTCTTAACCCGATTCAACCTTTAGCACCCCCGAGTGCGGCCAGCAAAGCGCCAGAAATGGCAAAACCGCCCTGTATTCCCGAATAACGAGGCATAACCACATGTCGGTAAACGCAGGTACAGTTAAGATGCCTCATGCAGCCCCCCGGCCCTCTCTCAAGATCCTGCTCGCCGCGCCACGCGGCTTCTGCGCTGGCGTCGATCGCGCCATCAAGATCGTCGAGCTGGCGCTTGAGAAGTTCGGCAGCCCGGTCTACGTCCGACATGAGATCGTGCACAACCGATATGTCGTTGATTCTCTGCGCGCCAAAGGTGCCGTTTTTGTGGACGAGCTGGATGAAATACCCGATACGGACCAGCCTGTGATCTTTTCGGCACACGGGGTTGCCAAGTCAGTTCCCGCAGCAGCGAAATCCCGCAATATGTTTGTCCTGGACGCCACCTGTCCGCTGGTTTTCAAGGTCCACTTCGAGGCCGTCCGCCATCATGAGGCCGGTCGCGAGGTGCTTCTCATAGGCCACGACGGCCATCCCGAAGTTGTCGGCACCATGGGCCAACTACCCGCCGGCGCCGTCCACTTGGTCGAGACCGTCGAGGACGTCGCCGCCTTCGTGCCGCGCGATGCCGGCAAGCTTGCCTTCACCACCCAGACGACTTTGTCGGTCGACGACACGGCCGCGATTGTCGAGGCCCTTAAAGACCGCTTTGCCGATATTGTCGGCCCGCACAAGCAGGACATCTGCTATGCAACGACCAACCGTCAGGCGGCGGTCAAGGATATCGCGCCCCGCTGCGATCTGGTCCTCGTCGTCGGCGCACCGAACTCGTCGAATTCCCTTCGCCTCGTCGAGGTCGCTGAACGCGGCGGCTGTCCCTCCGGCCATCTGGTCCGGCGCGCCGCCGATATTCCCTGGCACTTGGTCCCCCCGGACAACGGCACCGTCGGCATCACGGCGGGTGCCTCCGCCCCTGAAGTCCTCGTCGACGAGATCCTGGAAGCACTCGGTAAACGTTACGCCACCGATATCGAACACGTTACGACGGCGGAAGAAAACGTGGCCTTTAACATTCCCCGCGCCTTGCGCAGCGATGCTGCCCCTGCATGATCGGGTGTGCCTGCGGCCTGCAAAGCTGCCCGCCTCCGACACTTGCTGCCTTCAAATCCGCCGGCCTCCAAACCTACGTGACGCAACCCGCCCCACTGAAGAGTAAGTAGCCCGCCATGGCCGTCTACACCGAAGTCAGCAACGAAGACCTCGAAGTGTTTTTGGAACTCTATGAGATCGGCGAACTGATGTCGTTCAAGGGCATCGCGGAAGGCGTCGAAAACACCAACTACATGCTGCACACGACGACGGGTAGTTTCATCCTGACGCTCTATGAGAAGCGCGTCGAGACCGCCGACCTGCCGTTCTTCCTCGGCCTGATGGAACATCTCTGCGAGCGCGGCGTATCATGTCCGCTTCCCGTGCGCGACAAGGAGGGCAACAACCTCAATCAATTGAGCGGGCGTACTGCTGCTCTCATCACTTTTCTCGAAGGCTTTTGCATCAAGCGTCCGCAGCCGACCCATTGCGCCGAACTAGGCCGCGCACTGGCCCGCCTTCATCTCGCAGGCCGCGACTTTGAGCTGACCCGCCAGAATGCCCTCGGACCCGCCGGATGGCCGCCGCTTTTTGCCAGCTTCGCCACCGAGGCCGACACCATCGCTGCCGGCCTGCGTAACGAAATCGCTGGCGAGATCGACTGGCTGTCTGCCAACTGGCCGCAAGGACTGCCCGAAGGCGTCATTCACGCCGACCTGTTTCCAGACAACGTCTTCTTCATTGGCGACAAGCTCTCCGGCGTCATCGACTTCTATTTCGCCTGTAATGACGTCCTCAGCTACGACATCGCCATATGTCTCAACGCCTGGTGCTTCGAGGAGAATTACTCTTTCAATGCCACCAAGGCGCGCGCGCTGCTGAAGGCTTACAGCGAAGTGCGGCCGCTGACGCAAGCCGAATGCGCCGCCCTGCCGGTATTTGCACGCGGTGCCGCGCTGCGTTTTCTACTCACCCGCTGCTTCGACTGGCTCAACACGCCGCCTAGCGCCATCGTCAAGCCGCACGATCCGCTGGCCTACTTGCGCCGGCTGCGATTTCACCAGCGCGTTTCCTCAATCGCCGAATACGGCTATGACACGCCTTAGTGTAGCGCACCTGACGTTGGCACCCGATTGCGGCTGAACTTGAAACCAAACGTCAGGTGCAAAAGATAAACTAGAATCATAGAGTTGCTAGTGTTCCTTAAGGTTCCGACATTTGCTCTGAACCGCGCCGCGAGGGGAGCAAATGTCGCAACCGGAACTAGCCGCACGCTGGCATTCGAACTCCTGACGCAGCAGCGATTCTTCAAGGATTGAACCGAGACCGCATGCCCACCACCAGCACCGCCCCTCCGCCAGACATGCCCCCAGATGTGCCCCCCGGCATTCCCCATGTCACGGTCTATACCGACGGCGCTTGTTCTGGAAACCCGGGCCCCGGAGGCTGGGGCGCGATTTTGATGTCGGGAAGCCACCGCAAGGAACTGAGCGGCGGCGAGGCACTGACAACCAACAACAAGATGGAGTTGACCGCGGCCATAGAGGCGCTTGCCGCCCTCAAGCGCAAAAGCAAGGTCGACCTGCACACGGATTCCACCTACGTGCAGAACGGCATTCGGCAATGGATCCACGGCTGGAAGAAGAACGGCTGGCGCACCGCCGACCGCAAGCCCGTCAAGAATGCCGAACTCTGGCAGCGCCTCGATGAACTGCGCACCCGCCATGTCGTCGAGTGGCACTGGGTCAGGGGCCATGCCGGCCACCCCGAAAACGAGCGCGCCGACGAACTCGCCCGCGAGGGTATGGCCCCCTTCAAGGTCTGACTTGCGCCAGTTTGCCCCGACACTTGCACCGAAATCCTAAGCAGCCGGCAACCCATTGATACGCCGAACTCGTTGCGCCAGCCCTGTCGCGGCTCGGCGCTGATCAGGCAACCGCGCCCACGACGGCCGCTGATAGAGATAGCGAAACGGTGTTCGCCGCAAAACCTCATAGACGACCAGCGGGCTGATGACCGCCGTCAGCCACACGATCAGCGAAGCAACGCCGGTATCTGTGATGAGGCCCGTCTTGACGAGAATGACGCGCGTCAATGCCATCGGGATCATGAACGAGATGTAGAGAACGATCGAGTGCTTGCCGCAGTAGCGGATGCCGTGAGCGACATCGAACTTCGCCATGAGGCTCGCCGCCGTGACGATGGCAACGGCCCCGGCGATCCCGAGCAACAGCGAGACGAGCGGCATGTGCGCCATCGAGCTGTATTCCGGCCCGAGCCCAGGCGTAAACACGGCAATCCCGTTCGCCACCGCCCACGCGAAGAATGCCCACAACGAAATCGCAACGTTCTCCCCCGCCCACCGGGCGATTGCGAAGACATGCGGCGCCAGGAGGTAGCCGGCAAGGAAGAACACGTAATAGTGCGCTGCATATTGGTCGATTGCGCTCCAGCCGGTGTGCAGCGGAACGATCTGCATCAGCGCCGCGCCGCCCAAGAGCACAGGTGCCGGGACCCGGTGCAGGAGCTTCGTCACGATAAACATCAGCGGCAGGACATAAATGAACCACAGCGGCGCATAGGGGTTCACCAGCGCATCGAGGAACTGACTGGCAAAATTTCCCGCGCTCAGCCCGCCGTCGACTGCCAGCCTGAGCGGCATCTGGATTGCCAGCCATAGGACGTAGAAGTAAGCAAAATGGACAAGTTTCGTATCGAGGTAATGCAGCCACGCGCGCCCGATTGCCAGCGACAGGAAAAGCCCCGACAGGAGAAAGAAGTCCGGCATCCGGAAGGGCTTCGCATAGGCAACCAGCCAATGCATGAAGCCCTCCGGTGCAAGTCCGCGCTCAGCAAAGGCTTCCCCGACACCAAGCGTCGAATGCATCATCACGACCATGATAATGCAGATGCCTTTGGCATAATCGAACCACGCAATGCGCTCGCTGACGTGTTCCGGCGGGCGCACTTGGGTCGCTTCCAGCAACTGCATTGCTTTTGGGGAATGGATTGTCTTGAATCGGGACATGGAGGTGGGCCGCCGCTGAAACCTGAGGGATTAGCCGGGAGCGTTGCAGCAGGTGTGCCATCTCAAAGCGCATGACGGCTTTGTGCTGAACACCATACCATCCAGCCTTGAACCACGCTGGAGAACGAGTCGCGGCGACACGGACTTGCACTCGCTGGCCCATGGCATTAGCGAGGAGATCAAACCCTGCAACAAGGAGATCAGACCATGGCGGATCCAAAGGACACCGATGAAACGATCGCCGATCTCAAGCGCGAGATTGCCGAACTCTCTGGCCTATCGCTCGCAACCGGCGTCATTCTCACCCAGCTTCTGCAGAAGATCTGTATGCGGGAGATGAATCCGCAAGGTGCCGCCACCCAGATCATCGAAAACGCCCGTAAAGGTATCGAAGGTTTTACGCAGGAACACGGCGCCGACCCGGTCATGACCGCACGCGCGCTCAAGGCCGTCGAGCAGTACGAAGAACAAATCCGCTCCGTCCTGCGGGTGTGATGGCGCTCGACGGCAACGCCGAACGTCATCTTGAAGCCGATGGCGCTCAATCCGACACCGCGAGGCCGGCCCATCGGACCGGCCGCCGCAACGCTTTGATCAGATCGTGTCGGCGATCATCGAGCACAGCGTTTCCGCACTCGACTTGTCATGCACGGGCGGAGCATCATCGATGTTGAGCACCTTGACGACGCCATCGTCGACCAGCATCGAATAGCGCTTAGAGCGCACCCCAAGGCCGCGGCCGGTAAGGTCGATGTCGAGGCCCGCCGCCTTGGCGAATTCGGCGTCACCGTCGGCCAGCATTTCCACCTTGCCGTCGGCGCCGGTGTCCTTGCCCCACTGGTCCATCACGAACGCATCGTTGACAGCCGTGCAGCACACGGCATCGACGCCTTTGCCCTTGATTTCATCGAGTCGCTGAAGAAACCCCGGCATGTGCTTTTGATGGCATGTCGGAGTGTAGGCGCCGGGCACTGCGAAGAGTGCAATCTTGCGGCCCGAGAAGACTTCGGCGGTGGTCTTCGCCTGCGGACCTTCCGGCCCCATGACGAAGAATGTTGCTTCGGGCAGCCGGTCACCGACGCTGATGGTCATCGTTTGCTCCTTGGTTGGGTTGTTCTATCGCTTGAATGTGAAACGTGTTCGCACGCTGGCCTGCAGCTTGGCTTGCAACTTGCCACTGCGTTGAACGCCGCGCCAGCAGTTTTGCTTCAACAGGTCCGATGATTTGCCTGCGAGGCCGGTTCGCGCTCATTTCAAAACAAGTTCACGCTCCGACTGGCCCTCCGCACCTACCAGCGTCAGCCTGATCGTTTTGCCCTTGAGGTCATCCAGATCGAGCGTCTGCGACAAGTCGATCTCGAAGCGGCTGGACCCGCCTGCGGTCCCTGCCCCTGCAACCCTACGCGGCATCGGCAGAAAGAGGCCACCGGGAGCTTCAGCAAAGACATCGCCCTTCTCCGGCTTCGCACCGAAATCGACGTCGAGCACCACGTGCGGGGCCTTCCCGGTCAGAACGATTTCGTGGCCGGTAAGTTCCGGATCTCCCGGCTGTTTCTGTGCACGTTTGCGCGGCGCGTGATCCAGCGCCTTTTTGATTCCTTCAGGCAAGGCTTGGGCACCAAGTTGCGGGACGTCGAGCAAAAGACTCGCTTCGGCAGGAATACAGATATCGCGGCAGACGCCGAACGTGAAATCGAGCGCCAATTCGACCGGCTTGCTCGCGTCCGCTGGCGTCACGATCACCGGTAAGACGACGTTATCCTTGTAGCCGATCGTATCCCCGGTGGCGTCCGTCAGCCTCTTCGGCGCCGGAAAGACAACCTTCGCATCGGCGACGTTCTTCGATCTGGACCAGTCGAATTCGGGCGGCACGCCGCCGGCTTCACCGGGAAAACGCCAGTAGGTCTTCCACGCCGGCTGCAAGTCGATCTCGACACCGGCGATGATCGCTTCAGGCAGACCCGAAACGGCTTGGCTATCCCGGCCCGCAAGCATCCGCACCCGCGATGCGTGCCCCTCGACCCAGTCGCTCGCCAAATCTCCCGCGGCAGCCTGCGCCGTCGCGGGCACCGCCGGCACACCGGCAAGCGCGGCAGAAATGGCCATCGTCATACCGGCCGCCCGCATTTTGCAGACGATCGAACGGAATTTCTCGCTTCTCAAACCTGCTCGTCCTGTAATTTCGCCCGATTTCAAACTAGTGTTCTGATCTATCGCTTGATTCCGGGCGAAGGTCGTCAAGCGTTCGTGAATGCAGAACACAACCACACGAGTGTAGCGCACCGTACGTTTGGTACCCACCTGCGGCTGGCTTCTCAACCAAACGTCAGGTGAAAAAGCGACACTAGAAACAAAGAGTTGCTAGTGTTCATTTGCTCGGAACCTAGCCGGACAGGGTAGCAAATGTCAGAACCGGAACACTAGTCCTTGGTCTAAACGGTTTTGCATGCATCGCAAATCACGTGTCGATGAAGCGTCGTGAGCGCCCGCCATCCGGTACCGCCGGTGCTGCACCGGACGCCGATCCGGGGCCGTGCCCCGACAGAACCATCTTCACAACACCCGCACCAAAACGCTAGTGTTGCGTCACTGACGCTTGGTTCCCAGTTGCTGCAAGGTGGTCTGCCAAGCGTCAGTGACGCAACACTAGAACCATGGAGTTGCTAGTGTTCCTTATGGCTCCGACACTTGGTCGAAAGCGAGCTGCGATGGGAACCAAGTGTCGGAGCCGGAACACTAGTCTGAGTCACATGAGCAAGAGATTGAAACTGGGCGCCGATGGCTCTTCATTGAACGGGCAGCTTTTGATCGCCATGCCGAGCATGTCGGACCCGCGCTTTGCTCGCTCGGTGATCTATATGTGTGCGCACTCCGAAGACGGTGCCATGGGCCTCATTATCAATCAGACGGCAAAGAACTTATCTTTTCCAGATTTGCTCGACCGGCTGGAGATCTATCCCGACGACGCCGAAGATGACGAAGACTTCGACAACCTTCCAGATGTTCCCATTTACGTCGGCGGACCGGTCGAAACCGGGCGCGGCTTTGTCCTTCACACTGCCGACTATTTCGTCAAGGATACGACCCTCAAGATCCAGAATGAGATTTGCCTGACCGCGACGTTGGAAATTCTCAAGGCAATCGCCTCTGGCCACGGCCCCGACCAGGCCATTCTGGCGCTCGGTTATGCCGGCTGGTCACCAGGTCAGCTCGAAAGTGAAATCCAGGCGAACGGCTGGCTCAACTGCCCCGCAACCGCTGACATCGTTTTTGCCGACGGCAAAACCGCCTCAGACAAGTACGCTCTGGCGCTCGCCATGATGGGAATTGACCCCTCCCACCTTGTTGCCGACGCCGGCCACGCCTGAGCTACCGTCCGAAGGACCGTTCAAGAGGCCTGCCTTCTGCGAAGGCCGCAGTATTAGAGCGGTTCGGTGTTAGAGCATGTTCAGCAAAACTGGAACACTAGCCCGCCTTTCTCACAGGGATGCGCGCCGTCATCGTCCGGGGCGGAGTCATTCGGCAAGAAGGGGCGCGAAAAGCGTATCGGGTCATACGGTTGAGCGGCCCGTCATGCCGGAGGCAAGCTTCCAATATGAAGCCGATGGCCCGCCCCGGACGACCTGAAAGGCGGGGTCAAATGGCTGACAGGCAAGGAGAATCACGCTGTTCGATGTGGTTCATCGGGCAAGTGGTTCGACACAGGCTGTCAGCCATTTGACCTTCGTGACGGCCGCACCCCCTGTGAGAAAGGCGGGCTAGTGGCGTGCTGCCGAAGGCGATTACAAGCATAGCGAACGCGCCCTGATCGCGGGCGCCTCAGCCTTCGCGCTTCTTTGCCGGCGGTGCACCTTCTTCACCCGTACGCGCAGCCCGCCGCGATGCCGCAGCACCGCCCGGACGCGCAGCTGTCTTGCCTGCCAGCCGCGCGAGGC
>LOEV01000146.1 GCA_001516065.1 Alphaproteobacteria bacterium BRH_c36
CGAAGCCTCCCGGCAGCAAGACAATTGGCGCTTTCATCCGCCAAATGGAAGAAAACAACATTGGGAACAAGAAAGTCGTGAGTGCTCTGAAGCAGATAAAGGATCTGCATAGAAATCCGCTGACTCACACCCAGGTGACTCTTGAGATGCAAGAGGCAATTGATCTTCTTGGTATCGTGCGTAGCGCAGTTTCCGCTATGCTAGCAGAAATACCTTCTGAACGAACCGATGAGATTGAAGACGCCGAGGAAGTCTAGTCTGTTTGCTTGGCCTTGCTATTTGCGCCAGACGGGATCGTCATGTGATCGATTGCGCGCTCCAATGGCTTGTCCTTCTCATCTATTCCAAGCTCTTTCGCCTTCTCGCGGAAGAGCTTGAACTGCTCTTCTGGTGTCAGTTCGTTTTCAGGTTTCTTCTTGGGCATTTTGGTCCTCTGCGCTGGCTGACGCGAAGTGTAGCTTAATAACTCCCTTCTCGGACAGCCTCATCAACTGATTTATAATCAGAGTTCTGGCGACTTCAGCCCGACTGCTGCCGTACACGCTACCGACCAACTCATCGAGGCTCTTGATTGCTTCTTCCTGCAATCGGACGGGCACGGTTTTCTTTGCTTCGCTCATGAGGAGACTCTAATCAGATTCTTGTTAGATTCTCCGAATCAGCATAGCATTGTGTCAACAGAAAAAGGCCCGCTGTGGTCAGCGGGCCTCCTGTTCTTGTGGCGGTGGCAGCGGCACCGGGTTAAAGACTACGGTGCAGGCACGTTACTTACCGTTCTTGCAAGGCTTGGGCGTTGACCGTTTGTGTGTGGAAACGTTAACGGTCTTCGGCCCAGGCTTCTTCCCGTCCCGGACTTGCCGGGGCTTGGTTTTGCAAGCCATGAGACACCTCCTTTCTGCACATCCTCCGGGCTCATACCTCCTTTCAAACAAGGCGGCGATGTACGGATGAACTTGGGCAAGGGGTGCCGCTGACGGATGGCAGGGTACGGCGATTCGTGGATCGTCAATAGCGGCTCTTGTTATCCACTTCGCTTCTTACTACTAACTGACGCGATCAGGCGTCCTGTAGGTCAGTCTACGGCCCTGGACGCCCTTCACGATGCGGGTAGCGCGTTCTTCGTCATCAACGCCTAGTTTCACGCGGTTGTTGTAGCGGAAGTCAAACTCGGCAAGGTAGCGGTGCAGGTGTTTTTCGCGGCAGTGTTGGTAGGTGCCGCGCATGCCGCGCTTGAAGAGTGAGAAGTAGCCTTCGACGGTATTGGTGTGGATCGGTTGGCGGCCGTCCTCGTAGCGCACGTATTCGTCAGCTGAGTGATCCACCATGTCGTGGCTGACGAAGGTGCCGTCATCATTCATTTGCCAATACCACGGGCCTCTGTCCGTCATCATCGCGGTTTCATGGGCGACGTTTTTCTTGATGATCGGAACGAGTTCGTTCGCGGTGCTGCCGGTGACGTGATAGCTGCGCACGCCGCCGTCGCGCTCGACCAGCGACATGACGACGTTCTTGTGAACCGATCCCTTGAAGGTGTTCTTCTTCTTGCGGCTCGGTCCCTTTGGGTGAGTGTCGGCGCGGCCGAAAATGGTTTCATCGGCCTCAACGGTTTTGCCTTCACCGCCCATCGGAGGGGCCAGCGAACCGTGACGCATGGCTTCGCGAATCCGGTGGCCCATGAACCACGCGGTCTTGAGGGTGACGCCTAGAGTACGGTGAAGCTGGTTGGCGCTGATACCCTTCTTCGATCCGGCAATGAGGTAGATCGCCTGGAGCCACAGGTGCAGCGGCACATGGCTTTTCTCAAAGATGGTGCCGACAGTGACGCGGAACTGCTTGCGGCAGGAGTAGCACTTGTAGAGCCCGAGGCGGGTTGCCTTGCCCTTCATCTTGGAAACGCGATTCATCTCGAAGCAATGCGGGCACTGCGGACCGTGCGGCCATATCTTGGACTCGATCCATTCGTAAGCCTTGGCTTCGTTCTGCAAATGTTCGTTGCTGATGAGGCTCATGATGCACCGCTAGTTGAAATGCGTCTGTGATTCCAATGTAGTGCTTCATGGTGGGTTTGACAAGTATAATATCGCCCATTTTTGGTGCCCAACATTGGGCAGGCCCATGTTGGGGCGGTGCCCATTCGCGAGGTGCTTCGGACAATCGGAGGCCCCGGCTCGGGGTGGGTATCGGGCCGGCGCCGGGGTCGGCGTTAAGGATGTCTTAACCATCCGGATTCGAGAGTGAAAAACGCGTGTGTGTCCGGGTGGTAGTTCTGTATTCTGACCGGTAGTAACGTTGTTGAGTGTGCGGGAAAGTATCTGGTTCATGAGTGAGCGTCGTGGCGTCAAGCAGTCGAAGCGGCCGGCCAACAAGAATTTGTTGCCGCTCGATAAAATCCTTCTTGGAGATTGTATTAGCGAGCTGAAAAAGCTCCCCGGCGCCAGCGTCGACCTGGTCTTCGCCGATCCGCCCTACAACCTGCAGATCGACCGCGAACTGCTGCGGCCCAACAACACGCGCGTCGACGGTGTCGACGATGCCTGGGACAAATTCGAGAACTTCGGCGCCTACGACCGCTTCTGCCTTGAGTGGCTGGGAGAATGCCGCCGCATCCTCAAGCCCGACGGCGCCTTGTGGGTGATCGGCTCCTACCACAACATCTTCCGGCTCGGCGCGACGCTGCAGGACCTCGGCTACTGGATTCTCAATGATGTCGTGTGGCGCAAGACAAACCCGATGCCGAACTTCCGCGGCCGCCGCTTCACCAATGCGCACGAGACGCTGATCTGGGCGGGGCGCGAACAATCCTCGCGCTATACCTTCAACTACGAATCGATGAAGGCGCTCAACGACGACCTGCAGATGCGCTCCGACTGGCTGTTCCCAATCTGCTCGGGTCCGGAACGCTTGAAGGATGACGGCGGTCGCAAGGCGCACCCGACGCAAAAGCCCGAGGCGCTGCTGCACCGCATCCTTCTCGCCTCAAGCAATACCGGTGACGTGGTGCTCGATCCGTTTTTCGGTACCGGCACGACGGGAGCGGTGGCCAAGCTGCTCGGCCGGCGGTTCATCGGTATCGAACGCGATTCGGATTATGCGAAGGCGGCGAATGAACGCATCGCCAAAGTCAAACCGCTCGAGCCGTCGGCCATTGAAACGCAACCCTCCAAACGCGACGAGCCGCGGGTGCCGTTTGGAACCATTATCGAGCTTGGCTTCCTGAAACCGGGTTCGGCGCTGTTCGATCCGCATCGGCGCATCCGTGCGGAGGTCAAGGCGGACGGAACGCTTCGCTACCAGACGCGGCAGGGGTCGATCCACCGGCTCGGCGCGCAGGTCCAGGGCAAGCAAGCGTGCAATGGCTGGACGTTCTGGCATTACGAGCGCAACGGCAAATTGCAGCCGATCGACGTCTTGCGCGACAAAGCCAAGCTGAAGCTCGGCCTGGTGGAGGCGCCGGCGATGTGGGCGGCCGAATAGCGCGCCTGAGCCTGCGCACCGGTCGCCGTAAAGCGGCTTTGATTGCGGGCTGTCGTGCCACTCTGCTAAGGTTTTCGTCGCGGGGCGGATCGGGGCGGGCGTGCACACCGATCCAGAGCACTTTTGTGCGACCAGTGAATCGCGAAGGCGATTCCGTCAGGTCGGATGATGTTCTAGTGTGATCGGCGAGGAGGGAGCGCGTGCAGAAAGCAGTCGGGCAAGAACGTTTCGCCGACGAAGTCGCCGTATTCCGTGCGGCGCTCGACCGGCCGATCAGTAGCGCCCAGGTTCTGGCGACCAAACTCGAGCGCATCTACAACGCCTTCGAGCAGCAGGACTTTTTCCGCTTCGACGTGTTCCAGGAGCGCGACAAGGCGCCCGCAACGATGCAGGCGCTGTTCGATCTGCAGATGGAGCTGCGCGAGAAGGTGCGCCAGTGGCATGCCGCCGGTCTAATGTCGCGACCCGCTCAGAAGGCTGCTCGGGATTGCCTTAGGGCGGCGCGCTACGCGATCGACATCCTCGGCGAACTCTGGGTCGGATATGAGCGGCTGCCGTCCGGCGAGCGTACGAAGCGCGCTTTCACCGGGGTCAACTACAACACCCTGACGAACAAGGCGTTCGCCGTAGAAGCCGACGGCACGATGGCCTTCCAGTCGGGCGATATCATCATGACGCGGGGCAAGCTGCACAACAGCGCGGCGATCGCCCGCATCGGCGACATCGATTCCCAGTTCAGCCACGTGGCCATGGTCTATATCGATCCGCGCGGACGGCATTTCGCGGTGGAAAGCCTGATTGAACGAGGGGCCATCGTCGAGCCGCTGAGTCAGTGGCTCGGACACGAACTGGGCCGCGCCGTTCTGTTCCGCCATCGTGATGCGGTTCTCGCACAGCGGGCGGCGACCCTCATCCATGACCGCGTGCGCCATGCCAACGGTCCCGACGGCAAACGCATCCTATACGACTTCACCATGTCGCTCGATGCGAAAACCCACAACCTCTACTGCTCGAAACTCATCCGACGCGCTTTCAAGGAAGCCAGCGAGGGGGCCGTCGAGCTGCCGACGTTCAAGACGCGACTCGACATGAAAAACAGGGATTTCATGGACAGGATCGGCGTCCGCACCATCGACACGTTTGCGCCGGGTGACCTCGAAATCGATCCGGATTTCGACATTGTCGCGGAGTGGCGCGATTACCGTGTGACGTCCGACCTGCGCCTCAAGGACATCGTCATGGACAAGCTGTTCGAGTGGATGGAGAAGTACGACTATAAATTCGACGAAACGCTAAGGGTGCGGCTGATCTCGTTGTTCGGGCGGCTGGCGAGCTATTTTTCCGACAACATCAAGCAGATGATCGAGAGCGTTATTCCAATCGTGCCCGTCAACATGAAACGCACCGCCATAGCCGCGATCGCGATGCTGCACGAGACGGCGGAGCCGATTTTCCAGAACTTGCGCTCGCTCGAGGACGAGCGGACCGAGCGGTCCGGGCTGCCCCTGCATCCACGCGAAGTGCGTCAGGTTCTGGAGCGTATGCGGGAAACGAGCGGCGCCAGGATCGGCTATCTGTTGCGGCCTATCGGCTAACGAAGCGCATAACTGCCAGGACAAGTAGCGGCGGCAGCAACGCCAGTGCCGCGTGACGGCCCGCGTGCATCAAGACGGCCTGGTCGAAGGCAGCGCGGGTCGCCGGATCGGTGTGGGAGATGTCGAGGGGGAGGTGCGGCCAGGAGGTCCACGCCATCCATCCGA
Organism: Alphaproteobacteria bacterium BRH_c36; assembly: GCA_001516065.1. Taxonomy (GTDB): domain Bacteria; phylum Pseudomonadota; class Alphaproteobacteria; order Rhizobiales; family Hyphomicrobiaceae; genus Filomicrobium. Next base: position 5,235 of record LOEV01000146.1, read on the forward strand.
TGGCCGCGATCCAGGCGGCGGACACGACAAGCCAGGTCATGAACGGCATGCGGGCCATGTGCATTCCCAAGTATGAGTGAACCGGCTGTGTGTTAGCACACCCGTCCGCCCGGCAGTCGTGTTTTTCTGTCTCCGCGCGCCGTTTCGGTCGTGAAATCGGGAAAAGCGATTTTCACCAGCCGCGGCGGCCGAATTTCATGCTGGGAATGGCTGCGGCCTGGATGCCGCGCCGTGCAATAGCCGGAGCCGGCAAAGTTTCGGGGGCAGGCTCCTCGCTCTTTGCTTGTTTGGAAGCCCGGTCGATTGCACGCTTCTTTTCGGCCGCCTTTCTCATCGCCTGCCGGACACCCGCCGGGGTCTTTTCGTCGGGCGCGGAGATGTCGCCGTGCAGCATGGAGTTCTTGCGGCGGTTGGTGCGCAGCACTGCGAGGCGTCGCCCCAGCACGAAGCGGCCGATCACGGCCACGATCGACAGCGCGATCGCTGCAAAAAAGATGTAGGCGAGAAAACCTGCCGGGCGTTGCGGGGGCTCTGGAAGCCGGTCTAGCCCGGCGGCGGCCATGGTCATTCCGAGGCTCACAGCGTCAAGGGTTTCGTGGGCGCCGCCCGCAACGTAGCCGACCCAGACGCCGGAGCCGTCGGGGCGGAAATGGTAGCCGAGATCCACGTGGGATTGCGAGCCGCGCTGGAACATCGCCGTGTCGGGGAGATCGACGACGCGCACGACGACATCTTTACTGTGCCAGAATTCCAGTTGTTCGTTGGCCGATGCAACGCCACTCCACCAGGAAAGGCCTGGCAGGATCAAGAGGCTGACGATGGCTAAACCGGCAATGCGGCGCACGGCGCAGACTCCAAAGGAGGACATGGTGGACGTTGCATTAGGCATATTGCAGCAAGTCGAACTAAATCCGCCCTAATGAGCGTGCTGAAAACGGCGTTAAGTTCTGGGCCATTGTGAGGCGAATGACCTCGCCGGCGGGGTGCCGGCGAGGTCGAAGCCGCGCGGGTGGCGGGGGGGCGCAGGGGAGGGCGCGGCTTAAGGCTTCGGGCGGCTGCCCAGGGTTACAAAATCCTCGATTTCTCAGCGCTAAAAGTTGCGCTAATTCAGAACCTTCGGCCAGTTCGCATCAGCCTTGGAGATGTTAGCGGGAATGTTACTTGACCATGTCTCCTGTACGTCGCGGTTGTAATTCAGGTAGAGCTTGCCATCGACGATCTTCCAGGCGTGAGGATCACCCTTGGCGGTGTAACCCTGGCTGACAGCCCAGGCGCAATAACCGCCATACTGGGGAGCAAATTTTTCCGGGTCGGCCAAGAAGGCGGCGCGGTTTTCCTTCGTCGAAAAGCGCCAGACGACACCATCCCTCTCGGCCGTGATCTCTGTGTTTCCCTTGAGGGCCTTGCCCATCGCGTAGTAGGCGACCGGATCGTATCCGCCAACGGCGACGCCCTTGACGATGCCAGTGAAAACCCTGGATTTCGCGGCCTGTACCTGATGGGCTACCAACAGCGAGCCACCTAGAAAGGCTGCAGCCAACAGGGCAAATATGAGAAATGAGCGATTGTGCGTGTGCATGTCGTGACCTTCAGAACCGGGCGCAGTTTTGATGCCGCTGAGTTTTGCGGAAAACGCGTTCACCTGCACTCCACTTGCTGGTGAACGCGTCGTGATCGACAGGCGCTGACTACAGAACGGAGATGCGTTCCTTGGGCTGCGACAAGCTATTCGTATACGGCACACTTCTGTCCCGGGTGACCGGCCGGCTTGGCGCAGGTGAACGACGGCGGCTGGAGAGGGAGGCGGTCAGCTTGGGAGAAGCGCACGTGAAGGGGTTTCTCCGCGACCTTGGCGACTACCCCGGATTGGTCGTGCCGGGCGAGACCCGCGACATCGTTTACGGTGAAGTTTTAGAACTTCGCAATCCGGTTGAGACATTGGCCTGGCTTGATGTCTACGAAGGCGTGGGATCCGTCAAGGCAAGCCCTGCCGACGAGTACCGGCGTCAGATTTTATACGTCAATCTCGCCTCTGGCGGAAATTGTGAGGCATGGTCGTACGTACTTCGACAGAGCATTGACGGATCGCCGAGGGTGGCCGGCGGCCGGTGGCGCGACAGGCGCGCATGACGAACTCCTTGAGGATGCGAAGAGACTTTTTATCTGCAAGTGATCCTCCGCCGCGGCGGCTTCGTTCAACTTCGAGTACGGAAAATCTAGTGTTCCGGTCCTGACCTTTGCTTCCCATGGCGGCCAAGTTCCGAGCAAATGTCAGAACCATAATGAACACTAGCTCCACTAGAGCAGCATCCGGCTGACGGAATCGCCGATCGTCATTCCTGGATCGGGATGAAGTTGCTGCAGAATCATAATGGTCGGGCCGCTTTATCCGACTTGGAATCGCGAAGCGCGGTCGCGCATCGTCGGATACTGCTTCAGGCAGATGCTTTCGCAGGCCGCGCGGTGCCGTTGGGTGCTGCGGGAGCAAACCGGGATAATCAATATGCGAAGACGCCCCAAGACGCTGCATGTCGAGATGATGCTCAACGATGTTGGAACCCGGAGTGAAAGGCTAGCGGCCGGTAAACGAGGCCGATCCGCCCGGATGCCGGCCAAACTCACGAACGGTACGTTCGTTGCGGGCGATGCCTCGGCGCTCGATGCCTTCTCGCGACTGTTGTCGAAGCGTAACGTGGAGCTTTTGAGGCTGATCAAGGAGGCGGAGCCGCAGTCTGTCGCCGAGCTTGCACGGCTGTCCGGCCGCCCGAAGGCCAGCCTGATGCTGACGCTACGGCGGTTCAACTCCTATGGGATTGTCGAATTCGTTGAGACCGACGGCCGGCGCAGGGTGCCGCGGGTCATCTGCGACAGAGTGAGGCTCGATATCCCGATCGCTTGAACATTGCCTGATAAGGCTAACCGGCGATGACTGGCCTCAGTGTTTCGACCAGCAGGCGCTCCTGAACAGTCCTGTCCTCGATCGCAATGTGGGCTGCGAACCAATCCTGGACCATCTTGCAGACCTGTTCAGGCGGGGCCTTGGCCAGGGCCTGTGGATTAGAGAACAGTCCCAGGTCGGCCTTCGACCAGCCGATCTTTGTCAGTTCGCCCGCAAGCACATCATAATCCGGCTTGCCAGCCTTGGTACGCTGAACCGGGGTCTTGCGGCCGTCTGCGACGGCGCGGAAGACAGCCGCAATCTGTCCTTCGATCGCATCACCATATCCGGGCTTGGGGAACAGCGCGATGACTGCCGGGCTTGTTTCACCCTTGCTGATGAAGGTGTAGCAGGCCTCCGTCGAATGGCCGGCGAGGCTTTTCAGGTTGGCCAGGAAGGCGGTTGCGACGCTTTGCAGATTGTCGGTACTGGAAGCGAGTGCCTGACCGGCGTGTTCGCGGCGAAGCGCCACAAGTTTGCCGATCAGGTGCTTCGACAAGTCAGTTTCACTGGCGGAATTCGAGAGTTTGGATATCTCGATAACCCGCTCCTGATACCACTCGGGGAATTCGCCCTTGATGACGCGCCACAGCTGCGATTTCTGCAGATTATCATCGATGGTCGCAAGCGGAACCTGGTCGTCGGTCGCGGCTGCCGGTTGCGAGTTCGGTTCAGATGGCTGGGCGGGAGGAACCGTAACGGTGATGCCCTCAATGCGCGGCCCTTCCGGGGCTGCTGGCGGCGTAGCAGCCGCAGGTGCCGGAGCGGGAGAAGCAACGGGTTTTTCCAGCGACGCGGTCTTGGTGCCGGCTTCGGCTTTGATGACCGGCGGGGCGTTGTTGGCCGTGGCCGTCGTTCCGGCCTGTTCGTTCATGTATTTGAAGATGCTATCCTGGTTCTGGAAGGCCACGACACCTCCGCCGATTGCAGCGGCGAAGACGGCGGCAGCCCCAATCATCATGCTGAGGCGGCCGCCGCGGCGGGGCGCGTCCTCGTCATCCAGATCCTCGTCCTCGTAACCTTCGAGGGGAGCGGGCTGGCTATGGGTCTTGCGCGATTCGGGGCCAGAAGCCGTCCGGGTGGTGCGGAAGGAGGGCAGCACATCTTCGGGTGAAGGCAATTCGCCGGCGCCAGCCTTCGGCGTGGCGCTGGCGGAACCTTCGGCAGGCTGTTGCGATAACAACGCGGCGGAGAGCGTCGGTTGCGCCTTGGGATCGCTCGCAGCAGGGTTTGCGCTTTTGGCCTGCGGCGCTGAACTCTTAGCCTGCGGCGTTGAACCCCTTGCCTGCGGCGCTGAGGGTGGCTGCGGGGGTGGCGGTGGCATTGGCGGTGCAGGTGCCGGCTGAGGCGGAAATAATATGGAAGCCGGCTGCCACTCGGGAAGGTCCTGGTTCCAGACCAGGTCGCCCGACTTCAAGTGCCCGCTCTCCACGAACAGCCGCATTTCCACGTCCGAGAGCGGTCCGTGTTGCTGACCTTCGCGGGCGATGTACCAGACTAGTTCAGAGTTCTTATCGCTCATCAGAGTTCTTGTCGCTCAACGGCTCTCGTCGGTGGTCTGGATCGGCGAATTTGCGGCCTCCGGGTTTACCATGACGTCTCGTCTTGATGTCACACGGAACGACGCGGCCCGTCAACGGCGCCCAAAGCCTTGTGAAACGCTATCGTCGACGACGTGACAATAGTCGCAGATGGATGGCCCGTTCCCTACCAAAAGCCTTTTCACACGCTAAAGCGGGCCATTACAAGGCGGTGTTTTCGCCGTTTGAGCAGCGGGAGTTGGCGGAAATGGGGAAAGCGGCGACGGTCAGCGTCCGTACAGGGAGGAGCAGAAAAGCTCGGCAGATTCGGCCAAGGCGCCATTTTGCGGGCTTGTGGGCGTGCGGGGGCATCGCTATAACGCGCTGGTCTGACATGAAGAAATTGGCCGGGGGATCTATGGCAGTCGAACGCACGTTTTCAATCATCAAGCCCGATGCGACCAAACGCAATCTGACGGGCGCGATCAATTCCGTCATTGAGAAGGCAGGGCTTCGCATCGTTGCGCAAAAGCGGGTCCTGTGGACAAAAGCCCAAGCCCAGAAGTTTTATGAGGAACACGCGGCCCGCCCGTTCTATGGCGAACTTGTTGACTTCATGACCTCGGGGCCGATCGTGCTGCAAGTTCTCGAAGGCGAGAATGCGATTGCCAAGTACCGTGAAGTGATGGGCGCGACCGATCCAGCCGAAGCCGCCGAAGGCACCATCCGCAAACTGTTCGCCCTGTCCAAGGGTGAAAATTCCTCGCACGGCTCTGACAGTGCTGCCTCGGCAGAGCGTGAAATCGCGCTCAACTTCCGCCTCGACGAGATCGTCGGGTGAACTCGACCATGTGACTGACGCCGGCTGGCCAACGGGTTTGCCGGCGTCGCCTAAAAACCATCTTTATCGAACAATCGGAATCGCGAAGTGGCCATAGCTTATGGTCGGGTGACACTTGAAGACGTTGACAGCAGAACGTCGAAGGTTCGTTCCAAGTTCGCTTGAGGACCGCGAGGTCCGGAACAAATCGGCAGGCCATGTCCCAGGTTCGGCTCTTCACAGCCACCAGCCTTGATGGTTTCGTCGCAGACAGCGACGGGGACTCGGCGTGGCTTGAACCCTATCGACAGAGCATGTTTACCGAATCCGGGTTTCTGGAGGGCATCGGTGCCGTCATTCTTGGCCGGCGCACATTCCAGATGATGCAGGCCTTCGGCGAATGGCCTTACGTCGATAAGTACGCATTCATCCTGACATCCCAGGAACCCTCCTGGTTGCCGCTGAATTCGTTTTACGTGACGAGCGGAATTGTGCCTGCCGTGCAGGCTGCCCGCGAGCGCACATCAAAAGACATCTGGGTCGTCGGCGGTGCCGTCACTATGGAATCGGCCCTCGATGCGGATCTCGTCGACATCGTGGAGATCTGCGTCACCCCCAGGCTGATCGGTTCGGGGTTGTCGATGTTCAACTCGCTGAAGCGGCGACAAAAGCTGGAATTCGAAGGCATCCAGGCGTTTTCCGACGGCCTCGTCAAGCTGCGCTACGAAGTCGTCCGGTAGAAGGTTGCCACAAGAAATGGGGCGCCTGATTCACGGGGCCCTTGCGCATTGATCGTGTGGTTTTTGCGAAACAGCGCAGCCCTGTTCAATCCAGCTCGTGGATCTTGAAGTGAAGGCCGCCACGTGGCGTCAACGTCACCGTCGGATTGATTTCGGCAGGTCTCGGTCCGATGTACTCGGGTCGGAAGCGCCGCAGCAACAGGGACAGGGCAAGGGTGTTTTCGACCTGGCTCATGGCGCCGCCGATGCAGGAGCGCTTGCCGGCGCCGAAGGGGATGTAGGAATACTTTACGCGCTTCTTCGCCGCGTCCCCCATCCAGCGTTCAGGGCGGAATTCCTCAGGTGCGTCCCAGAACTTCGGGTTGTGGTGGGCGCCATATCCGAACAGAACGATGCGGTCGCCGGCCTTGATTTCCTTGCCGTCGATTTCGTCGGTGCCGGAGGCGGTGCGGATCAAGCTCCAGATCGGTGGATAGATGCGCATCGTTTCCTGGATCACTGCGCGCGTATAAACCAGGGCCGAATAATCGGCCGCGTTGGGTTCGCGGTCGCCATAGACCTCTTCGCCTTCGCGGCGGATGCGGTCGGCGGCGTCGGGCAGAAGCGAGACCAGATAGAGCGCCCAGGCGAGTGTCAGAGCTGTCGTCTCGGTGCCCGCCCACAGGTACTGCTTCAATTCGTCGATGGCCTGCTGCTCATCAAATTCGGGGACATCAGGATCGGCGACGGCTGCTTCAATCATTTTGAGGAGCGTTTTTTCGCGTTCCTCGCGCGGATCGGAGGCGATGACGGCCGGCGGCACCGCCCACCAGGCTTCAACGGCCTTGGTGTTGGCGGCTTCGCCGTCGCTCATGTCGAAACCGGCGAGTTTTTTCTCGCGAATCGACTTGTGGTTCATCACGTCGGTGTAGGTCTTGACGTACTTGAAGACCACGTGCGGGTTGAACGGCATGTCGCGGTCGAACAGCGCCTTGCAAATCATGTCGGCGGCGAGCGTCCAGGTCTGCTCGACCATCTCGACCGACTCGCCCGACTTGGCGAGGGCTTCCCAGGTTGCCATCTTCGTTTTGATGGCGGCGTTGAAATAAGGAATGTATTCGGCGAATACGTCGGGATGGAACGCCGGCTGCTGGGGCATGCGAATCTTTTGCCACAGTGCGCCGTCGTTGGTGATCATCGACTTGCCGAAAATCGGTTTCAGACCGTCGAAATACTTGATGTAGTTGTCGGCCTTCGACACCAGTACATGCTTGAAGTACTCAGGCTCACTGATGAGAACCACACGCTGGCTGGCCATCGAAACGGGAATAACCGGGCCATAGCGCTCGGTCATCTGCATCAGGATGCGCATCGGGTTCGATGGATCCTTGAGAAGCGGCGACAACTTGAACCAGATGCTTTCCTCGCCAAACTGGTTCGATTGGCTGGCCATCGTTTTCGTTTCAGTTTCGGCTATGGTCATTGCTCAATGATCTCCGGGGCGAATTGCTCTCGCGTTCGGCTGCCGAGGCGTTGTCAGGGCCTGTGCCTGCTATCCGGGGGTGCGCGCGATGCCGATTCGCAGAGGTTATAAGATATCCCGCTCGCGTCGCTGCAGCCTTCCCGCGGTGCGTTAATCGTGAGGACGATGTTTGCCCATGGTGACTTGCGATAATGAAGCTTTTGCTACCAGTTGGATGTGACTATTGGAACACATCCACCCATAGAAAGCCGCAACTAACACTCAGGTTTGCCCGTGTCTATGGACCGAAGGTTTTTCGCTACAATTTGGCACGATAAATCAAAGGCTAGTGACGATAAACTGAGTTTGCGGTTAAGCTTCAGGGGAGAAAAGCGTCCCCGGGTTCGCAGAACCGGCCTTCAACCGCGCAATCTCCTGATCGATGTCATAAGCGCCCGCGGCAAATAGCGACAGGATTTTCGGATATAGGCGGTGCTCTGCGTCGAGAACCCGGTGGCCCAGGGTCTCAGGTGTGTCGTCGTCGAGGACGCGGACGGCGGCCTGGCCGAGAATCGGGCCGCAATCCATCTCTGGGCGGACGATGTGGACCGTGCAACCCGCGATCCTGACGCCTGCCGCCAGGGCGCGGGCGTGAGTGTCGAGGCCCTTGAAGCTCGGCAGGAGGGCGGGGTGAATGTTGATCATGCGGTTGTGCCAGCGCGCGACCAATCCTGGTGTCATCAGGCGCATGAAGCCGGCGCAAGCTACGAATTGGGCTCCGCAAGCTTCTATCGCGTTATGAAGGGCCTCATCAAATTTGGCGCGAGACGGGAATGCGGTGTGGTCGAAAGCGACGGTCGCGATGCCCTGTCGGCGGGCCCAGGAGAGACCTGGCGCATCCGGACGGTTCGAGATGACGCTGGCGATCTCAGCGGGATAATCGGGTGACCGGCTGGCTTCAACCAGCGACATCATGTTCGAGCCGCGCCCCGAGATGAGGATGGCAACGGGCTTTCTAGCTGGTGTGCTGTTGGTTGTGGTCATGGCCTGAGCGCTGGCTTCATGGGTGAAGCGCCAGCGCGCCAGAATACGAAATCCCCTCGCTGCCAGCTCTGCGCGAGATGATTTCGCCGATAATGCGCGGCGCCTCGCCGGATTTCTCCAGCGAGGCGATGATGTCGCGGCAACGATCCGCGGCGGCGACGATAATCATGCCAATGCCGCAGTTGAACGTCCGCAGCATCTCGTCTTCGGGCAGATTTCCGGTCGCGGCAAGCCAGCCGAAGACGGGCGAAGGCGTCCAGGCCGTGAGGTCGATGCAGGCTTCCATGTTTTCGGGAAGTACACGGGGAATGTTCTCCGTCAGGCCACCGCCGGTGATATGGGCGAGGGCCTTGATGGCGCCGCGGGAGGGACCATTGGCGCGCAGTGCCGCCAGGATCGGCTTGACGTATAGCCGGGTGGGGCTGAGTAGCGAACCAGCAACCGTCGCGCCAGGTTGCCAAGGCGCGGGCGCCGTCCAGGACAGGCCGCTTTTCGCGACCAGCCGGCGAACAAGCGAATAACCGTTCGAATGAACACCCGACGAATGCAGGCCGATGATCACGTCTCCAGTCGAAAGGGTCGGGAGCGGCAACAGGCAGTCGCGCTCCACGGCGCCGACAGCGAAGCCGGCGAGGTCATAATCGGCGCCCTGATACATGCCCGGCATCTCGGCGGTTTCACCGCCGATGAGCGCGCAGCCGGACTGGCGGCAGGCGTCGGCAATGCCGGCGATGACGACGCGGGCGGTTTCCACTTCGAGGTGGCCGGTCGCCATGTAGTCGAGGAAGAACAGCGGTTCGGCGCCCTGGACAATAAGGTCGTTGACGCACATGGCGACGAGATCAATGCCGATGGTGGCATGGCTGCCGGTTTCGATCGCGATCTTCAGTTTGGTGCCGACGCCGTCGGTGGCGGCTACCAGCAAGGGGTCGCGGAAGCCAGCCTCCTTCAAGTCGAACAGGCCGCCGAATCCGCCGATGGCAGCGTCCGCACCAGGGCGTCCGGTGGCACGCGTGAGCGGCTTCAAGGCCGCGACAAGCGCATTGCCGGCGTCGATATCAACGCCAGCATCGCGGTAGGTGACCGGGCGGTCAGAATCGTCGCTCATCGTAGGCTTCGTACCCTCGAAAGTGGTTTAATCCGTTCTCAACTCGAATAAGCCGCCAACACTGCTTGTTTCCCAACACTGTGCAGGCTTGCGGGCGTCTTTATTTCCGACACTGCGCAGGCTTGTGTGCTTCTTATTTCCAACACTGCGCAGGCTTGTGTCTTTTCCTTTTCCCAACACTGCGCAGGCTTGTGTTGGGTGCGCAAGCCGATGTCCGTTCTCGTTTCCATGCGGGGCAAGCCCGTGTAGGTACGAGGGTTCAACACTGGGCAAGCCCGTGTTGAAGTGGCCCGCGATCTGTTATAGCAAACGCCCGCCCGGACTGCCCGAAATCCTTGGAACGGTCAAGGCAGAGGCGGCGGGCAACCGGGGAGACCGAGCGCCATGATGTGTCGACATATTCGCTTTCTGGGCGCGCTGACGGTGATAGCGGCTGCGGCAGGCACGTTAGCGATCGTGGCTGGAGACGCGGCCGCGCAGGCGGCGGACGGTGACGGGAAAATCTACAGAATCGCAAACTTCCCAATCGAAGCAAAGGCCGACAACGCGGTCGCCGCAAAGAAGATTGCCATTGCTGATGGTCAGTCGGCGGCGCTGCGCTCGCTGCTCAAACGCATTGTGCCGGTGAGCGCCTATGCCCGTTTGCGCCAGATGGCGGAAGTCGATGCAGCGCAATACGTCGAGGGGATATCGGTGCGGGGCGAGCAGAACTCGGCGACTGAGTATTTCGCTTCGCTCGACTTCAAGTTCTCAGCCGATGGCGTGCGCGATCTTCTGCGTCAAAACGGCGTACCGTTTATTGACAACCAAGCGCCGCAGGCGACTCTCGTTCCGGTCGTGATCGGTGCGGACGGAACGCTACAGAGTTCGGCAGGTTCATGGAACAAAATCTGGACTTCGCTCGATGTTGCAAACGCTTTGACCCCGCTCAGCATCTCGGATCTGCGTCCAACGCTGCACCAGGACGTGCTGGCGGGACTGGCTGTGGGCGACGACGCGCGCGGGATGCGCATCCTTTCGGCCGAGTACGGCGGCAGTCTGGTCGTGGTCGCGGTTGCCGAAGTCGACTCTGCGCAGCAGCGGCTGAAGGTCTCGGTCATGGGGCGGGATGCGACCGGGCCGATCAACTGGTCGCGCGCCTATCGCATCTACGATGGCGATTCTGCGTACGCCATGGAGCTTGGAGCGGTGGTGACGCTGGGAGTTCTGGAGGGGCGCTGGAAGGCCGCGCAGGCGCGTCGATCCGGAGGCATTGCGGCGATGACGCAGCCCGGCAGCGGCGTCAGGGTCGAAGTACTGTTCGATGGTGCGCGCAACTGGTATCGCATGCAAAGCGAGATTTCCAGCCTGAACGGCGTCAGGGACTTCCGCGTCAATGCGGTCTCGGCCCGCAGCGCGGACGTCTCAATGACCTATCCGGGCGGCGGGGCGGGCCTTGCCAACGCGCTTGCGCGTCAGGGGTATCAAATGACCGATTCGGGTGGCCATTGGGTGTTGCGTCAGCGATTTTAGTATAGCGCACCCGACGTTTTGTCCCGGCTTGCGGCTGGACTCGAAACCAAACGTGTCCGGTGCAAAAGCTACACGATGGGCGGGGTAAATGGCTGCCATGCTGCGTCGAAAATCTTACCCGCCGTGTCGCAGACGCGCTTTCAGCACAATGAACCCCATCGATCTGCGTTTTTCTCCTGGCCTTTCAGCCATTTGACCTCCGTAAAGCCCCCCTGTGAGAAAGGCGGGGCTAGCCATCGGCAAGACACCGCCTGCCATTTTGCTGAAGATGCTCTTTGTCGAAGGCGCCAAACGGTTTAGCGTTGCGCATCAAGGCGGTGTAGATCATTGTCCGCGTTGATACATATTCAATTCGGCATGGTGGGCGCGGTTCGGCCGGTGAACATACCAAATATCATCACGGTTGCGCGGACGCTGCTGGTGCCGATTGTCTTCTGGCTCGTCATTGCAGGACATGACATCGCAGCATTCACCCTGTTCGTGATTGCAGGTATTTCCGATGCGCTCGACGGGTATCTGGCGCGCCGCCTAGACCTGCGCACCGAACTTGGAGCCCATCTCGATCCGCTGGCCGACAAGCTGCTGATCGTGTCGATTTTCATCGCGCTCGGAATGCGGGGCGATGTTCCGTCCTGGCTGGTCATCACGGTGGTCGCTCGCGACATCCTGATCCTGATCGGAATCATGCTGGCATCGATGCTTGGCAAGCCGGTGACGATTGCGCCTCTGCAGATTTCCAAGATGACAACAGTGGCACAGATCTCCCTGGCCGCGCTTGTGCTCGCCAACGCCGCTTTTTCGCTCGGTCTTGCATCCGGCCTGATCGTGGTCGTATGGGGCACGGCCGTGTTGACGGTTGCTTCGCTGATTGCCTATCTGCGTATCTGGATCTCTCACATGTCGGGCGAGTGACGGTGCGCGAGTAAATCGCGCGGACCAGCTGTTTTTCTGGAATCAAGGGGGAGAAGATGCAGGTTGAACGGCAGGCATTCTTCTGGCTGCTAGTGGCGGTCGTATTCTTCTTCCTGGTTGCGCAGTTGAAAGAGATCCTGTTGCCGTTCGTAGTCGGCATGGGTTTCGCCTACGGACTCAATCCGGCCGCCGACCGCCTTGAATCGTGGGGGCTGTCGAGGCTTGCCGCCTCGATCCTGCTGGTCGGCTGCCTCGTCGTCTTCTTTGCACTGTCGATGGTCTTCCTGGCGCCTGTCGTCATCGAGCAGGTTCGCCAGTTCGCCGAGGTACTGCCGGGTGAAATACAGCGGCTGCGTGAACTCCTGGAGTCCTGGGCGCGGGACAATCTGGGCCAGTCGCTGCCGCAGGCCGATCGGTCGATCGCCAAGGCGTTCGACTGGGTCTCAGGCAACAGCGACGCAGTTGCGACCTGGCTTGCCGCTTCACTGTGGAGCCAAGGCCGGGCGCTTTTCGCGGTGGTATCGCTGTTGCTCATTTCGCCGCTCGTCGCGTTCTACCTGCTGGTCGACTGGAAGCGGATGCTGGCGGAGGTCGACAAGGCGCTGCCGCGCGAACACGCCGGGGCCCTGCGCGACATGGGCACCGACATTAACGCAGCCGTCGGCGCCTTCGTTCGCGGACAGGGCACGGTGTGCCTGGTGCTTGGCATCTTCTACGCGCTGGGCCTGTGGTTGGTCGGATTGAATTACGGAGTGCTGATCGGTTTTGCCACCGGTATCATGGCCTTCGTGCCATTTCTGGGATGGATTGTCGGTACGATCACGGCGACGACCCTGGCGCTGATCCAGTTCTGGCCGCAGAGTGTGCCGGTCCTGCTGGTGATTGTGGTGTTTCTGGCCGGACAGGCCCTCGATGCCGGTTTTCTAAGTCCGAAGATCGTAGGGCCAAAAATCGGTTTGCATCCGGTCTGGCTGATTTTCGCCTTGTTCGCGTTCAGCTATCTGTTCGGACTGGTGGGAACGCTGGTGGCAGTGCCAATGGCGGCGGCTGTCGGCGTCATCGTGCGCTATTCGCTTCGGGCCTACCGCAGCAGTTCCGTCTATACCGGAAAAGATCCGGCGGCCGAGACAAAGGCCGATTCCTGAGCGTCGCAAGGCTTCATGACCGATACGAAACCGCAACAACTCGTCCTCGACCTGCCGCACCGGTCGGCGCTCGATCTTGAGGATTTTCTCGTCAGCCGATCCAACGAGGCGGCGATTGACCTAATCGACGGCGCGGTTGCCTGGCCGAACGGCGCTGCCTTGGTCTTTGGACCCGAGGGGGCCGGCAAGAGCCACCTTGCCAACGTGTGGCGGGCCAAGACACGGGCCGAACGGCTCGTCGCTGCGGACGCGAACGAGGCGGCGGTACAGGCGGCGGTGGCCGGCGGAAAGGTCATTGTCGAGGATCTCGATGGCGGTATCAGCGATGAAGCGGCACTGTTCCATCTCCTCAATATCGCGCGGCAGGGACGGGCGCTGGTTCTATTCACCTCGAAACGGGCGCCAGGGGAGCTGGAAATCGCGCTTCCGGATCTGCGCTCGCGGGTCAAAGCCATGCCGATGGCAGTTATCGAGCCGCCCGACGAAGCGCTGCTGCGCGCGGTGCTCGTCAAGCTTTTCGCCGACCGGCAACTCGTGGTGGAGCCGGACGTGATCGGTTATCTTGTCGTTCGCATGGAGCGCTCGATGGCGGCCGCCAACGCCATTGTCGCGGAAACGGACCGGCTGGGACTGGCCATGCGCCGGCGGGTGTCGAAGCAACTCGTGCAGACGGCCCTGGCGGCTATCGAGGGGCGGGCAGGCCACAGCGGCGAGTGAAAAGGCCCCTGTTTCCGGTATAATTGTTCCCATTCGGATCAATTATTTACACGGCTGCAATGATTCTGCGTCACAGCTTGTGGTGAATGATTCGATAACCTGCGCACAACCGGCGGCGCGTTGAATTACAAGGACCGGAATTCATGACGTCTGCCACGCCCAAGCCAGGCAAAAGGACGGCAAAGCCAAAGGCCGCAAAGCGACCTACAACAAAGGCTGCGGCCGCCCAGGCGCCGGCAACCAAGAAATCGCGCCGCACTCACGAAAAGCCGGCGGTTACTGCAATTTCATCGGATCCGGTGCTGTCGGCGGTCCCCGAGGGTGGCGATCGCTATTACAACCGCGAACTGTCGTGGCTGCAATTCAATGCGCGCGTGCTGGAAGAAGCCAGCAACCCCAACCATCCCTTATTAGAACGCCTGCGGTTCCTGTCTATTTCGGCCTCGAACCTCGATGAATTCTACATGGTGCGCGTGGCCGGCATCCAGGGGCAGATCATCAACGGTGTGACGACGCTGTCCCAGGACGGCTTGACGCCTGCCCAGCAGCTGGAACGGATCAACGCATTCGCCGCAGAACTCGTGGATCGGAAAGAAGCCTGCTGGGTCGGATTGCGCAAAGAGCTTTCTGCGACGGGTATCGTGATCGTTGAGCCCGACGACGTTACCGCGAACGAGCGGGTTTGGATCGAAGATAAATTCTACAAGCACATTTTCCCGATCCTGACGCCGATCGCTGTCGACCCCTCGCATCCATTCCCGTTCATCCTGAACAAGGGGCTGACGATTGCTGCCCTGATGCAGCACGAGGAAACGGAGCGGCGGCAGAATGGACTCGTTCCGATTTCCAACCAGCTCGACCGTTTCATCCGCCTACAGCCTACGGGCGAGACTGACGGGCAAATCAGATTCATGCCGATCGAGGATATCGTCGGCATGTATATCGGCGTGCTGTTCCCGCGTTTCCAGATTGAAGCGAAGGGCGCCTTCCGGGTTCTACGCGACAGCGATATCGAACTGGAAGAAGAAGCCGAAGACCTTGTGCAGACGTTCGAAAACCTTTTGAAGCGGCGGCGGCGTGGCCATGTCATCCGCCTTGAACTCGATCAGCGCATGGCGCCGGCGCTTCGCCGCTTCGTCACCAGAGAACTCGAAGTCGGCGAGCCGGCTGTGTTCGTGAAGAACGGACTCCTCGGGTTCTCGGACACATCACAGCTGATCGGACCGGAGCGGCCGGATCTTTTGTTCAAGCCTTTCAACATCCGCTATCCCGAAAGAGTTCGCGAATACGAAGGCAATATCTTCGCAACGATCAAGGCCAAGGACTTCATCGTCCACCACCCCTACGAATCCTTCGATGTGGTCGTGCAGTACCTGCGCCAGGCGGTCAGCGATCCGAACGTGATGGCGATCAAGTGGACGCTTTACCGGACGTCGAAGGACTCGCCAATCGTCGAGGCGCTGAAGGACGCGGTCGAAGCCGGCAAGTCGGTGACGGCGGTGGTGGAGCTCAAGGCGCGGTTCGATGAAGCGGCCAATATCCGGTGGGCGCGCGACCTCGAAAATGCGGGCGTTCATGTCGTCTATGGATTCATCGCACTCAAGACGCACGCAAAGCTCGGCATCATCGTGCGGCGCGAGGGCGACGATCTCGTCACTTATTCGCATATCGGCACCGGAAACTATCATCCGCAGACTGCCCGGGTCTATACCGACCTGTCTCTGTTCACCGACGACTCGGCGATTGCGCGCGACGTGACGCGCATCCTGAACTTCGTCACGGGGTACGGCGAACCCGGCAAGCTTGAGCAGATGGCCGCCAGCCCGCATGGGATCCGCGAGCGCATCCTCGATCACCTGCGCGAGGAAATGGAGCATGCCCGCGCGGGGCGGCCGGCGGCGGTGTGGATGAAGATGAATGCGATTGTCGATCCGCAGATCATCGAGAAGCTCTATGAAGCCAGCCAGGCCGGGGTCGAGATCGATCTCGTGGTTCGCGGTATCTGTTGTCTCAGGCCGGGCGTTGCGGGAATGTCGGAGCGTATCCGAGTGAAGAGCATTATCGGGCGGTTCCTTGAACACGCGCGGATCTATTGCTTCGGACGCGGAGAAGGGCTGCCGTCGCCGAATGCCGCTGTCTACATTTCTTCGGCGGACATGATGCAGCGCAATCTCGACCGCCGTGTCGAGGCCATGACGCCGGTTCTCAATCCGACGACGCATGAGCAGGTGTTGAACCAGATCATGGTGAGCAATCTCAAGGACAACCAGCAGAGCTGGCAGATACTCGCCGATGGAAGCTCCAGGCGGATCGTGCCCGCAGAAGGCGAGGAGCCGTTCAATGCGCATGAATATTTCATGACCAACCCCAGCCTTTCGGGCCGGGGCGAGGCGGCTGAAACAGACTCACCGCCGGCTGTGGTCATGAAGCGAAAGAGCTGAAATTGATTACGCACGCTGCAACGGCGAGAAGGGCGCAAGGAAGCTTACTGCAACCTTCAAGCCGTCCTGGTAGACGATGCGGCAGGCAACCTCGCAGTGGTCGTGGATGAGCGTCAGGCGTACCCTTTCCGGTAGGTGGATGTTGGATGCCGACAGGTCGGTGGGAAGCCGCAGAAGTGCGCCGGAAGCGGAGATGTTTGCCACCGAGCAGGGCATGCTGCCGTGCAAGTTTTCGGCGGTGATGGCCGCTGGCAGGCGCACGACCTTGCGCGGTGCACGCGCGATGGTCGTTGCGACACTCGCAGAATAAAGCGGCTTGGGCATGGTCTGGCGGCGGCCAAAGGCTGTTGGGACTGTACGTTGCGGGGTCATGGTGACCACTCCTTTAGGGTAGTTCGGCGGGTTTGCTGAGAGATTGGCGGCCGTCATCCGACAGCCGCAGGAAGGCTGGCGGTTATTGCAGTAGCTGCGGGCCGCTCTTGATTTTCGGCATCAGTTGGGGAAGGCCGGCTTCTTCACAGCTTGAGCGAACGTTGAGACGGCCGTTGCCTTCGAGATAGAAATGGTCGGCGATCATGGCGAAGCAGGATGACTCTTCGTTCATGCCGCCGTTGCCGCTGATGTTAACGCGCCACTGGGGTGCGTAGACGATACCTTCCATCTTGATGCGGCCACCGCCCTGGATGATCGTCTCGTAGATGTTGGAGTTGGACCAGTCGGTCTTGCGGTCGACGATCGCGAACCCTGCGAGTTGTCCGGTTTCGGGGGCGCGAAGATCGATATTGCCACCGCCGCGGACAACTAGCCTGGTGTCATAGCCGCTAAAAAATAACGTCGTGTCACGTGCGGTAAGGCTGGATTGGCCTTGGACTTCAAGGTAGCCATTGCGAAAGACGTAAGTGCCGGGCTGCAGGGTCACGTACGCATTTGGCTTCAATACCGTATTGCCGCAATAGATGCCGGGGCTAAGCGTGTGAACTCCCGATTTTAATTCGAGGTCGGTGAATGTGCATTCGCCAGACGGCGGGTTGTAGGTCAGGAATTTTTCGCGGAAGGGGTCTTCCAGCCGATCGCACTCGCCGTAAGGACGCGGAGAGAAATGGTCGGCGCCGACGATGCCGCCGTGGGTGCAGAAGCCCTGTGCCGTTCCCAGTGCGGAACCGGAGGCGTTGATGGAGGTGGGGCTGCTAGAATTGACCCAGGCCCAGCAGTTTTCCGAGGAAGATTTGTTGATCCCCTGGAGGTGCAATCCGTCGGTCGCCGTTTCGCTCAGGGCCAGAAGGCAGGCGACGCCGCCGTTGTCGACCTGCGCGCGGGCACGGGCCAGCGCCTTCAGGCTGAATTCGCCGTGGCCGAACAGCTTCATGACGGCGGTGGGGTGATTGTAGGTGGCGCTGACCGAGACCTCGGCGTTGTTGCCCTCGATTTCGGATTCGACTCCGCTGAGCCCGCTGTGGGCGAGGTTATCTGTGAAGAAATCGGTTGCAGCCTTGATGCGGTTCGAGCTCGAGGTCGCCGGGAGGCGAGCGCCGGCGATTGCGGCCTTGTCGACGAGAGTCTGCAGCTTCTGGTGGGCTGTGATCGCTTGGCCATAGTCGATGGCCATCCCGACGGTTGCAAACATCGGCAGGATCAGCAGGCCAAACAGCATCCCGACGTTGCCCTTGTTTTCTTGGTTGAATGCAAACAAAAGCTTTATTGCGCGGTCCATGATTATTACCTCCGGTTTACGGTGGCTTAACAATTGCGACAATCCCTAGCAAAGTCTTAAATTATTTTGGTCGGTTTTTATGGAATTCATCAGAAATTGTCCACGCTCTGCATTAAGACTAATTCGGGGTTAACCGAGCTGTTCATGAATGAATTGCAGAGGGCTGTGCCGATATCAGGCGTTTAGATGAAAACCTTTGTGCAATCGGCGCGTTTGCAGCCGCTGGGACGCCGGTTACAAGCGATTTTCAGCGTGCTGTGCTGGTGCCGAATAGTCTGGTTCAGCACCTTTTCGCTTCTGCCTTTGATTAAGATATTGTTTAAACATGACGCACAATTCGTTTCTCATAGAGATATTACGGCAGTCTTTTATCCTTTCCCGCGTTAGCCGGGCGTGAGATTTCCCCGATAGCGAACGACAAGTCCGATGGCGGGCATGCAAATTTCGATATAAAAGGCGAATTGACCGCCCTCGGCGAATTCGTAGGAGTTGCCGTACGGGGCAAGCGCCATCGGCACAGGCCAGCCGTACAGCGTCCAGGAAGATAAAGTCGCCCCTCGCGTTTTTGGAAGCGAAGTTCCAGCTCGAAGGCCAGCGGGCCAAAGGTGCCGGTTCGAGGCGCGTGGTGAAGGCCGTGCCGGCAAAATTCCGGATCCAGGTTTCGCCCATCTCGCAATGTCAAGCGCTCTGCGCGCAATGGTCATGCAAGCGACGCGTTCCGAGCAGACTTCCTGTGGGTATGCTGGCCAAGAGCGCGGTTTTACGGTCTGTAGTGTATCCGTCGCGAAGGATGGGGGATCGTTAGTTTCTGGTTGCTCGGCGAGCCCTAATATTTTGTTATTACACGAATAATTGTATTCTCATTGAGATCGGAAGTGTTGTTTCCCGGTCTCACTTGTCACCAACTTAGTGGCCTTTTGAACGGGTGACTTGACTCGAAAGTTGCCGGTGGACAATGTGTGGATAACGTCATGTTATGGATAAGTGACTTGACGTAATTGAGGCCAAAGAATTTCGAACGCACCTGCCCTGATGGGCAGGACAGCAGACAAACTGATCTTTTCGAAGGTCAGTTCGGAGATGAGCAGACCCGAGGCCACTAGGGTTCTGCGAATTCAGAATGCGGACGCATCGAGTTTCGGCTCGAGCAATCGAAGCCACCATAGCGGGGTGGGAACGCCGTATTTTGGAGTGGTGCCACAACACTCCTGAAATACCGGTAGCCGACGCGTCAGCGCGCTCGGGGGGACCGGTTAACGCTTCGGTCGATCTTTGCGGATCGGCTGATTACGGGATCGCTTTGCCTCAGGTCTATGGCCGGGGGCGCGATCCGGATTGAGGGGCTGTGCGCGTAAGCGATGTGGCATCGCTTGCAGTGCACTTGAGGAGGTACGGACGCTGCCCCGCGGGTCCGCACCTTCCCCTCCCTAAACCATTGCCACGCGAAGAGGGGGGAGCACCGCCGGCCTAAAGGCTTTCGGTCAATCCCAACAACAAAATCGGAATAACCGGCTGAGCATCCGCTCTGCCGGATCGGGGAATTTTTGTCCTGAGTTGGCGAGTATTTTATGCGTAGGAAACGGCGTATTTCGCAAGCGAACAGCAACCGAAGCGGCGATCGAGCAGGTCGTCGCGATTGGGCGCTGGGTATCCTCGTCACGCTCCTGCTCCTGGCGGGTCCCTTCCTGGCCTTCGATGCCGCGCAGGCTCAACCTGCACCTGGATGTCGTGTCGCAGGCAACAACATTTTCTGCGATTCGTGCGCTGCGGCCCAGAACGCGCCGCTCGTTGACCGGCAAGTCACGCTCAGCGACACCGTAAACGCGAACGGGCAAACCAACGGTTCCAACAATTCGTTCTGCCGGATCGACGGGCTCGCCCCCGGCGAAGATCTGACGCTCACCGTCGCAGATTCCGGCAGCATCAATCTCCTCAGTTTCGACGCGAATTTTACGCGCGTCGGCGCGATGCCCGGCAGCCTCACGCCCAATCCACTGTTGAATCAGTCCGTTCCAGCGAATGGGTCGATCACTCGCTCGTTCAGTCATAGCGAAGCTATGCCTGTCAACACTTCCGTCAACGTTAATATCGCTGATACGCAGCCGAATGGACAGCCAAACGCGGCAGTTTCCGGCACGGTGACATGCGGCTGCGCGCCCGCCAGGGGAACCTTGACGATCAACAAGGTCGCGATCGGGGGTGACGACACCTTCCCGATAACGGCAACGCTCGGGGCGAACGCTCCCCTCGATTTTTCCATTACGACCGCTGGCGGCACCGGCCAGAACAGTCAGCCCGTTTTAACGGGCACCTACACCGTTGCCGAAACACCGCCGGCCGGGTGGGTCCTTGACAGCATCGTTTGCGGTGACCAGACGACCGATCAAGCCGTCGTGTCCAAGAACACCACAACGGTTTGCACCGTCACCAACCGCAAGCTGGCATCCGTCACAATCAAGAAGCGGACACTGAACGGGACGGGAGCGTTCGATTTCGCCGCCACCACGGTTCCGGGCGGGCAAGGCGCGATAGCAGGTTTCACTGAGACGACGAACGCGGTGAACACACCAAGCGCAGGTATGACCCTGACGAACCTCGTCCCCGGCGACTACACCTTCACCGAAACGCCACCGGTACCCGGTTGGACGCTGACAGGTCTATCGTGCACCGGCACCGGGGTCAGCAACCCGTCGACAAACGGTCTTGCGGGCAGCTTCACGCTGGCCGACGGCGCTGTCGCCGAGTGCATCTATGAAAACACGCTTGCGAGATCGAGCCTGACGATTGTCAAGGACGTACCCGGCGTCGGCAACAACACGCCCTTCTCGTTCTCCAACAACGGTCCGCAGGCACCCGCCGCCTTCCAGCTCGCCGACGGCCAAAGCCAGGTCTTCACGACAACGGGGACCTACATCATCTCCGAAACGCAGGCGCCAGGCTTCAATCTGACGAACATTTCCTGCACAGGTACGGGTGCGAACGGACAGGGTGACGTCATCGACGTCGCGGGCGGATCGACGACGGTGGACCTCGATCCGGGCGAACACATCACGTGTACATTCCGCAACGTGCCGGATGAAAAAACCGGACGGCTCATCGTGCGCAAGGTCACGGTCGGAGGCGACGACAAGTTCAACTTCAGCGTCACCGGCCAGCCGGGGTTCAACCTGGGCAATGGCGATCAGCGCATATTCGCGAACCTCGCTGAGGGCAACTATACGGTCGGCGAGAGCAACCTGCCGGACGGCTGGAAGTTGCAGAACGTCAGCTGCACGGGCGGCGGCAACAAGGCAGGCAACGGCATTACCGTCAGTCTGTCGGCCAATCAGACGATCACCTGCACGTTCACCAACTTCAAGAAGCGTGATGACCGCATGCGTGAAGTCACCCGGCTGTTCATCCACCGTCGCGTTGACAACCTGCTGACGCATGGTCCAGACCGCGCGCGCCTGTTGCGCAGGCTTCAGCCGCAGGATCCGCCGGCATGCGGCCTCAAGGACGATTGCTCGCAGCCACCACCTTTGAAGCTGGGTGCTGCCCCGACAGGCACCGGTGCGGCGCCTCGCATCGGCGGCGTCGGAACGCCCGAACTGCCGGCCTTCGGCAACCAGGCGTTCGGCAATCCAGCGTATGGCCAGTCCAACTCCAGCGTACTGTTCGCCAATGAAGAGGACGATCAGCCATGGAACCCGCGCGGTGGAACCTCGAGCCCGCTGCTGTCCTCCATCATGGGCCAGCTTTCCAGTGCTGCCGGCGGATCGAGCAGCTTCAAGTTCGGTACCAGCCTTAGCGAGCTTAGAGAATCGGGCAAGGCAGCACAGCTCCAGGAAGAGCAGAAGAAGCTGCAGGAAGCCGGTCTCGACTATAATGGCCAGATGTACCACATGCCGAAGAATGCCTTGCATCAGCGGCTTGATATCTGGGTCGAGGGCCAGTTCAGCGGCTACAACGACTCCACCGGCGGCCTCCACCGCGACGGTAATTTCAGGGTCCTCTACGTCGGTGCAGATTACGCCATCGCACCTGGAGTCCTGGTTGGCGCCCTCGTTCAGGTCGACGATACCCGTGAGAACATCGACGATCCGACGCTGCTCGGCGAAGTCGAAGGTACCGGCTGGATGGCCGGCCCCTATATCGGGATCAAATTGACCGACACACTCTACTTCGACGCTCGCGCGGCGTGGGGTACGTCGGATAACGACATCTGGCTACAGGATGCGGCGGCAGGCTGGCGCAGCGGTTCGTTCGAAACCGATCGCTGGCTGGCGAACGCGAACCTGACCGGCAACTACCAGTTCGGCAATTGGAGACTGTCGCCCCAGGTCGGCGTGGCCTACGGCCAGGAGTCTTATGACACCTACTTCAACAGCCTCGGCCAGATCGTCGATGGCGGTGAAGCAAGGATCGGACGTGTGACCGGCGGCGCGGAAGTCGGCTACCAGTTCCGCCACTCCGACGGGTCTGTCCTTGAGCCGCACATCGGTATCAAGGGGATCTGGAACTTCCAGACCGACGATCTGTTCGTCAACGGAGTGCTCGTGGACACCGACGAGAGCCGCGCGCAGATCGAGGGTGGACTGTTGTACCGCACGCCAAGCGGCATGGCGGTAAGGGGCGCACTCGCCTACGACGGCATTGGAGCAGACGATTTCGAATCCTACACTGGCCAGCTTTGGGTCAATATTCCCCTGAACTAGGGGATAGGGCAGAGCCGCTCCTCCCCCGCAGGACGCGTGGCTCTGCCCGGCCGATCGAAGTCGTCGGCTACGAGAGTATCCGGTCTGTCCATCAGCTTCTTTTCGGCGGAGACGCTTAACAGCCACAGTTAGAACGACTACAGGCTTCGGACTGTCCGCCGGTGCCGCCCGCCGCAGCGCGAACGCTTTCGGCTACGACAGCGTCCAGACGGTTGCAACCAGCCGAGCGAGCACATCATCTGGGGCCGGGATCGTAGCTGCGCTTCTGCTTCCAGGTGGAGAAGAAGTAGGCGAGTTCGTCGTCTACTTGTTCCGGCATGACGATGCGGACGGTAACGATCTGATCGCCGGTCTCGCCCGTCTTGGCGTTGCGCACGCCCTTGCCCTTGAGGCGGAACATGCGGCCCGAACTTGTTCCCTTGGGCAGCGTCAGCTGAACGCGGGTGGAAATCGTGGATACTTCGATTTTGCCGCCGAGGACGGCCTCATCGACAGTGATGGGGACGTCACTGTAGATATCGAGCCCTTCGCGGCGGAAACGGGGGTGAGGGCGAACCTTGATTTCGACCAGGGCGTCGCCGTGTTCTCCGCCGAGGAGGCCGGGACCGCCCTTGCCGCGAAGGCGCAGGATCTGGCTGTCGGCGACGCCTTCTGGAACGTTGAGATCGAGGATGCCGCCCTCGGGCATGGTGACGCGCTTCTTGACGCCGGTGATGGCTTCGTCGAAATCGACTTCAAGCGTATAGCGAACGTCTTGGCCACGGCGGTTAAGGCCACCGGGGCCGCGCTTGTCGGCGCCTTGGCCGGCGCCCTGGCCGCGATAGCCCGGATGGCCACGGTTAGCTGCGAACATCTCTTCGAAGATGCCCGAAAAACCCTCGAACCCGTGCGGACCGGCGTGGCCGTTGCCGCCATTGGCAGTGGCCTGTCGATAGCCGCGCCGGGGCTCGCCGGCTGCGTCGATTTCGCCGTTGTCGAACTGGCGCCGCTTGGGTGGATCGCCAAGGATATCGTAGGCGGCCGAAACCCGCTTGAAGCGGTCGGCGGCGGTGGGATTGTCGGGGTGCAGGTCCGGGTGGAGTTCCTTTGCAAGCTTGCGGAAAGCCCGCCGGATCTCGTCATCGCCGGCATCGCGCGAGACGCCTAAGGTCGCGTAAGGGTCGGCGGCGGTCACGGATGTGTCCCCTGAATGGTGCATCGCATCTCAATTGTCCGAATCTGACACTTGGTCCCCACGTGTCAGCCCGGAACCATAGGCTTCGTTCGATTGTGTATGCAGATTGACCAACACTCGACGACCTTTGCTCCGGATCAGTCCGATCCAGAACGCCGGCACGGATACGTCAGTGCAAGCCGTGCACCCGCATCGCCCCCCGATTGCACTTATTGCGAGGAGATTGTGGCAAGCCTGCGCACCACGCAACGTCAAAATCTCAAACGCTGCGAATTGGCCAGCGATCGTGCCGCTTCGCGGGCGCTCGGCGGGGATGCGCCAGCCTCGCGAGCGAACGCAGTTATCAGCGGATTCGAACTTCCGGAGTGCAGCCGACAAGGTGGGCCAGCGTCTCAAATCTGCGGCGCAACCGGGCTCCATCAAGATCCGATATTGCAGCAGGTATGCTCCATACAAGCACCCCGTTTTCGTAAGCGAGGGACGTCTGGTTGATCTTTCCGGCCATGCCAACAGACAACATGTGGGCGGAGCGGACAGCGGCTCCAATGATCTTTGCCCGTCTCAGAGCGCGTTTGCTGGCGGCTTTTTTGAGGCGGCTGGAGAGATTTTCACCTTCTTCTTCGCCGCGGCCGGCGTGGCGGAAATAGATCGACAGGGCCAGGAAGGTGCGGCCCGGATGGTCGATGCCGCTCAGGGCGGAATGGGCGACCGCGTCGAGGCTGTGTTCTCCGCGGTAGTCAGGGTGGGCACGCCAGCCGATATCCGAAATAAGGCAGGCGGCGTGGCGCAGGCGGCGCTCCTCGTCGGTTTCGGCGAGTTCGTTTCTGAACAGTCCGTCGGTCCAATGGCAGAGTTCCTCGCCATGGTAAGGCGAGCGGGAATAGAGTTCGGCCAGCCTGCGACAGTAGCTGAGCAGCGGGTCCTTGGCGCGCTCGTCCTCATCAAGTAGCGAATAGAAGATACCTTCGCGCACGCCAAACACGGAGAACTGGACCGACTTCGGCTTCATTTTCGCTAACAGGCGCTCCATCAGCAGCGCGCCGAACGGCACTACTTCGCGGCGCTGCTTGGAAATCGCGGAACTGCCGGGCAGGGCAGCAAAACGTTTCGACTTGCGAATTTTCTCCGTGTAGGTGAGCGCCTCGGCGGCGTCCAGATCGTATTCGTGCATGACGTTCAAAGGATAGTCGGAGCCTGCCATGTGCATCTTGGCGACGGCCCGCCAGGTGCCGCCAACAGCGTAGAACGTGCGGCCAGCGGCATCCTTGAGCCACGGCACGCCGGCAAGTGTGGCGTCTATCAGTTCCTCCGCCTTTTCGATCCTGCCGCCGGACATGTCGATCAAGCGCAGGCCACCGAGAGGCAACGTGACGGCGTTGCGCACGTCGCCGGACTGGATGTCGACGAGTTCGACGCTGCCGCCACCCATGTCGGCGACGATACCGTCGGCGTCGGGAACGCCCATCAGGACACCCTGCGCGGCGATCCTGGCTTCTTCCTGACCGGTCAGGACCTGAATGTCGACGCGGCAGACCTTTTCAGCGATCTCGATAAACTTCGAACCATCCTCGGCGTCCCGGACGGCTGCGGTCGCAATAACCTTCAAGGCGCCGACATTGAGGGCATCGGCAATGGCGCGGAAGCGCTTCAGCGCCCGCAGTGCACAGTCTATTGCGCCCTTGCCGAGGCGCCCGGTGCTGGCGACGCGGCGGCCAAGCCCGCACAGTTCCTTTTCGTTGAAAAATGGGGTGGGTGCCCTGACTGCGCCTTCGTAGATCACGAGGCGGACCGAGTTGGAGCCAATGTCGATTACCCCGACGGGCGGGCCGGTTGTGATTTCGACACGCTCAGCGGAGTTGAAGCGCCTGGTAAAGAGCATGTCCTGCCTCTCCCCTTGGCCTTCTCCGGTGGTAACCGCGAAGAGGGCTTGCGATGTCGTCATGGCGCAGCTTCAGCAGCAAAGCAGAGACTGTGCCTGACGGCTTTTCGACATTGCGTAGCGCGATTCATCGTCGATGAGTGAGGCTGTAGGGCAGCAGTCCGCCAAAAGTCACTCCCCAATTGGGCGGAGAAGGCGAGAATCAAAGGGTTCTGCGACGTTAGGCGTCAGCCGTCTCGGTTGGGGAAAACCGCCGGGGGATGAATTTGGGCTCACGTGCCGGCGCCAATTGAAGCGGCTTGAGGCATGTTCGAGCCGAATCGGGGCAGCTCGCCTTCGGCAAGACACCGCGTACCCTTCGCGGGGGCAGACTTTTTTTGCTGAACATGCTCTGGATCAGCGAAGGATCTTGTCCCAGAAGAGCTTGGGGATGTCGGGGCCGCCGACGGCTCTGAGTTCAACGGTCAGGGTCGGCGAGGTGACGTTGATCTCGGATAGCCGGCCGTCGATCAGGTCGAGGCCGGCAAAGAAGATGTCCCACTCCTGGAGCTTCACGCCGACTTCGCGGCAGACCTGCTCCTCGCGCTGGTTAAGGGAAGATAGGACCGGGCGACCGCCGGAGTGAATGTTGGCGACGAAGTTGCCTTCGGCGGGGATGCGGCCGAGTACGCCGGCGACCTCGCCTTCCAGCATCATGACGCGCTTGTCGGTCTCCTTGACGTTGGGCAGGAACTCCTGGGCGACGATCGGTTCGGCGGAGTGTGAGAGCAGTTCGTCGAGGTGGCGGGGCAGGTCGGGGTCGTCCAAGTTGGTCCTGACGATCATCTCGCCGCCAAATAGCGACAGCGGCTTGAGGACGATCTCGCCATGGCGACGGGCGAAGTCGGTGATGAGCTCGCGGTCATGCGCGATGAGCGTGGCCGCCATCAGATGGGGGAAGTGCAGTGCGCTCAATTTTTCGGGAGTGTTGCGGATGGCGCGGGGATTGTTGAGGACGCGCGTCGTCGCTGGAAGCAATTCGAGCAAGTAGGTGTTGGAGAAGTAGGCCATGTCGAAGGGCGGGTCCTGGCGGACGAGAACGATCGGGAAATCTCCGAGCGGGTGGCGTTCGGGCTCGCCGAGCGTGAAAGGTTGCTCCGCGTTTGCAGGGTTGACGCGGGCAGGGCGCATTCTGGCTGTGATCGCACCGCCCTCGATCGCCAGTGACTGTGGTTGAAATTCGTAGCATTCAAGGCCGCGCGATTGCGCTTCCACCATCAGTGCGAACGTGGTGTCGCCCTTGATGTTGATTTTCTCGGGCGGGTCCATCTGGACGGCAATTCGGTTCATTGGCGGTCTTTCGGCTGGTGGCGCGAGGTGGACGGGGGTTCGGCGCTAACCTAAAAGCGGCCAGGCTCTCGATCAAACGTGGGAACACTAGTCATTGACGCCGCCGATGGGTAGGGGGCATCGCGATCGTGCCGTGCCCCTGCTTGTGCAGATCCGAGTGGGCATCAACCTATGCGGCGGCGGTGGCGTCTGGTTGGGCGGTCACTGCCGGCAGGGCTGCGAGGGTTGCTTCGAGTGCAGTTTCAAGATCTTGCATGAGTGGGGAGGCGCGGTCGAGCGAACTGTCGCGGGCGCCTGATTCGACCACTTCGCAGATCTCGGCAATGCGCACCGCGCCGATATTGCGCGACAGAGACTTCAGCGCGTGCGCTGCGGTGGCGATCGCTTCGTCGGTCGCCTCCGGCCATGAGTCGCGAAGGGATCGCAGCGCTTCTGGTGCATGGTCCCTATAGAGGGCAATGACCTTCGCGGCGAGATCCATGTCGCCGGACGGCATCTCGCGGATCTGGTCGAGGACTTCGGGGTCGAGAAGCGGGAAGCGCATCTGTGCACGAGCAGCGACCGCAACGGCTGCCAGCGCGCCTCCTGCAGCCGGTTGGACGGCGCCGGCGTCGGCAATGCCCGATCCGGTTCGATTTCCGTTCTCGCTTGTCGCACTCGGGGTGCCGATGCCGGGCGGGATGGCTGCGGCAGCGTCTACAGCGGCAGCCGCTTCGTGGTCCGGCAACCAGGTGCGCAGCGTTTTCTCGAGCATGGCAATGGTGAAGGGCTTGGTGACGCAATCGTTCATGCCGGCGTCGCGCCAGAGGTTTGCCTGACTGCCGATGACATGGGCGGTCAACGCGATGATCGGCGTGGCGGAACGATTTTTCGCAGCTTCCCAGGCCCGGATGCGCCGGGTTGCTTCGAAGCCGTCCATCTGCGGCATGGAGCCGTCCATGAATACGACGTTGAACGTCTGCGACGTGAAGGTTTCGATCGCTTCGGCTCCATTCTCGACATTGACAACCTCGACACCGAGGCGTCCCAGGGCTTCGCCGAGGACTTCGCGGTTGATGGCGCTGTCGTCTGCTGCGAGGACGCGCACGCCTTCAAACGACGCGATTGCGGGGTTGCGGGATGGCTCGCTGTCGTGCGAGCGAAGCAGTCCTAAGTTGCCCGTGCGCAGTGCTGCAAACAGCTCGGAGATTTCGTCAGTAGCAAGCGGCCAGGAAATCGCGGTGTCCGCGTGTGACGAGCCCAAGCCGGTCTGGCTGCACGACTGGCCAAACCCGGCCAACTGCACGAGCTTCAATTCTCCATTTGCCGAACGCAGTTTTTTCAGCAGATCGCAGCAACGGGAGATGACGATGGCCGGCGCGGCCGGGGCGGCTTGGGCCGCCAGGCAGTCGATCTCGGTCGTGTTGCTTTGGTCACACAAAATCGGATCGTAGCCGTAGTACCGGGCGTAGTCGACGAGGGCATTTCGAGTCGGGCTCGGTGGCATGGCGATGTGCAGGGCCAGCCGCGCTTGGTCATCGTGGCCGGCGAGCGATGCCAGATCGGGCGCCTCTTCGAGAACTTCGAAGCCGGCGCGAAGGGCGAATGTCGAACCGGCGCCGAATGTGCTTGATACTTCGATGCTGCCATCCATGGCATGGCTCAAGCGCTGGCAGATCGCCAGGCCGATGCCGGTGCCGCCGAACATGCGGGTCGTCGACTGGTCGGCCTGGGCGAAGGCTTCGAAAATCGTTGCGACCTTGTCCTCGGGGATGCCGATGCCCGTGTCCGTCACCTCGAAGCGGAGCGCTATGGCGGAGACCGGCTCGCCGGCTCCTGCTGTCGCTGCAACGTCAGAGGCCAGGCAGACGCGTACGCCGACGCCGCCCGATTCGGTGAATTTCAGGGCGTTGTTGACGAGGTTCGAGAGGATTTGGTTGAGGCGGACAGGGTCGGCGGCGATGACGCTCGGCACATCGTCCGCGACGAAGCCAGCAAGGTCAAGTCCCTTGGAGGATGCGCGTTCGGCAAACAATCGGGTGACCTCGTCGACGAGCCTGCGCGGTTCGACGGGGACCGCCTCGAGTTCCATGCGGCCGGCCTCGATCTTGGAGAAGTCGAGGATGTCGTTGATGATCGAGAGCAGCGATTTCCCGGAAGACACGATAACATCGGCGTAGCGCTGAATGCGGGTGGGCATTCCCGCGGCCGTGAGCAGTTCGGCCATGACGAGCATGCCGTTCATGGGCGTGCGGATCTCATGGCTCATGGTGGCGAGAAAGTCCGACTTCGCAGCATTTGCTTCCTGTGCTGCGATGGTTGCTGCTCGCAGATCACGGGTGCGTTCGTCAACAGTCTGCTCCAAGGTCTCGCGTTGTCTGGCAAGTGCTGCATCACGCGTGCGAATCTCGTTGAGCATGTCGTTGAACGCGTCGACCAGATCTCCGGTCTCATCGTTGGATTTGCGGTCCACCCTTGTTGTGAAATCGTGATCCTTGCGGATATCGCGCATCGCGGTCGTCAGGTCGAGGATGGGACCGGTGAGGGATTTTTCAAGCCGCAGGGCGACAAGCAGGCCGGTGATGGCGGCAAAGAGGCTCCAGACAACGGCGAGGCCGAGGCTGTCGCCCAGAACGCTACGCAGTTCGGAGACGTCGGCGATCAGAAACAGGCGCCCGACCACTACGCCGCCTTGGATGACCGGCACATTGACGGGATAAGTCTGCATTGTCAGCAACGTCAACAGGCCCGGCTCGTCGTCGGCCTCCGCGATATTGGCATCGCTCTGCAGCATTACCCCGTTACCGAATGAGGCGATGAGATCGCCTTGCATGTCGAGCACGCGGGCGAACTTCACCTTCGGCATGCGTCCGATGGCGCGCAGGATGTTCTGCACGTCGTGATGCGCGCCTTCCGACTGCGAAGGGGCAACGGCGATGGCCAGCGTCGAGGCGACGCTGTGGAGTTCGTCCTTCAGGCCGTGGAAGCGGCGGTCGGCCGCCTGCCAGCCGGTGACGAGGGCTGTCAACAACATTGCGCTGACAACACCTGCAAGTACGATCAATGCCAGTTTGGTCTTAATCGAACTGAGTTTCGGCGGCGATATACGCAATGGGGGGCGCTCTTTGTGGCAGATGTTTCCAGGTCGCAATTTTGGAGCCCGATTTCCGTTGAAACTGCCTGAATTCCGTAAACAAGCGATTTATTTATGTTTTATTAATTACAATTCTAAATCTGATCTTCAGATTGACCAATGAGAGTGAAGGCAAGACATCATGATCGGATGCGCTGGCTGTCCGGCGCTATTGTTTTGGATCGCAGGTATAAGTCGATATGGCCCAACAAAAAACCATGGATCGCACGCAAGTCGTCGTCGCGGATGACGATCCAATAATTCGCCAGCTTTTCAAAAGCAAGTTGACGCAGATGGGCTGCGATGTGCAATCGGCCGAAGACGGCGGGGCGGCCTGGAAGCTTTTGCGCAACAACAAGCATGTCGATCTGGCCATTGTCGATCTCGACATGCCCAACGTCGACGGCTTCTCCTTGATTCAATGCGCGCGCGGGCATCCGCGCACGAAGCACCTACCCATTATCGTGGTGACATCGCGGACAGACGCAAAGGCAATCCAGGATGCGTTCAGTGTTGGGGCAACTTCGTTCCTGACGAAGCCGCTGCATTGGTCAACCTTCAACAGTCACATCGAGTATTTGATGCGGCTGACCCACGCGGCGCATCAGGCGCGGAATCAGGTGCAACGCGCGGAGGCCGCGGTCCGCATCAAGGACGTCGTGCTGCGGCGGACACTCGAAGCGGGTGCGCGGGGAACCGAGCAGATCCAGGAGATCCTGCATCGATTGGCGAGCACTATCAGAAGTGGAACCGATGTTGAGAGTGCGTTCGGCATCATCGACGAGTTGGAGAAGGAAACGCTGCTGATCCAGAATTCGCTTGTCCAGGGTCAATCTATGTCGAAAGCACTGTGCAGCCGCGTCAACGTCGACGACGTGCGGGTGCCGCTGATGAACCTCCTCGCGAATGCCCAGATTCGCGTGCAGCAGCGTTCGCGCCAGCACAACGTGCCGGTCAGCATCGTCAGGGTGCCTGAAGATGCCTACATCGCATGCGATCCCGATGGATTGTCGCTTGCCGTGTCCCACCTTCTCGACAACGCCGTGCGCTTTTCTCCCCAAGGCGGTACGGTAACGCTTGAAGCCGACGTGCATCCCGACGGCATGCTCACTATCGTCATCAACGACGATGGCCCCGGGATGGAGCCCGATTTTTATGCGGCCCGCCTGCTTCCGACATTCGACGCGGAATTCGAAGAGCAGAATTGCTCCGAAGGTGTCGGCTTGCCGCTCGTCAAGGCGATTGCCGAGGCGCACGGCGGCGTTCTCGAAATCCGGTCGATGCCCGAGCAGGGAACGTCAGCAATGCTGGTCGTTCCCGCGGACCGTGTCCGGCTGGAGCATGACTTCGCGGCTTGATCGATGACGATTTTCAAATGTTTCGAAATAGGACTTGGAAAACGCTTTTCTAAGTGTTCCTGGTGATTTTGGTCCAATTTTATTGAAATCGTGCGATCGTTCGTGGGCGGTGAATTGCGTCGTGAAGTTCCTTTCATTGCGGCAGGGTCTATCGGAGTTGGGCAAGCGCAAGCAGATCGAATGAAGATGATGCCTACCAGGTATGGGTGTTTCAGAAGCGCGGCAGACGGCACGATTTTCGTGAAGTTCGCTCTGCTGTTGCCGGTCCTGCTCGGCGTCAGCCTGAGTGCAATGGATTATGCCTGGACGGTGACGCACAAATCGGTGCTGCAGGAGGCCGCGGATGCGGCAGCACTCGCCGGCGCCAAGGAACTCAGCCTGTCGGATTCGAAGAAGGAGAATGTGGCGGCTGTGGTCGAGGCGATGGTCAATCGCTATATCGATGCGAACAAGGACACGCTTGCCAGCAAGAATCCGGCGGCACCGGTCGTCAAGGCGTCGATTACCGACAGTCCGCTCCAAGTCGTGGTGACGATCACGCATAAGGTCGATGCGTTCGTGGGGGGCGCACTCGGACTCGAATTTCAGGACATCAAGATCCGCAGCGTGGCGCGCGTTGTCGGTCAGCCGAATATCTGCGTGCTGGCACTTGAGAACAGCGCAAACGGCGCGATTTCGCTGGAACAGGATGCGCGTGTGACGGGGCGGAATTGTGCGGTCTATTCGAACTCGGTCCACAGTCGTGGACTGATTTCCAAAAATAGCGCCAGCCTGACAGCAAGCTTTATTTGCACTCGCGGCGGCAAGGACGGTGGTCCGGGGAACTTCAGCCCAATGCCGATGGTCGATTGCCCCAGTTTTGAAGATCCGTTGAGTGATCGCGACGAGCCAGTAGCGGCTGGTGGTTGTATGGCGACCGACCTTGTTGTCGATGGCGGTATGCGGACACTGAATCCCGGTACGTATTGTGGCGGCATTCATATCACCAACTATGCCGCCGTAGAGTTCATGCCTGGCGTCTACGTCTTCAAAAACGGGCCCTTGCTCGTCGATGCCGGCGCGACTATCAATGGCCGTGGCGTTGGCCTGTATTTCGATAGCGATGTGAAATCCGTTCTGAACATCGCCAACGACAGTTCTTTTAGCCTCGAAGCTCCAACGACCGGAGAGATGGCTGGAATGCTGGTTTTCGTTTCGCGTCAGCAGTCGAAGGATACGGTGCACCGGCTGTTCAGCAACAACGCGCCGCTGCTGCTTGGAACGATTTACATTCCCACAGGTGAACTGCGGGTCGATGCCAGCGCTCCGATTGCACAGAATTCTGCCTATACGGCGATTGTGGCCCGCGCCATTCGCCTTTACGGCGGGCCGCACCTGATCCTCAATACCAACTACGACAAAACCG
Organism: Alphaproteobacteria bacterium BRH_c36; assembly: GCA_001516065.1. Lineage (GTDB taxonomy): Bacteria > Pseudomonadota > Alphaproteobacteria > Rhizobiales > Hyphomicrobiaceae > Filomicrobium. The sequence goes on from LOEV01000146.1 coordinate 38,238, forward strand.
GTGTGCCGGTGCCGAAGGGGATCCGCGGCGCAGGCCAGCCGGTGTCGCTGGTGGAGTAAGCCGGCCGGAGACATTGCAGCCAGCCCTGGCTACTCTGCGGGGCTGGCTTCCGGGTCCACGTTCTCTGTCGTCGGCTTCGGTCGAGGTTTAGCCAAACTCGCCAGCCCGCGGCACATCACGTAGAACACCGGCGTGAAGATCAGTCCGAACAGCGTCACGCCGATCATGCCGGAGAAAACGGCGGTTCCGAGCGATTGCCGCATCTCGGCGCCGGCACCCGTCGCTACGACGAGCGGCAGCACCCCAAGGATGAACGCCAACGACGTCATGACGATTGGGCGAAGGCGCGTGCGAGCCGCCTCGACGGCGGCCTCAAAGCGGGTCTTGCCTTCGAGTTCTTCGGCCTGCTTGGCGAATTCGACGATCAGAATGGCGTTCTTCGCAGCAAGGCCAACGAGGACGATCAGGCCGATCTCAACGAGAATGTTGCGGTCCAGGCCGCGAAAGTTCGCGCCGATCATGGCAGCGAGAATGCACAACGGCACGATGAGTATGACGGCCAGCGGCAACAGCCAGCTTTCGTAGAGCGCGGCCAGCAGCAGGAAGACGAAGAGTACGGCGAGACTGAATGCAAGGATCGCCGTCGAGCCCGCCAATTTCTCCTGGAGTGCGATTTCCGTCCATTCGAAGCCGAAGCCGGAAGGCAGAGACTTGTCGGCGATCGCTTCCAAGGCTGCGATGCCCTGGCCCGAGGAGAAGCCGCGCTGCAACCCAACCTGGACCTCGGCTGCGGGATAGAGATTATAACGGGGGACGCGGTAGGCTCCCGTCGTGTTCTGGAAGCTGGCCACCGAACCAATCGGGACCATGTCGCCGTCGACGTTACGGGTGCGCAAGTTGGCGACATCGCGCACGGTCGTGCGGTAGGGGTTGTCGGCCTGTGCGGTGACGCGATAGGTGCGGCCGAGAATGTTGAAGTCGTTGACGAATGCGGAGCCCATGTAGATCGACAACGTATCGAAGACGCGCGCGATCGGAACGCCGAGCTGTTCAGCCTTGGTTCGGTCGATATCGGCGTAGACCTGCGGGGTACGCGTGTTGAACAGCGTGAAGGCCTGGGTGAAGCCCGGTGTCTGGCTGGCGGCTCCGGCAACGGCCCAGGTAGCGCCTTCCAGTGCCGGCAAGCCCCGGCCTGAGCGATCCTGCACGTAGCCTTTCAATCCGCCGCCTGTTCCAATGCCGCGAACCGAAGGCGGCTCGATGACAAAGACAAAGGCGTCGCGCTGCTTCGTCATCTGTTGGCGCAGGTCGGCGAGGATCTGATCCTTTGTCAGTCCGGCGTCCTCCCGCTCCTTGAAAGGTTGGAGGGTCACAAAAATGACGCCGGCGTTGGGAGCGTTGGTGAAGGTCGCGCCATCGAAGCCAACGAAGGCGACGGCATTCTGGACACCTGGACGCTGCAAGAAGACGTCGGTCGCCTTGCGGATGACTTCGTCGGTGCGTGTGAGGGTGGAGCCTGGCGGAAGCTGGAAAGCCGCAATCAGGTAGGCGCGGTCGAGTTGCGGGATAAGACCGGTCGGAGTGTCGATCAGGCGCTGGTAGGTCGGCACAAGCAGCAGGCCATAGGCAGCAAGAACCAGGATGCCGACGCGGATAAGGCGCGCGGTGATCGCACCATAGGCATTCGTAATTCCCTCGAAGAACCAGTTGAAGGCCATGAAGAACCAGCGCACAGGAGAGCTGAGCCAATAGACGACGCCGCGCTTGCGATCCTCCGGCCTGACGTGCGGCTTCAATAGCAGCGCGGCCATCGCAGGTGACAGCGTCAGCGATACGAAGAGCGAGATCATTGTGGCGCCGGCAATCGAGATCGCGAACTGGCTGTAGAATTTGCCTTGAAGCCCGCTGATGAAAGCGGTCGGCAGGAACACCGCGACCAGCACAAGGGACGTGGCGAGCAGCGCACCGCCGACTTCGTCCATCGTCTTGTAGGCGGCTTCGCGCGGAGACATTCCCTTGGCCAGGTACCGTTCGACGTTCTCGACGACGACAATGGCATCATCGACGACGATGCCGATGGCAAGAACGAAGCCCAGCAGGGACAACGTGTTGAAGGACATGCCCGCGGCGGCCATGATCGTGAAGCTGCCGATCAGCGACACCGGGATAGCGACGATAGGTATGATAGCTGCCCGCCAGGTCTGCAGGAACAATATCACCACGATGACGACCAGGATGAGGGCTTCGAAGATCGTGTGGATGACAGCGTCGACAGAGTATTGGATGAATTCGGTCGGGTTATAGACGACCGAGTAGCTCAAACCTGGGGGAAAGTCCTCGGAGAGCCGCTTCATCTCCTTGAGGAGCAGGTCGGCGGTTTGCAGCGCGTTCGAGCCGGGCCGCTGGAAGGCGACAACGGCTGTCGCGGTCTTGTTATCGAGGTAGGCGTTGACGGTGTAATCCTGCGAGCCGAGTTCGACGCGGGCGATATCGCGGACGCGCAGCACCGATCCGTTCGGTTCGGCGCGCACGACGATCTCCTCAAACTGCTCGACGGAGGATAACCGGCCTAGGGTCTGGACGGACAACGTGAAGGCACCGTCGGAGGTCGCCGGTGGCTGATTGATGGCGCCGGCGGCGACCTGGAGGTTTGCAGCGCGCAGGGCTGCGACGACTTCGGATGCGGTGAGGCCGCGCGCAGTGAGGACGTCGGGGTCGAGCCAGACGCGCATCGAATAATCACGCGCGCCGAAAATCCTGATGGCGCCGACGCCGTCGATGCGGGTCAGGACGTCTTTGACGTAGAGCGTGGCGTAGTTGGAAACGTACTGCTGGCTGCGGCTGCCATCGGGCGAGGTCATATGCACGACCAGCATCAGGTCGGGCGAAGCCTTTCGCACCGAAATCCCGAGCCGGCGGACATCTTCGGGCAGGCGAGGTTCGACGACGGAGACCCGGTTCTGGACGAGCACCTGCGCCTGATCGATGTCGGTGCCCGGGCGGAATACGACGTTGATGGACAACAAGCCATCTCCGGTCGATTGGGAGGCGATGTAGAGCATGCCGTCGACGCCGTTGACCTCCTGCTCGATGGGCGAGGCAACCGTTTCGGCAATCACCTTGGCGGATGCCCCTGGATAGGTCGCGGTGATGTTGACTGTCGGCGGGGCGATCTCGGGATACTCGGCGACCGGCAACGTCGTCTGCGCTATGGCCCCGACAATCATGATGATGAGCGACAGCACGGTTGCGAAGATGGGGCGGTCGATGAAGTAGTGGGAGAAGCGCATGGTCGCCCTCGTGGGTGATTTCGTTCGTTATCGGGCTGAGTTGCCAGCAGCCGGCGGCGGGGCGGCTAATTCGATTGGGCCGAGACGATCTCGCCGGCTTCGGGTGCCACTTTTGCGCCAGGCCGCACGGCGGGATTGGCGATGCCGTTGATAACGACCAGGTCATCGGGGGTCAGGCCCGACTTGATGACGCGCAGTCCTCCGGGCTGCAGCTGACCGAGTTCGACCGACTTTGCGGCGACGACATCGCCCTCGCCGACGGTGAAGACGATCTTGCGCGCCTGATCGGAGACGATTGCCTTGTCGGGCACGAGTAGCGCGTCGAACTCGCCGCCGAAGAGCTGCATGCGGCCGAACAGGCCCGGCGTCAGGAACCGGTCCGGGTTTTCGATAACGGCGCGGCCCCGGATCGTTCCCGAACGCGCATCGAGGCGGTTGTCGACAAAATCCATCTTGCCCGTCCAATTCCACTCGTCTTCATCGGCGAGCTTGATGCGAACGGGATTGCCTTCATCGCGAGACGAGGGCCGGGAGCCATTTCTGGCGAGGCGGATGTAACGCAGGTAGTCGGCCTCCGAACCATCGAACATGAAGTAAATGGGATGGAGGGTGACGATGGTGGTGAGAAGGGTCGATGCTCCCGCCCCACCCGTAACGAGTGCGCCAACATCGACGCGGCGGTCGGAGAGACGCCCAGATATCGGAGCTACGACGGTCGCCCATTCGAGATCAAGCAGGGCTGCCCGCAAGGTCGCTTCGGCTGCTGACAATTGTGCGCGGGCGACCGCAAGATTAGCTTCGCGTGTCTCGAAATCGCGCCGGGTCAGCGTGCGGGAATCGACGAGGGGCCGAGCGCGTTCGACTTCGGATAACTGAAGTTCGACTTCTGCCTTGCGCTGCTCGATCGTGGCTTCGGCGCTCTCGACCTCGATCTCGAAGGGGCGCTGGTCGATCGAAAATAGAGGGTCCCCGGCTTTGACGGTCTGGCCGTCCTTGAAATGGATCTTTTCGATGAAACCCGAGACGCGCGGACGGACCTCGACGCTTTCGACGGGTTCGAAGCGTCCGGAAAATTCGTCCCACTGTGTGACCTTCTTTGCAAGCGGCTTGGCGACGCTGACAGGCGGTGGCGGGGCTTGTGCGGACGCGGGCCGCTGATAGGCCGTAAATACCAACAGAACCGCGATCATGCTCGCAGACAAAAGAGCCCGAAGACGTATCTCAGACATACCTTAGTTACCTGTCAATTTGGGGGGGCTTCACCAACCGGAGAAATCGAGATGTCCACGTGGGTGAGTGGGCCGGATGCGCAATGCATTGCGGCACGGGACCCTGACATAATCAAGATTATGTCACGGCTGCGCGCAGGGGTCGACTACCACAAACGGATGGTAGTGTCTCAGTTTAGACACTACCAAACGGAGGGGTGTTGTGTAGGAGGTGCCCTCTGCGAACGCTTGCCGGTTGATTGGGCGTGGTGGTTAATCCTGATGCGGATCGTTGACCGTCAAGAGCTTCAACCCATGTTCATGCCGACCGCCTGATCGTGCCGTCCATTTGGTCTGCGGTCGGTTCACGACTGGAAAAAATCGCGCCGATTCCGAGGAGAATGGGGCCTGAAAGCCGATTCGGGATGTCGGCTGTGCGCAGGCCGGCAAGAGTCGTGTGGAGCCGCCGGCTGTTGGCTCTCGACACCGCAGCCGCGACGACGACGGGGGTATGCGGCGGCAGGCCTTCCATGATGAGGCGTTCTGCAATTTCGGCAGAGGTGCGCCCGGCCATATAGAAGATAAGCGTTGTCTCCGGGTCGGCGAGACCTTTCCAGTCAATGTCGTCTGGCAATTTTCCGTTGCGCGCATGGCCGGTGACAAAGCGCACCGAGTGGGCGCGGTCGCGGTGTGTGAGGGAGACGCCGAGTTCGGAAGCCATGGCAATGCCGGAGGATATGCCCGGTACGACGGCCACGGCGATGCCCTCCTTTTCGAGGCGGTCGATTTCTTCGCCGGCGCGGCCGAAGATCATCGGATCGCCGGACTTGAGGCGGACGACGTGCTTGCCCTGCTTGGCAAGCTTGATCATGACGGTGTTGATATCGGTCTGCTGGCAGCTTTCGCGGCCGCCGCGCTTGCCGACCAGCATGCGCTTTGCTTCGCGGCGGGCGAGTTCAAGGATTTCGTCCGAGACGAGATCGTCGAATAAAATGACGTCGGCGGATTGCAGCGCGCGCACGGCCTTCAAGGTGAGGAGTTCGGGATCGCCCGGTCCCGCGCCAACCAGCGTAACTTTGCCGGTCGCTGCGTCGGTCCCATTAGCGATGTCGTCGATGAGGGCAGTCGCCGAGGAACGATCGGCCGCGTCCGGGGCCTTGCCGAATGCCCTGTCGGAGAAGCGCTCCCAGAAGGCTCGGCGCTGTGGACCGGGGCTGAGCCGAGCACTCACGGCTGCGCGGATGTCCTTGGCGAGTTCACCCCAGACGGCAAGTGCTGGCGGAAGCAGGGTTTCGATACGCCGGCGAATGGCCTGTCCGAGGATAGGCGCGGCGCCGTCGGTTGAGATGGAGACGACCACCGGAGAGCGGTTGACGATGGAACCGAATTGGAACTGGCAGTAAGCGGGCTTGTCGATGACGTTGACTGGGACGCCAGCAGCAACGGCGGCGCAGTAGAAGGCCTGCGCCTGCGCTTCGGTTTCAGCATCGGCAAGGGCAATGCCTGCTCCGCCGAAAATATCGATGGCCCAAGGTCGTGGGTGGTGGGTGATTGTCCCCGATGCCGCGCCGCGCTCGATCAGCGCCGCCATTTCGATCTCAAGTTCAGTTGCGTAGATTTCGACGTGGGCGCCGGTGGCGGCAATCAATTCGGCCTTCCAGGCCGCTGCCGCCGTTCCGCCTGCGAGCACGGCGCGCTTGCCGGCAAGATTGAAGAACACCGGCAGCTTGGCCAAGGCACCCATGCGTGGGGGCAATTTCTCAGCCGGCTTTCGGGACGCTGTGGGCATCGATAATCCTTGCGATTTCAGAACGGCACGAGCCGCAGTTCGTTCCAGCCTTGACGCACGCGCCAATCGCTTCCACGCTAACACATCCTTGCCTGGCAATGGCAGTCGCGATTTCGTTGGCGCCAACTTCGAAGCATGCGCAGACGATGGGGCCCTTGTCGGGCACGTTTCCGCCGGGGCGTCCGGCAAGGAGACGCAGGCGATCACCGGGATTGATGCGTTGTCCGAGTTGGCCTGCGGCCCAGGTGCGTGAAACCACGACAGGCTGTCGCGAAACGAAGAGGGCTGATTCGAGGCGGCCGTCACGCAGGCGAGCGTAGCGATAGTGGCCGGTGCGGGCATCGCGATAGGTCAGTACCTCGTCATTCTCGTTATTTCCCGGTGCAAACAACTCGTTCGCAAAAGCGTCCCAGTCGAGGGGGCTTGCCGAACCGGCCAGTTCGACGCGGTGTCCTGCCTTTGCGGGCGCCTTAGCGAAATAGGCGAGGCCATCTCGAAGAGCCGCAGGCTCGCTCGAAATCGCGAAGCCATACCAGGCGGCATCGTAGGGGCGGACGGCAACGGGGGTGAATTTCGATTCCGGTTGGCCCGACACAAGATCGGTTCGAGACGCAATGAGGACATCGATGCGGGCCTCACTGGCGTATTGTGCGGTCCAGTGGATGGGCGCGAAGACGTTGCCGCGGCGCTGGGCGGGCGTGATCGTGACGCGAAGGACGGCGCGGCCATGCGGGCTTCTGACTTCACAGAGCGAAGCTGACCCAAGGCCTGCAGCTGCGGCATCGTCGGGGTGGATTTCGAGAAACGGCTCGGCGATGTGCGACATCAGCCGCGGAGTCTTGGCTGTGCGGGTCATCGTGTGCCACTGGTCGCGGATGCGGCCTGTGTTCATCACGAAGGGGTACTTGGGCGAGATCCTCGAAGCGGGAGATTGGTAGCGGGTCTCAACGAAGCGGGCGCGGCGGTCTGCGGTGAAGAAACCGCCTTCGGCAAAAAAGCGGCTCTCGGTGCGGCTGGTGTTTTTCGGTTGCGGCCATTGAAACGGTTGAAGGCTGTCGTAGGCCTCCTCGCTGATATCCTCGAATGCGGAGATGTCAAGGTCGCGGGTGGCGCTGTTTTCAGTGCCGGTCAACGCGGCGTACTCCGCAAAGATCTCATGCGGGCCAGCGTAGCCGAACGCATCCGCGTAGCCGAGGCGCCTTGCGACTTCGCAGATCTGCCACCAGTCCGGCCTGGCTTGGCCGGGCAAGCCGACGAAAGCGCGCTGGCGGGAGATGCGGCGCTCGGAATTGGTGACTGTCCCATCCTTTTCGCCCCAGGCGGCAGCCGGCAGCAGGACGTTGGCGAGTGCAGTGGTATCGGTGTGGCGGGTCACGTCGGAGACCGCGACGAAGGGGCAGGATGCGATCGCATCGCGCACGCGGTCGGCTTCCGGAAGGCTGTCGACGGGGTTGGTGGCCATGATCCACAACGCCTTGATACGACCGTCCGCCACGGCGTCGAACAGGTCGACGGCCTTATGGCCGGGGGCATCGGCAATGCGCGGCGAATTCCAGAACGTCTGGACGATGCGGCGGTGGTCGGGGTTGGCAAGCTCCGTGTGGGCGGCGAGCATGTTGGCAAGCCCGCCGACCTCGCGCCCGCCCATGGCGTTGGGCTGGCCGGTGACCGAGAACGGACCCATGCCGGGCTTGCCGATGCGGCCGGTCGCAAGGTGGCAGTTGATGATGGCGTTAACCTTGTCGGTTCCCGAAGTCGACTGGTTGACGCCCTGGCTGTAGATGGTGAGCGTCCGTTCGGTTGCCGCGAAGAGTTCGAGGAACGCGCTGATGACGGATTTGTCGAGGCCGCATATTTCGGCGACACGATCGAGGGACAGCGCGTTGCAAGACTTGATCGCAGCGCCAAAGCCGGTGGTGTGCCGGTCGATGTAGCGGGGGCTGATCCGCCCGGTTGCCGTGAGGTGGGAGAGCAATCCATTGAAGAGCGCGACGTCGGACCCGGGGGCGATGGCCAGATGCAAATCGGCGATCTCGCAGGTGGCGGTGCGTCTCGGGTCGATGACGACGATCTTTGTGCCGCGCTCTTTTCTGGCGGCGACGAGGCGCTGGTAGAGCACGGGGTGGCACCAGGCGAGGTTGGAGCCAACGAGGACGACAAGGTCGGCGAGTTCCAGGTCCTGGTAGGCGCCGGGAACCGTGTCGGAGCCGAAAGCACGCTTGTGGCCGGCCACCGATGAAGCCATGCACAGGCGCGAATTGGTGTCGATGTTGGCGGTGCCGATGTAACCCTTCATCAGCTTGTTGGCGACGTAGTAGTCCTCGGTAAGGATCTGGCCCGACACATATAGGGCGACGCTGTCCGGGCCGTAGGTGGCGATCGTTTCGCGGAAGGTGCCAGCGACCTTGTCGAGGGCGCTCTCCCAGCTGACCGGCTCGCCCGCAATCAGCGGCGACAGCAGGCGGTCGTGAAGTGACATGGTCTCGCCGAGCGCCGACCCCTTCGAGCAGAGCCGGCCGAAATTGGCTGGATGATCGGGGTCGCCTTTCACGTCGGCCGTGCCGTCGGCATTCGCACGGGCGAGAACGCCGCAGCCGACGCCGCAATAGGGACAGGTTGTGGCCGTCCACCGGTTGCCCACCATCACGCGGCATCTTTCGACGCTGCGAGCCGGGAGGCTTCAAGCAGGATGCGTCCGCCTTCGCTGCGCACGGGGAAGGTCGTGACCTCACCTTTGTCCGCGCCCTGCGCGAGTCCTGTGTCGAGGCTGATGACCCAGTTGTGCAACGGGCATGTGACGGAGGCGCCGTGGACGATGCCCTGGCTCAGCGGACCGCCTTTGTGCGGGCATTTGTCGTCGAGCGCGAACACCTCGTCGGTGGCGGTGCGGAACAGGGCGAGGCAGCCGATCTGTGTTTTCACCAGCCGAGCGCCCTGGCGAGGAATGTCGTCGAGCGCGCCGATGTCGATCCAGACGTTGTCCATCATGGTCATTGCGCTGCCTCCATGCGGCTGAGATCGGCCATAGGTGCGAACTCGTGGGCGTCCTTGCCGCCGGTCGCGCGTTCGGCCCAGGGATCGGATTGGGAAAACTTCTGCGAATAGACGAAGGCCTCGAACAGTGCCTTGCGCCGCCCCGCGTCCTCGACAACCGTGGCCCTTATAGAGTCCATGCCGACGCGCTGGAGCCATTTGTAGATGCGTTCGAGGTAGTGGCCCTGCTCGCGGTAGAGCTGGACGAGGGCGGCGATCGTTTCGATCGCATCATCCTCTGTCTTCACGTGGCAGAGGGTCTCGGAGCCCTTGATGTCGAGTCCGGCGGCGCCGGCGAAATGGATTTCGTAGCCGGAGTCGACGCAGATCACGCCGACGTCCTTGCAGGTCGCCTCGGCGCAATTGCGCGGGCAGCCGGAGACGGCCATCTTGACCTTGGCGGGCGTCCACGAACCCCACATGAATTTCTCGATGCGCACGCCGAGACCGGTCGAATCCTGGGTGCCGAAGCGGCACCAGTCGGTGCCGACGCATGTCTTCACCGTGCGCAGCGACTTGCCGTAGGCGTGGCCCGATACCATGCCGGCCGCGTTAAGGTCCGCCCACACGGCCGGCAGATCCTCCTTCTTAACGCCGAGCAGGTCGATGCGCTGGCCGCCGGTGCATTTGACCGTCGGGATGGCGAACTTGTCGGCGACATCGGCGATGGCGCGCAGTTCATCGGCGCTGGTGATGCCGCCCCACATGCGCGGCACGACGGAGTAGGTGCCGTCCTTCTGGATGTTGGCGTGGACGCGCTCGTTGATG
>LOEV01000147.1 GCA_001516065.1 Alphaproteobacteria bacterium BRH_c36
TAGTTGACTCAAACCTCGCCGCACCATCGGTCAACTAAGGCGCGACGCCTCACTAGAGCAACATCCGATCATGGTGGAATCGCCGCGAGCGGTTCCAGGATCGCGTGAAGTTCCGCCGCCTCGGGCTATTCCGCCGCCGGCAGATCGCCGATCGGACCGATTGCCTTGGCATCGCGGTCGAACAACGCCGGGCTCTGCATATAGAGAACGAGCAACCGCGCGAGGCAGTGCAGCGAATCGATGTGGGCGCGTTCATAGCCGTGCGAGGCATCGAGGCCGAAGCAGACGAGCGCCGTCCGGATGTCGTTGCCCGCTTCCAGCGCCGCCGCCGAATCGCTTCGGTAGTGGTTGAAGACATCGCGGCTGTGATCGATGCTGAAACGCTGGCAGAGGCCGATGAGGCTGCGTGTCAGATGCCAGTCGAAAGGCCCCGTTGAATCCTGCATGGCGATGGTCACGCCGAAGTCGGAGGTATTTTGCACCGAAGCGATGGTGCCGTTGTCGACGGAAAGCAGTTCGGCAACGTCTCCTGTCAGGATGTGCGAAGCGCCGATTCCGACCTCTTCCGAGATCGTGAACAACAGGTGGCAGTCCATCGGCAATTCGGTACCGCTCGCGAGTACTGCTTTTGCGGCCGCAAGCACGGCGGCGACGCCGGCCTTATCATCAAGATGGCGCGAGCAGATGAAACCATTCGGCGCGAAAAACGGCTGCGGATCTATGGCGATCAGGTCGCCTATATTGATGCCCAGTTCTATGACGTCCTGCTCATTGCTCACGCGTGCATCGAGGCGAAGCTCGAGATTGTCCCAGGAAACCGGTTGTTTGTCGATCGCATCGCCGTAGGTGTGGCCCGAAGCCATAAGTGGTAGAAGCGTTCCAGTCGTTCGAAGGTCGCCATCGGAGAACACCGTGCAGCGCGCGCCTTCGGCGAAGCGTGCCGACCAACTCCCGACCGGGGAAACCTTCGGCCAGCCATTAGCGGCGTGGAAGCCTTTGATGATCGCGCCGAGCGTATCGACGTGAGTTACAATCGCCCTGTCAGGGGTCGTGCGCCGGCCCTTGAGGTCAGCGCGAATAGCACCGCGCCGTGTCAGTTCGAAAGGAATTTCGAGGGCTTCAAGCTCATGGCAGACGTAACCGACGGCGTGATCGGTCATCCCGGTTGGGCTGGCGATATCGAGAAGCTCTTTGAGGACCCGCCTCAGGTAAGCGATATCGATATCGAGATCTTTCATGCTGGTATTATCTCCATCAAGTTGCCCCCAAGCGGGTGCTGGGAAAAAGAAAATCGACGAATCGCTCGACCGTCGGCGCCGGCTCATGGTTGGCAAGGCCCGGCCGCTCGTTGGCTTCGATGAACCAATACGCCGGCTGGTCGATCGCAGGAACGACAAGATCGAGGCCCACGACCGGCATACCCAGCGCATCGGCCGCACGCAGCGAAGCATCCGCCAGGGAAACGTGCAGGTCCCCCGTGACGTCGTGAATCGTTCCCCCGGTGTGCAGGTTAGCAGTTTTCCGCACTTCAATAAACTCACCGTCCTCAAGAATGGTGTCGTAGCCATGCCCGGCATGCCGCAGGCAGCGTTCGGTTTCATCGTCGATCGGAATTCTGCTTTCGCCGCGCGTTGCCGCCTCCCGTCTGCGGCTCTGCTTCTCGAGCAGCTCTCGCACCGTGTGCTTGCCGTCACCGACAACGGAAGCCGGTTTGCGGATTGCAGCCGCCACGACCTCGCCGTTGATGACTATGACGCGTACGTCATCGCCGGACACGAATTGTTCGATCAAGATGCCGTCGCTGATCTTGCGCACCTCGGCGAGGGCGGCCTTCACACCCTTGGCACTCTGCAGATCGACGAAGACACCGTGGCCCTGCTCTCCTTTGGCAGGCTTGACGACCACCCGGTGATAGCGTTCCAGAAAGGCGAGCGCCTCCGCCTCATCGCTGACGCTCTCCTGCGCCGGCACCATCAAGCCGGCTTTCTTGAGCAAACGGTGGGTCAGCGCCTTGTCATCGCAGCGGCTCATTGCAACCGCACTGGTGAGCTCGCTGAGCGATTCCCGGCACGCAACAGTCCTGGCACCGAACGTCAATCTGAACAGTCCGGCCTCCGCGTCTTCGATATCCGCAGTAATCCCGCGCCGCCGCGCCTCATTGACGATGATTTGGGCGTAGATATTGAGCTTGTCATCGCTTTCTGGGCCGACGAACAGCCTCTCGTTTACGACATTCTTCTTCTTCACGCAGTACGCCGGAATCTGCTCGAATCCGAGGTTCCGGTAGAGCGCCATGGCATCTTCGTTGTCGTGCATGACCGAAAGATCCATGAATGATCTGCCAAGCGCTTGAAAATGGTGGGCGAGGGCGAGCGAAAGTTTCCGGCCGATCCCTGGTCGACTTGCTTTTGTGTCGACGGCGAGTGCCCACAGACTCGAGCCGTTATCTGGATCCTGGAATGCCGCGACATGGTCGATTCCCATGACGACGCCGACGACGCCTCCGGTGGCCACCTCTTCTGCAACGAGAATGCTCATCTCATCTCTCTTCGCCGCTGAAGCTATGAAGCCCGGCTCGATCACGATCATTCCACGCGCCGCGTAGACGGCATTGATTGCCGGTTCATCTTTGGCGTTCGCTTCCCGGATCTTGAGCCCGTCATCTTCCAGGGCAGGCAGTGGAGTGTCAAAACTGCGCCGGAAGGTATGCGAGGGATCGAGAAACAGCGCCAGCGGAGCTGCTGCCAGGACGATGTGCGGCTCGCGAACATAGATCGCAATATCGCGCCGTCCCTCGGTTTCCTGTTGCAGAATCTTTGCAAGGCTTGCCGGATCGCGAAATGTCTGACCGAAGATCAATCGCCCCCAGCCGCAGTCGACGATGGTGTCTTCGCACCCGTGTTCCTTGAACCACTCGAACGGCGCGCCCCAACTTTTGAGCGATGCCATCTCTTCGAACTTGGAGGATGACGTCTTGGGTCGTTCAGCCATTTCAACCTCTCGGGCTTGCGCATACCGGTTCCGGTTGCGAGCGCTCGCGATGCGAATTCAAAGAGAGTTTTCCTGAAGCCACAATTCCAGGAGCGCGATTTGCCAGAGTTTCGAGCCTCGCAGCTTCGTGATGTGGTCACGCGGATCGGCCAGCAGCATGTCGATGTAGGAATTACGGAACACGCCGCGTTCGCGGGCAGCCTTTGCGTTCAATGCATCATTGACCATGTCGAATACCGGCCCCTCGATGTATTTGAGGGCCGGCACCGGAAAATATCCCTTCGGCCGATCGATAACTTCCGCTGGAATCACTTTGCGCGCGACATCCTTGAGGACGCCCTTGCCTTCGTGCTTGAGTTTATGCTCATGCGGAATCTTGGCGGCGAGTTCCACCAGTTCATGGTCGAGGAAAGGCACGCGCGCTTCGAGCCCCCAGGCCATCGTCATGTTGTCGACTCGCTTGACGGGATCGTCGGCCAGCATGATCTGCGTGTCGATCCTCAGCGCTCTGTCGACAGCCGAATTGGCCCCAGGGCGCGCGAAATGCGCCTTGACGAACGCCATGCTGTAATCGTCGCCGACGAAATCTGGACTGACCGCCTTGGCGAAGTCGGCGTGATCGCGGTCGAAGAATGCTTCCGCATAATCCTCCACATCGGCGTTGCCGGAGGCAAGCGGCGGGTACCAATGGTAGCCGGCGAAGATCTCATCGGCTCCCTGCCCGCTCTGCACCACGCGAACGTGTTTTCTGACTTCGCGGGACAACAGGAAGAAGCCGACGTTGTCGTGGCTCACCATAGGTTCGGACATGGCGGCTATCGTCGCTGGCAGCGCCGCGATCATATCGGCGGTTGGAACCTGGATCTTGAAGTGCTCGGTGCCGAAGTGCTTCGCAATCAGATCCGAATATAAAAACTCGTTGCCTTCCTCGCCGCCGACGGCCTCAAAGCCTACCGAAAAAGTTTTCAGGCCGCTTTGGCCTGCTTCCGCCAGCAATCCAACGATCAGGCTGGAATCGACGCCGCCCGACAACAGTACGCCAACCGGCACGTCGGCCACCATGCGCCGCTTCACCGCAAGCATCAGCGCATCGTGCACGCGCGCTTCCCACTCTTGCGCAGAAGTGGCGATATCTTCGGCTGTCCGCTCGAACGACGGCGACCAGTATAGCTGATCGCGTCGCGTCCCGTCCGGTTCGAAAACCGCTACCGTAGCAGGCGGTAATTTGCGCACCCCTTTGATCATCGTGTAAGGCGGCGGCACGACGGCGTGAAACGTCATGTAGTGGTGGAGAGCCACGGGATCGATCGAGCGGTCGATCCCACCGGTTGCAAGCAACGCCGGCAGGGAGGAGGCAAAACGCAAAACCCTCCCACCGTCCGTTTCGGCCAGGTAGAGCGGCTTGATGCCGAGCCGGTCGCGGGCCATCACCACTCGGCCCGTATCGCGCTCGTGGATAACGAACGCGAACATTCCGTTGAACCGCTGGACACACTCCATTCCCCATGCCGCATAGGCCTTGAGGATGACCTCGGTGTCGCTGTCGGAGAAGAAGCGGTATCCCTTGGCCGAAAGCTCCTCGCGCAGTTCCCTGTAATTATAGATGCAGCCGTTGAACGCGAGCGACAGTCCGAGTTCCGGATCCACCATCGGCTGTGCACCACGTGCCGAAAGGTCAATGATGCGCAACCGGCGATGCCCGAATCCGACGCGGTCGCGCACGACCACTCCGCCGGCATCGGGACCACGCGGCCGCATGACTTCGCACATCGCGGCAATCGAAGCAGGCGATGCCGAACCGCTGTCGAAATGAACTTCTCCGCAGATTCCACACATGAGTGAAGCGGGTTCTCCTGTTCAAGAGTTAAGCTGCAACGTCGAGGAAGGTTCCAGAGTGGCGGCCGCGAGCCTCGCAATGAACAGCTGGCTCGGTTTCGCTTCAATCGGCGCCAGGGGCGTCGCGATGCGATGTGTCCAGCATAGGCACTGAAGGCGTCACATGAAACCCCCGACCGTAAGCAGCCCAAGCAACCACTGAAGATGCACGACACGATGGCAGATGAGTGTTCAGGACCGATATCGAGTGATACCTCTTCGTTGCGATGCTGATCGGTCGAGGCTCGCGCGATGCGAGAAATCGCCCTCCACCGCGAGCGGACCGAAACTCAGGAGAGCCAAACCGGCATCGCGTTGAGCCCGCGCAGCCCTAGGTTCGTTTTCCACGACAGTTCCCCTTCCGGCACGGCAAGCGACAAATCCGGATAACGCGAGAACAGCCGCTCCAGCGCGATTCCGCCTTCCAACCGCGCCAGCTGATGACCAAGACAGAAGTGTACGCCAGTGCCGAATGCCAGATGCGGATTGGGGTTCCGGTCGATGTCGAACCTGTCGGGGTCCGCGAAAACTCCAGGATCGAAGTTCGCGGCCGCAAGGCTCGCAAACATCATTTGCCCGCGTTTGAACTCAACGCCGCGCAACGCACCCTGTTCGACGGCATACCGCGGCTTCGACATCTCGACGACACTGGTATGCCGCAGCAGTTCCTCGACGATCCGCGGCCAGACCGAGGGATCGCGCTTCGCGCGCTCCAGTGCCGTTCGGTGTTTTAGCAGCGTCAGCGTACCGACACTTATGAGGTGTGTCGTCGTCTCGTGACCCGCAAAGAACAGCAGAAAAACCATCGCCAGCAGTTCTTCGTCGTTGAGCTGGTAGCCACCGGTTTCCGCCGCGATAAGTTCACGCAGCAGGCCTGGCCGGGGTGCGCCGCGCGCGGTTGCGATCTGCCGCCTCAGATAGGCTCCCATGCGGCTCAGCCGCGGTACCGTCATCGCCAGTGAAGTCAGCGATGTACCCTTGACGAACCCTTGCGCCCAAGTGTGCAGCTGGTCATGATCCTCCGATGGAAGCCCGAGCAGTTCGGCAATCACCATCAACGGCAGGCGTCGCGAATATTGTTCGACGAGGTCGAACTCTGAAGAAGCCTCCATGCGATCAAGAAGGCGATCAGCAGTGACACCGATCCGCCCGCGCAATCCCTCCACTCCACGCCGCGAAAAGGCCTGATCTACCAGCCCGCGCAGACGCCGGTGTTCGGGATCGTCTTGCGTTATCATGCTGTTGGAAACCGCGCGCATCGTCCGCGGCATCCACTTTTGCAGCCCGCTCACCCAGGAGATGCCGGCGTTGACCGGGTTCTGCACAAAGCGTCGGTGGTTCTTGAGAAACTCCGTGACGCCGGCGTGCGAAACGACGAGCAGCACGTCCCCGAAAATCGGAATCTTTGCCGGCACGACTTCGCCGCGCGCGTGCAGGCGCTCCAGGACCGGCCAAGGATCGCGTTTATAGCCGGCACTCAGCAGTTCGAGCTTCACGTCGACGGGTTTCAGCACGTTCTCCGTCCCCAGTGATTAGTGTCCCGTCTCCGAATTGCCGACACCTTTGCGGCACCCGTTCATCGGCAGTTGCGGGGCACCACACTAGTTCATCCTCAGGCGGTAACGCACCACGCGGTTGTTGCCCGAATCGGAAAACCACACCACGTCGTCCCCACCCAATTCGACACCTTCGGGCGTTCTGAATTCGCCTGGACCATTTCCGCCCTTGCCCGAACCAACCACCTTGAGCAGCTTGCCGGTTCCCGAGATAATCTTGATCTGATGATTGTTCTTGTCTCCCAGGATCAGCGTGCCATCAGCCAGCACATCCATGTAGCGCACGCCATCGAAGTTGTAGGGCGGCCCCTTGAGCTCGCGTATGATTTCGAGATCTGGCGACAACAACAAGAGCCGGTTGTTTCCCGAATCCGACAGCCAGATATCGCCGTTGCCAAGCACCTCCAGATCGTGCGGTGCCGACAGACCCTTGAGCTCCTTGACCGGCTTTCCGTCAGCGAACGCGACGACGTTGCCCGACCATGCTCCGGCAACATATATCCGCCCGTTGGGATGCGCCAGAACGCCTTCCGGTCCACGGATCGGCCCTTTGAGTTCGCCCGTCAGCGTCGCCTTCAAACCATCCATCTCATAGATCGTGACGCGGTTGTTGTGCGTGTCGGCGACATAGAGCCGGCCGGCCGCATCGAATTCCACGTCATGCGTGCCGGACTGGTGATCGGCTCCGAATTCTCCAGCGAGTTGCAGCGTTACGGGATCGAGAAAGGCGACGCGGTTGTTGCCGACATCGGAGACCAGAAGGTATTTACCGTCCGGCGACAATTTCAGATCGTGGGGATTCCCGAGATCGACCGTGCTTGCCCCCAGGAATTCGAGAACCGGCTCGCCTCGAACGGGCAGCCCATAAGCGAAAACCAACAACGCAAATATCAAGACACGCATCGCTTTTCCTCCCGGGGCTCGCGCGCCGATTTACCAATGCTATCGCCTCGATGGCGATCCGAACAGCGATCGCCTCACTTCACGACAGCCGAACGTCTTTTGCAGGGCGGCCACGAAACCTTGCCCTCCACGGAACCTTGCCCCCAGTGGGTTCACCATCTCGAGTCGCTTTTGGCGGGATGCAGATAGACAAGCCAGCAGACCATCACCACCTCCGCGTAGATCTGCGCACCCGGCCCGTATGTGATCTGGTCGATCGGCCTGTGGATCGCATCGAACACTGCTTCATCGAGGCTGGAAAACAACACCGAACTGCGGATCGAGCAACGTCGGCAGTCGGCCACTCCCGTCCAGACTTCGTTTGGGGATACTCGCGTCATGAGGGCTTTCTGTGCACCGCTGGGATATTGGGACCAAGGCTGCTACGGCCGTGCGCACAATCGCAAGTGGATTCTTAGTTCGGGATTGATCGCAAAGAAAGCTCATTGCGGCCACTTGAAAGCCCGCTCCAAGCCCACCAAGTCCCGGTCATTATGGAAAAGCAAGCTCAACGTAACAGGCGATAAGCGCCCTTACCCCGCCGTCCGGGAGTGTCCATCACTCACTGTTGAGCGCGCAGCTGGCTCCCTGTGTCCCCGTCATCCATTATCCCTGCCCTTATACCCGCAAGCCCGCTGCGCTGATATTCGCGGGCAACACTCGCGTTGCCGGTACTGATACTCTTTCCCGCGCGCCCGTACGGCACGCATCTGGAGAATACTTATGAGCGGTTACAATGAAATCGAGGTCGAAGGCGGGTTCCCGCTGAAGATGTGGACAAAAAACGTCCTTATCGAAGACGCCGCGATCGACCAGATGAGAAATGTCGCTAAGCTTCCGATCATCCACAAGCACGTCGCCGCGATGCCGGACTGCCATTGGGGCCTCGGCGCCACCGTCGGTTCCGTGATCCCCACCAAGAAGGCAATCATCCCGGCCGCCGTCGGGGTCGATATCGGCTGTGGAATGATGGCCTGGAAAACGACGCTTAACGCCAATCAGCTGCCCGACAACCTCGCCGCCATCCGCTCCGACATCGAGCACGCCGTCCCGCATGGCTTCGTGTCGGCGAAGGGCCGGGCGCGCAAGGGCGGCTGGGAAATCGTACCCAACAGCGTTTCGACCCGCTGGCGCGATCTAGAGGACCGCTACCGGATAATCGTCGAGCGGCATCCCAGGATCTCTCACAAGGCGCCCGTGCATCAGCTCGGCTCGCTTGGCACCGGCAACCACTTCATCGAGATCTGCCTCGATGAAAGCGACGCCGTGTGGGTCATGCTTCACTCCGGGTCGCGCGGTCCCGGCAACGTGATCGGCCAGTACTTCATCCGGCTCGCCAAAAAGGACATGGAGCATCACATCTCCAACCTGCCCGACGAGAACCTTGCTTACCTGAGCGAAGGCACCGACAACTTCGACGACTACGTCTTCGCCCTCAATTGGGCTCAGGACTACGCGTGGGAGAACCGGCAGGCGATGATGGAACAGGTCCTGCGCGTCATGCGCAAGCACCTGCCGAAGTTCCAGATCGGCAACATGGCGGTCAACTGCCACCACAATTACGCAACCCTGGAGGAGCACTACGGCGAGAAAATTTGGGTGACGCGCAAGGGCGCCGTCCGCGCCCAGGCGGGCGATCTCGGCATCATCCCCGGCTCGATGGGCACCGGCTCGTTCATCGTGCGTGGCAAGGGCAACGCCGACAGCTTCTGCTCGTGTTCGCACGGAGCCGGCCGCGCCATGTCGCGCACGCAAGCTAAGCAGAAGATCACGCTGAAGGATCACCGCGAGGCAACCGAAGGCATCGAGTGCCGCAAGGACAAGGACGTCATCGACGAGAGCCCGGCAGCCTACAAGGACATCTCTTCCGTGATTGCCGCCCAGGGCGATCTGATCGAGGTGGTGCATCGCCTGCGCCAGGTCCTCAACGTCAAGGGATGATCGAAAGAATGCGAGGGGATGGGGAAATCCATTCCCTTCGCGGTCATCGACATTCAGCGGTCACGCAGCCGCCGCGCCGTAAACTGCATTAACGCTCGCCAACCAGTCCGCAAAACGATGGCCCTGCACGGACACGTGCGCGCGCAGCAGCTCCGCTGCGCGGTCTTCGTCGCCAACCGCGATTGCCTCGACGATGGCCTGGTGCTCGCCATGTGATTCCGCAATTCGCCCTTTCATGCGAAGCTGCAAGCGCCGGTAGGGCTGCAGGCGCCGGCGCAATTGGCTGACTTCAGTTGCAAGATAACCGTTGTGGCTGGCTTTGCAGATCAGTGCGTGGAAGACCGCGTTTGCCTCATAGTAGGTATCTGCATCGTTCGAATCGGCGGCGGCGCATGCCGCAAGCCCGCAGGTCTCATGCTGGTTTCGCAGGGCGGCCAGTTCGACATCCGATATGCGCCGCGCAGCCATCCGCCCGCACACGCCTTCCAGTTCGGACATCGCCTCGAACAATTCGATCAGCCTGTCGGTGCTGAGCGCCGCGACGACAGCCCCCTTGCGCTGCTTGAGTTCGATGAGCCCGGAGGCCGACAGCATCCGCAGCGCCTCGCGCACAGGCGTCCGCGAGACCCCGAACCGCTCGGCCAGTTCAACCTCCTCCAGACGCGCGCCCGGCGCAAAGCGGCCGCCGGCGATTTCATCTTCCAATGCCTGACGGACGCCCTCCGCAGCACTCTGCTGGGGCCCATTTCTATGCGCTGATGGCGTTGAAGATTTCATGCGGGTATGCATAGTGTAATATTCTGCACGTATCAATAGATTTTCAAGCCGCTGATTTCAATGAATTTTTCAAGCCAGATCCATTCCACAGCGTGGTTTTTCTCGCGATTGCGCAATTTTCCGCTTGTTATGTATACATGAGATCTTTAAGCGTACGGCCATGCGCTGCAAGAAAGTGCATACTGTTTTTTTGGTCTCTGGGAGGAGCCTCATGAAGAAGTCTCTGACAGCTCTCGGCGTCGCCAGCGCGGCGCTTTTCGCAACCGCCGTCGTTTCTCAGGCCGCCGACATCACGCTCAAGGCATCGCACCAGTGGCCGGGCGGCAAAGGCGACCCGCGCGACGAAATGGTGCAAATGATTGCGAAGGAAGTTGAAGCCGCAAACGTCGGCCTCAAGGTCCAGGTTTATCCAGGTGCATCGCTGTTCAAGCCCAAGGAGCAGTGGGGCGCGCTGACCAAGGGCCAGCTCGACATCTCGGCTTTCCCGCTCGACTACGCTTCCGGCCGCCACCCGCAGTTCTCGGCAACCCTGATGCCCGGCCTCGTGCGCAACCACGAACGCGCACAGCGCCTTAACGATTCACCCTTCATGGACGACATCAAGAAGATCATCAATGACGCCGGCGTCGTCGTGATCTCGGATGCCTGGCTTGCCGGCGCATTCGCCTCGAAGAAGAACTGCATCACCAATCCCGAATCGGTCAAGGGTCAGGTGACACGCGCAGCCGGTCCGGCTTTCGAACAGATGCTCGTGGCCGCCGGCGCCTCCATCTCTTCGATGCCGTCTTCGGAAATCTACACCGGCATGCAGACCGGCGTTCTCGACGCTGCCAACACCTCGTCCGGTTCCTTCGTCTCCTACCGCCTCTATGAACAGGTCAAGTGCCTGACCAAGCCCGGGGCCAACGCCTTGTGGTTCATGTACGAGCCGATCCTCGTTTCGAAATCGACATGGGACAAGCTCAGCGAAGCCCAGCAGAAGGCGCTGACGGAAGCCGGCAAGAAAGCCGAAGAATATTTCAACGGCGAAGCCAAGAAGCTCGACGACAAACTCGTCGACGTCTTCAAGAAGTCAGGCGTCGAAATCGCCGAAATGAGCTCCGAAGACTATGACGCCTGGCTCGCCACGGCAAAGGACAGCTCTTACAAACTCTTCGCCGAAAAAGTCCCCGGCGGCCAGGAGCTGATCGACAAGGCGCTCGCCGTCGAGTAGCCGCTTCAATGCGTGGGCCGCCGGATCTGGCGGCCCACAAATTCGTCTGCATCGGCGGTAAAGGGCTCGGTACTTCCCGGAGCGGTTTGCCAAGACAATTCCTCGGCCAAATCCGCGACCCTCAAAGGAGCGGCCACCGCGAGTTGTCCTGCCACCACAAGTATCGCCCAGCCAACCCATTGCCGGGAGGTGCCGTTGAACTTGTTTCTCCGCACAGTCGACAAGATCTCTCAGGCCTTCGGGGCCATGGCGATGCTGCTGCTCGCCGCCGCGGTGCTTGTGGTCTGTCAGATGATCTTCATCCGCTACGCGCTCAATGCCTCCACCGTCTGGCAAACCGAGTTCGTGATCTATTCGATCATGGCCTCGACCTTCATTGGCTCACCCTACGTGCTCCTGCATCGTGGCCATGTCGGCGTCGATCTGCTGCCGACCATGCTCGGCGGCCCCGGTCGCTTTGTTCTGGAAATGATCGGCGGAATTATCAGCCTCGCTTTCTGCGTCGTCCTCGCCTACTCGGGCTGGATCTACCTCCACGAGGCCTGGGAGGGCGGCTGGACGACGGATACCGTTTGGGCACTGCCGCTTTGGATACCACTGCTGCCACTTCCTCTCGGCATAGGCATGCTGTGCATCCAATATGTCGCCGAACTCATCAAGTTAACGCAGGGCCACTCGCTCTCCGCGTCCGAACTGTCGACCGTGCGTGAGGAACTCTGATGGGACCGCTGGAAATTGGACTTGTCATCCTGTTCGCCTTGTTGCTGCTGCTCTCGACGGGCATGCCGATTGCCTTCGCACTTGGCGCGGTCTCTGTCGGCACCCTCTTTATCATCGAGGGGCCGCGATCCCTTGGCATTCTTGGTGAGACGTTCTTCGGCGGCCTGAACTCATTCGGCCTTGTCGCGATCCCGATGTTCATCCTGATGGGATCGGCCGTCGCCTCCAGCCCGGCCGGCAAGGATCTCTATGAAGCCCTCGACCGTTGGCTCAATCGCGTACCCGGCGGCCTCGTCCTCTCCAATATCGGGGCCTGTGCGATCTTTTCGGCGCTTTCGGGTTCCTCGCCCGCCACCTGCGCGGCCATCGGCAAGATGGGCATCCCCGAGATGCGCAAACGCGGCTACCCCGACACCATCGCAACCGGCTCCATCGCAGCGGGCGGCACGCTCGGCATCCTGATCCCACCGTCGGTGACGATGATCGTCTACGGCATTGCCACTGAAACCTCGATCGGTCGTCTGTTTATCGCCGGCATTCTCCCCGGCCTGCTTCTGACCGCATTGTTCATGGCCTGGACGATCATCTCGTGCCGCATGCAGGGCATCGGTCTCAGCGACGTTGCCCAGAAATTCTCGCTGAAGGAAAAACTCGAAGCCCTGCCGCGGGTCCTGCCCTTCATTGCAATCATCGTCGGAATTCTCTGGGTGCTGTACGGTGGTGTTGCGACCCCATCGGAGGCGGCCGGCGCAGGAGCGCTGTTCTGCATCGTCCTGGTGATCGTGATCTACCGCATCTGGAAGGTTGGGCCGCTCGTCCAGATCTTCCGCGGTTCGATCCGCGAATCCATCATGATCATGATGATCATCGGCGCCGCCGAGCTCTTCGCCTTTACGCTGTCGTCGACATTTGTCACCCAGTCGATCGCGGAGTGGATCAGCGGCCTCGACGTCAACCGTTGGGTGCTGATGGCGATCATCAACGTATTCCTGCTGATCGCCGGCTTCTTCCTGCCGCCCGTCGCCGTCATCCTAATGACGGCGCCGATCCTGTTGCCGATCATTACCCAGGCTGGCTTCGACCCTTACTGGTTCGCCGTCATCCTGACGATCAACATGGAGATCGGCCTCATCACACCCCCTGTTGGGCTCAACCTGTATGTCATCAACGGCATCGCACCGGATATCAAGCTCGGCACCATCCTGCAGGGGTCGTTCCCCTACGTCATGTGCATGGTGCTGGCGATCATTATCCTGTCTATTTTCCCCGAAATCGTGACGTTCCTGCCGACTTACATGATGGGGCAGGCTATTCAGTGACGATGGTTTGCGGCGGCTGATCCGCCCGCGAACCCGAACAATGGATGAGGATGACCACGCCCGCAGCACGACGCCGTATCGAACCGGAGTGACGAAATGCAACGAAAAGGCCCGCTCGACGATCTGCTCGTTCTCGATCTGAGCCGGGTTCTGGCCGGTCCCTATGCGACGATGGTGCTCGCTGATCTCGGCGCACGTGTCGTCAAGGTCGAGACGCCCGGCACCGGCGACGATGCCCGCCATTTCCCCCCTTTCATGGGCGGCAAGTCGGCCTACTTCATGTCGCTTAATCGCGGCAAGGAATCGATCGCACTCAACCTGAAAAAGAAGGACGACTGCCGCGTCTTCGAAGACCTCGTCGCCCGCGCCGACATCCTCGTCGAGAATTTTCGACCCGGCACCATGGAAAAACTTGGCTACGGCTGGGATAATCTGCAGCGGCTCAACCCGCAGCTCATCTATTGCGCCGTTTCCGGCTTCGGCCACACCGGCCCCTATACGAAGCGTCCCGCCTACGACATGGTCGTGCAGGGCATGGGCGGCATCATGAGCGTCACCGGCTATCCCGGAAGCGGCCCGACTCGCGTCGGCACGTCGATCGGCGACATCACCGCCGGCCTTTTCGGACTGTCCGGCATCCTCGCTGCTCTGCATGACCGCGAACACCACGGCAAGGGCGCCTTCGTCGACGTCGGCATGCTCGACTGCCAGGTCGCGATTCTTGAAAACGCTATCAGTCGTTATCTGGCGAGCGGCGACGTCCCCGGCCCGCTTGGAGCACGCCACCCTTCCATCACGCCGTTCGAGGCTTTTGCAACGGCGGACGGCTACATCATCATCGCGGCCGGCAACGACACTCTCTTCGCCAGGCTTTCGGAGGCGATCGGCGAACCGGGCATGGCCACCGACCCCGATTTTGCGTCGAATACGCTGCGCACCGAGAACAGCGAGCGCCTGCGCGCGCAGGTCGAAAACGCGCTTGCGGGAAAGCCCGCATCCGAATGGCTTGAAATCATCGGCAACGCCGGTGTGCCATGCGGCCCGATAAATGACATCTCCCAAGTCGTCACCGACCCGCACGTTACCGCGCGAAACATGATCATCTCCGCCCACGACGAAGCCGCAGGCGATATCCGGATGGCCGGAAACCCGATCAAGATCACCGGCTTTCGGGATCCCTCCGAACGCCCCGCCGCACCCAATCTTGATGGCGACCGCGAGGCAATCGAACAGCTGATCGCGGAACGTTCACCGATTTCGGCACGATCGACCGACGGCTAGAGCACGTTCCATCGTGAAACCTGCCCCCGGGCCTGCGCCCGCAAAGACGGGGAGGGCGCTGTGTCGTGCCGAAGTTGTGCCAGCCAGACCCTCACTCGACCTTCATCACGACGACATCGCCATCTTTGAGCGTCAGGGCTAGTTCGCCGCGCTTGAGGCTGAGGGCATCGGCACCGAACAGTTCGCGCCGCCATCCCTTCAGCGCCGGAGTATCCGCTTCCGCATGGCGGGCCAGCTCTTCCAGGTCGGAAGCGTCCGCGATCATGCGCGGGGCGACTCCATGGCGCGCAGCCGCCGCCTTCAACAGCACCTTGAGCAATTCGAGCGTCGCGGTTGCTTCCGCGGTAAGCGGTTGCCCCTGCCGCAGTGCCGGCACATTGGCCACGTCACGGGCCAGCCCTTCCTCGACAGCAGTCACGATGTCCTTGGCCCGCGATGACCGCGAGAATCCGTCGGGCAGCGAACGCAGGTTGCCGAGATCGGCCGTGCTGCGCGGCGACTGGTTGGCGATATCGTAGAGCGCATCGTCGCGCATGATGCGCTGGCGCGGCACGTTCTGCTTCTGCGCTGCCCGCTCGCGCCACGCCGCAAGCGACATCAGGACAGCTAGCGCGCGCCGGTTCTTCACCTTCAGCTTCAAGCGCTGCCAGGCCAGTTCCGGGTCCTGCTGATAGGTCGCCGGATCGGTCAAGGTCGCCATCTCCTCGTTGAGCCAGCTTTCACGCCCGGTCTTAGCCAGTTGCGCGGACAGCCGCCGGTACACATCGCGCAGGTGCGTGACGTCGCCGATGGCATACTGGAGCTGCTTGTCCGACAGCGGCCGTTTCGACCAATCGGTGAAACGCGAGGATTTGTCGAGTTCGGCTCCCGTGATAGAGCGCACCAGGTTGACGTAACTGATCTGGTCGCCGAAACCGCACACCATGGCCGCGACCTGGGTGTCGAAAACAGGACGCGGAATCAAGCCCCCGAGAATGTGGAAGATTTCCAGGTCCTGTCGCGCCGCATGGAACACCTTCACTTGATCGGGTGCCGCCATCAGCTCCCAGAACGGTTTCAAGTCGAGTTGCGGACTCAACGGATCTATCGTCGCCTCGTGCTCGGGACCGGCAACCTGGATGAGGCAAAGGTTGGGATAATAGGTCTGCTCGCGCATGAACTCGGTGTCCACCGTAAGAAACTCGGCGGATGCGAGGTCTTTGCACAAAACTTCGAGGTCGGCAGTCGTTGCGATGGGTGTCATGGTGCTGGATGTCATGGGGCAAGCGCTATAACCCATTGTTCCCGCTTTGTCGCGTGTCCGCAAAGCAACTAAACCCCTGCTCGACAACGGCTTGCCGAATGCTGAACTCAATCGATAACTGCACGCCCCGGTCGTCTTGACATAACGCGGGCTGCATGCGCTTTTCCGGCCTTGATTTAGATCCCCAAACGAAACCAGAACACTTGAGGCAAGACGGACAATGGCTATGGCGAAGGGCACCGGTTCCCGCACAGAGATGCACCGCTATCGCTCGCACACCTGCGGAGCACTGCGGGCCGACGACATAGGCAACGACATCCGGTTGTCCGGCTGGGTCCACCGCGTGCGCGACCACGGCGGCGTGCTCTTCATCGACCTGCGCGACCATTACGGCCTCACCCAGGTCGTTGCCGACCCTGACAGCCTGGCCTTCAAGGCCGCCGAGATGGTCCGTTCCGAGTGGGTCATCCGCGTCGACGGCAGGGTCCGTGCGCGCCCGCAGGGTACTGCCAACGAAGAGTTGCCGACCGGCGCGATCGAGGTTTATGCGACCGAGATCGAAGTCCTCTCGAAAGCCGCCGAGTTGCCGGTGCCCGTCTTCGGGGAGCCTGACTACCCCGAGGACATGCGCCTCACCTACCGCTTCCTCGATCTGCGCCGCGAGACGCTGCACAAGAACATCATGAAGCGGCAGGCGGTCATCCGCAAAATGCGCCGTTCGATGGAAGACGCCGGCTTTTCCGAATTTGCCACCCCGATCCTCACAGCGTCTTCGCCGGAAGGCGCGCGCGACTTCCTGGTCCCCTCGCGCCTGCACGAAGGCAAGTTCTATGCCCTCCCGCAGGCGCCGCAGATCTATAAACAGTTGCTGATGGTCTCCGGCTTCGACCGCTACTTTCAGATCGCCCCCTGCTTTCGCGACGAGGACCCGCGCGCCGACCGCCTGCCGGGCGAGTTCTATCAGCTCGACGTCGAGATGAGCTTCGTCACCCAGGAAGACATCTTCCAGACGATGGAGCCGATCACCCGCGCCATCTTCAAGGAGTTCTCTAACGGCAAACCCGTTACAGAGACTTTCCCGCGCATCCCCTACGATGAAGCTATTCGTAAGTACGGCACCGATAAGCCCGACCTGCGCAACCCCGTTGAGATGCAGGACGTCACCGAACACTTCCGCGGTTCCGGCTTCAAGGTTTTCGCCGGCATGATCGAGAAGGATCCCAAGGTCCACGTCTGGGCGATCCCGGCTCCGACCGGCGGCTCCCGCGCCTTCTGCGACCGCATGAACTCGTGGGCGCAAGGCGAGGGCCAGCCCGGCCTCGGCTATATATTTTTCAAGGAAGGTAGCGGTTCCGGCCCGATCGCCAAGAACATCGGCGAAGACCGCACTGCCGCTGTCCGCGAACAACTCGGCCTGAACGACGGCGACGCCGTCTTCTTCGCCGCCGGCAATCCGCGCAACTTCCACAAGTTCGCGGGCGCCGCCCGCGACCGCGTCGGTCACGAATTGAAACTGCTGGACGAAGATCGCTTCGCGCTGTGCTGGATCGTCGACTTTCCGATGTACGAGTGGAACGAAGACGAAAAGCGCATCGAGTTCTCCCACAACCCATTCTCGATGCCGCAAGGCGGTCTCGAAGCGCTCCAGGCCGCCAAGACCGACGACGAACTCCTGGCCCTCAAGGCATGGCAATACGACCTCGTCTGCAACGGCTCCGAAATCGCCTCCGGATCGATTCGTAACCACCTGCCGGATTCGATGATCGCCGCCTTCGGCCACGCCGGCCTTGGCGAAGAGGTCGTCAAGGAACGCTTCGGCGGACTTTACCGCGCCTTCCAGTACGGCCCGCCCCCGCACGGCGGCATGGCGCTCGGCATCGACCGCATCATCATGCTGCTCGTCGGCGCCCAGAACCTGCGCGAAGTCTCGCTGTTCCCGATGAACCAGCAGGCTCAGGACCTTCTCATGGGATCGCCCGCTGAGGCGACGCCTGCCCAGCTGCGCGAACTCTCGCTGCGCATCATCGCAGATGCCGCCAGGAAGGCATGAGAGTTCGGCTAAGGCGAGGGCGCGATGCCTGAAGGTAACGACGACGGGATCGCACAGGCCATGAGCGAAGCGGCAAGCACCGTGAGCGAAGCGGCAGGCGCCGTGCGAGAAGCCACAGGCGCCGGCGAACCCAGGCTCGCCCGGCGCATGAACCTGCCGCTTCTTGTCCTCTACGGATTAAGCGTCACGGTTGGCGCCGGCATCTATGTTCTCATCGGCGAAGTCGCCGCCCGGGCCGGCCCTTACACGCCAGTTGCTTTTCTAGGAGCAAGTCTTCTCGTCGCCTTGTCGGCGGCCAGCTACGCCGAACTCTCGGCCCGTTTCCCTATCAGCGCCGGCGAAGCTGCCTATGTGCGCGCCGGACTTGGCGTCCCCACCCTGGCCCTCGTCGTCGGATTGATGGTCGCAACTGCCGGTATCGTATCATCGGCCGCACTCCTTCGCGGCGGCGCCGGATACGTCCAGGAGTTCGTCACGGCACCGGTATGGCTGATCGCGCTTCTCGCTGGTATCGCAATTTCCGCCATCGCTGCCTGGGGCATCTCTCAGTCGGCCTGGACAGCGGCCATTCTCGGCATTTGCGAAGTCGGGCTGTTGGTCGTTATCATCTCACTTGGCCTCATCGATTCCGCGCCGCTCGGCACAGCCTTGGAGCGGTTGACCGATACGCCCGCTCCTGGACAACTCGCCGGAATATCCGGCGCAATCCTCATAGCATTCTTCGCCTTCATCGGCTTCGAAGACATGGTCAACGTTGCCGAAGAGGTCGAGGACCCCGTGCGCACCATGCCGCTCGCTATTGCCGCGACGCTGATCATCACGGCGCTGCTCTACTTCTCGGTTGCCTTCGTCGCCATCGCCCACGTTCCCCTCGCAGAGCTGTCAGCGAGCAGCGCGCCCCTGACGCTGCTGTTTGCAAGGTTGACGGGCGCGGCATCCTCCAGCGGCCACGCCGTCACGCTGGTCGCGATCGCAGCCGTTTTGAACGGCGTCCTCGTACAGCTCGTGATGTCGTCGCGCGTACTCTACGGTCTCGCCCGCATGGGCCATCTCCCTGAACCGCTCGGCCGCGTGGCCGCTGCCACCCGAACCCCGCTCTTCGCAACCGGCCTCGTCGCGATACTGATCTTGACCTTGTGCCTCTTCGCCGAGACGCCCGCCCTCGCAGACCTGACGTCAAGCCTGACCCTGGTAATCTTCGCCATGGTCAATCTCGCGCTGTGGCGCATGAAGGCATCAGGCCAGCCCGATGGCGAAAAGTACTTCACCGTGCCGATGTGGGTCCCCATCGCGGGCTTTGTGGTTTCGCTCGGCTTCGTCGCCTACGAATGGGCTTCGCGCTTCGGCTTGATGACCGGATAATTGAAAGCGGTGGCGTATTCCACGCCTGAGTGGGGCAAAACGATGGATCAGCTTCAGGAATTGGCAACGTGGCTCGATGCTCAAATCCCACCTGGCCGCTGGCATGACAAGATTTACTCCTACTGCGAGCGCGCTGGCGACGGCAGCTTCTGGGCCGAGCCGCTGAATGCCTGGTCGAACGGCGCGTTTCACATTGCCGCGCTGATGGCCTTCGTGATCTGGCTCACCGCCCCCGCCTCAAGGCGCGGCGCGTTCGAGCTGTTCCTGATCGTCCTCGTCTTCGTCATCGGCACCGGCAGCTTTCTGTTCCACACGCTCGCCAACCGCTGGTCCGCCATCGCCGATGTCGCGCCGATCGGCATCTTCATGCTGCTCTACATCGCCTACGCCTTGAAGCGCTTCGTCGGTCTAGGCTGGGGCCTGACGATCCTCGGCCTAGCCGCATTTTCAACCGCCCTCTGGCAGGCCGGCCAGTTACGCTGCGGACCGACGCTGTGTCTCGCCGGATCGGTCGCTTATTTGCCGGCGCTTGCGGCGCTATTGATCATCGGAGTCGTGCTTGCCCTGAAGCGCCACCCGGCCTGGCGCTCGATCCTGGGCGGGGGTGTTGTTTTTGCCGTCTCCCTGACACTGAGGACCTTCGACAAGGCCTGGTGCGCGCAAACAGCCCTCGGCGATTTCGGCCGGATCGGCACCCACATCGGATGGCATATCCTCAATGCGATCCTCCTGTTTATCCTTCTCCGCGCAGCAATTCTCCACGGCCGCCCTACCGCCACCGCAAGGTGGTGATTGCACCGCCCCCCTGAGTTCTGCATAAATCTGAACGGTTCGCGGACGTGGTGGAACTGGTAGACACACAGGACTTAAAATCCTGAGACTGCAAAGTCGTGCGGGTTCGATTCCCGCCGTCCGCACCACCCGGTGGTCAGCGCAATGAGTCAGCCGGGACATGATCTGATACGACATCATCCGATACCAAGGCTTCGGACACCGGCTCGCTCTGAAATTTAGCCGCAAAGATCATGGGAGACATGGCAGGTGGCGGCTTTTTGTCGTCGGGCCGTTTCCAAACATCTCTCCTCGCCTCTCGTGGGTCACCAGCCGTCGAGTTCCCGGCGGTTGGTGGTTTCAAGGGAACCATGCCACCTCCTGTTTTGTTCTATTTCTAAGTCGCCGAGGGATTGCTGCTGCTGCTGCTGCCGGCATCGCCATTGCTGAAGAACGCCTGCCTAGCAATCGCGTATCCTTCTGATCGCATTAAGTGGGCGAGCAATTCTGGAGAGCATTTTCATGGCTTCGATCTTGAGACGTCTGGCCGATTCTGTAGGCTTTCCACGCATCAGTATCTATCTTCCGACGCATCCAACCTTTCCGGACTGCGAACAGGATCCCATCCGCCTGTCGAAGGCACTCAACGAGGTCGCCCAGCAGCTTTCGGAGGTCGGCTGGCGCGATAACGCGATCGCATCGCTGACGCACGAAGCCGCCGCGCGGGGTAAGGACCATCCATTCTGGAGGTATCAGGATGAAGGACTCGCGGTCTTCATCGAAGAAGGCGCGACGCAATGGGTGAAGCTACCGGCCAGCGTCATGGAGTTAAGCGTTGTCGCTCCGCGCTATCACATTCGCCCGCTCATTCGCCCGCTTCGCGACCACGGCGTCTTCCATGTCCTCAAAGTCAGCCTCGACGAAGCCCGCTTTTTCAACGGAACAGCCGATGGCCTGCGGGAAATCCAGCTGGATGACATGCCTACCAGTGCGGCGGAAGTTCGCGAGCGGACCAAATTGTCGGCGAACGTGGGATATCACGCGCGTGACCGCGGATCACAAGTCGGCGGAGCTGATGCTCCCAAGTACGCTGCACTCGGAGAAAGCCCGGAGGACTACGAGGACGTTATTCTCGACCAGTACACGCAACGAATCGCAAAGGCCGTCGATGCGCATCTCTCCTCCAGCACGTCGCCGCTCGTTCTTGTAGCGCTTCCCAGGATGATGGGGAGGTTGAAGTCGCACATCGACTATGTGGGCGCCACCGAGGATGCCATTGCGCAGGATCCGCAGTCTCTTGACGATACCGACTTGCATGATCGCGCCCTGGAGATCGCCTCGCCCGTTCTGACGGCCGACCGGGAAAGACTTCGTGCGCAATTGCAGGCAGCAGCGAACGGCGGGACCGCCAAACCCTATTCGGAAAATCTGGAGGACATTCTGCGGGCGGCCGAAGACGGGCGCGTCGAGGCGGTCTTCCTCTCCCTCGATCACGTCGTGTGGGGCATATACGATACGAATTATCGGATAATCCGCATCGATCATGATTCCGGACCGGAAAACGAGGACCTGCTCAACCTTGCCGCGTTGCGCACTCTTGCGGGCGGCGGAGAAGTGCGCACTTTGCCCGACGACTTCCGCGGTCCCGTGGCGGCGCTTTATCGATACTGATCGAACAAAGGACTTCTGTGCAGAAGTGCAAAGAAGCAATTCGCGTGCTCATCCAAACTGAAGAGGGGCGCCCGTGAACCTCGATGTTTCGTAAGACAATGCTCTCGCCGAAAGCAAACCGACGAATTTTCGAGGATTTCAAGAAAAGGCTTGCCGTTGCAGGAATGCGGGATAGCTCTCGTTGGTGAGTGAGGCGATATCGGCCAGCTGCAACAACTGCCGAGCCGATTCTATATCGCCGGATTCAACGGCAACGGACTGGAATCTCCATCCTGGCGTCGAGAGATCGACGAATTCGGAAAGTCCCATTTCGTGAATGTACTTCGTCCGCTCCTTGTGAACCGGTATCAATGCCACGCTAGGAGTTCTCTCGACGATGCTCATAATCTCGCCCGCAGACAAAACGCCGCCGGAGACCAAATCGATCTGGACACCAAGGCAAGGCGCCACCTGCTCAAGAAAAATCTCAACATCCACCGGAAGCTCGGCCTGTAGGGTTGGCTCCCACAATTCAAAGAGAATCTCGCGGCCCCTTAAAATTTTCACTTCGAGTTGCGACCCGCGCAGCTTCACGTTGCTGTCAATGTTCAGCCGCGAGGCAATATAGGTTTCATCGCTGCTTTCGCTTGTGGAGATGTGAGCCTCAGTTGCCAACCTGGCAGCGGTCGCCTGAAGGTTCGTCGCAAAAACTCGATACTCGTAGCGGGCCTTTTCGTGCTGTCTCATCGCAGCCCTCATCGTGCCTGGATTTCCTGAGGGGAACCGCCCGCAGGCGTTCATTGTTCCGCTCATTTTCGCCGCTTGTAATCTTGAGACGAGAAAATGCCGCATCGAGCCGCACGAATGAGCTGCGCTGATCTGAATGATACCGAGGAATAAATCTCGGTTTCGCGCCAGGCTTAGGTGGCGTCTAGCTTCTATTATCTTGAACGACCACGTGAGCGGCCTAGGGTCCCGTGTTCGCGGCCTTATCAATTTTTTCGTCGCCAGACCGCTTGCGCTGGGATGGCCACAGCCGCATTTCCCGGAGGTTCTGGAAAACCACGTACAGCATCGGAATGAGGAAGATGCCGAAAATGGAAGCTGCGAGCATGCCAGAGAGAACAGGCAGCCCGACTGCGAACATGCTATCGGCACCTGGTCCTTTGGCGAGGACGAGCGGCACCAGACCTGCAATGAAGGCGAGGCTCGTCATCATGACCGGCCGGAAGCGCTGATGGGCGCCGCTGACGGCCGACTCTATGATGCTTTGACCTTCCGCGCGTCGCGCAAGGGAGAATTCCGTCATCAGGATCGAATTCTTTGCAGCTAGCGCGATGAGGACGACGATTCCGATCTGCGCGTAGAGCACGAAACTCATCCGCGACACGAACAGCGCAAGCATGGCGCCGAGAATGGCGACGGCAACGGAAAGCAATACCGGGATAGGCACGTTCCAGCTCTCGTAAAGCCCAACCAGAAAGAGATAAGCGAACACGATCGCAAAGCCGATTACGATCGGTGTCTGCCCCGCCGACAGGGTTTGCTCCAACGCCTGCCCCGTCCATTCGAATGCGAATCCGGCTGGCAGGGTCGATTTCGACAAATCCGCCATTGCTGCCAGTGCCTCGCCGTCGCCACGGCCAGGAGCTGGGCTGCCGTTGATCGATACCGCCCGATAGTTATTGTAACGCACGATCGAGCGGGGGCCGACATCGAGCGTTGCGCGTGCGACCGCTGACAACGGCACCATCTCACCGCTTCGGCTCTTGACCTGGATCGAATAAATCGAATCGATAGAGGATCGGTATTCCTTTTCAGCGAGTATGCGCACGGTCCACGTCCGCCCGAAAAGGTTGAAGTCGTTCACGTAGTATCCACCAAGAGTAGCCTGCAATGAGCTGAACAGATCCGCGAGGTCGATGCCAAGCACCTGCACCTTGTCGCGATCGATGTCGAGACGGATTTGCGGAGTCGATGCATCGTAGGTGGAGAACACCCGGGCAAGCTCGGGACGCTGGTTGGCTGCCACGATGAGACCCCGCATCGTTGCCGCCAAAGCCGCCGGCTCCTGTCCCTCGATGCCTTCGAGCACATACTCGAACCCACCGGCCTGTCCGATTCCCGAGATTGCGGGCGGGTTCAAAGCCAGGAAGAATCCGTCGGGTAGGGGTGCAAGCGCACTTGCGAGACGCGGAGCCACGGCTGAAGCGTGCATATCCCTGGTCGTCCTCTCGGAATAGTCCTTGAGACGGACGAACATGACGCCGGCACTCGGCGAGGTTCCGCCACCGAGAAAGTCGAGACCGACGATTGAAACCACACCGTCGACGGCGGGGTCCTGATTGATTATCGCTTCCGCTTCGGCTGCCGCAGCGCTTGTGCGATTGAGCGATGCTCCCGACGGGAGATTTAGTATGGTGATCAGATAGCCTTTGTCCTCCTCCGGCAAAAATCCGGACGGTGTCCGATCGAACAGGTAGTAGTTTGCCGCGAACAATCCCAGCAAGAGAACGATACCCAGCCAAGCGACACGCACCAGCCGGCTGACGATCCAGGCATAGCCGTCCCCGACCCTGTTAATGGAGTTCGTAACGGAGCGCATGACTCCTTTGGGATGGCCAGGTCGAAGCAGGACCGAGCAGAGCGCCGGGGAAAGCGTCAGCGCATTGATTGCCGATATCACCATGGCAGCCGAAATGGTGATTGCGAATTGTCGAAAGAGGACGCCGCTCGAGCCGGGCAGGAAAGCAATCGGCACGAATACGGAAAGCAGCACCAGAGTGATCGCGATAACGGGACCCGCGATCTGGCTCATCGCTTTGCGGGTCGCCTCCGCGGGGCTTAGTCCCGGTTCCTCCTCCATGACGCGCTCAACGTTTTCCACGACGATGATTGCGTCATCGACGACGATGCCGATTGCCAGCACCAGCGCGAGCAGCGATATCGTGTTGGCCGAATACCCGAACGCGAGCAGCACCGCGAAAGTGCCGATCACTGCGACTGGAACAGCGAGTAATGGAATAATGGTTGGCCTGAGGCGCCCCAGGAAGATGAAGACGACGATGGCAACCAGGACGAAGGCTTCGAGAAGCGTTTCGACCACCTTCTCGATCATCGCCTCGACAAAGGCTGCCGTGTTGTAGATGTAGGAATAGGTGACGCCTTCCGGGAACCGAGGCTTAAGTTGTTCGAGACGCTTCGACACGGCTTGCGCGACCGCTACGGCATTGGCGCCAGGAGACAGGTAGATGCCGACCGGAGCGACCGGTCCTCCCCTGTAGCGCGCAATACTATCGAAATTTGCCGCCTGCAATTCTATGCGCGCGACATCGTGCAGGCGCACGAAAGACCCGTTCGGCTCGCTACGCAGCACAATCTCGCCGAATTCTTCCGCAGACGAGAGCCGGCCTTTGGTGGTGATCGTCAACTGCAGGCGCTGGTCGTCGCTCAAGGGTGCCGCGCCGATGCGGCCGGCGGCGGCCTGGACGTTTTGCGAGCGCACTGCCGCAATCACATCGCTGACCGCCAAATCGTAGTTTGCGAGTTTTTGCGGGTCGATCCATATGCGCATTGAATAGTCGCGCGCGCCGAAGATGGAGGCATCACCTACGCCGGGAACGCGCTTCAACTCATCGAGCACGTTGAGGGTGACGAAATTGGACAGGAAGAGCTGTTCGTGTTCCGGCTTCTCGGAGTGGAACATGAAGACTTGCAGCAAGTCGGTCGACACTTTGGCTATTGTCAACCCGGTCGTACGCACTTCCTGCGGCAGCTTCGCTTCTGCAAGACTCGCGCGATTCTGCACGTTGACCGTCGCAATATCCGGGTCCACCGATAGATCGAAGCTGACGTTCAGGGTGTAGGAGCCATCGTTGACCGACGACGATTTCATGTAGCGCATGCCGGTGACGCCATTGATGGCGTTTTCTAGCGGCTGCGCAACGCTCTCCTCGACCGTTCGCGCGTCGGCGCCCAAATAGCTGGCGGTGACACGGACGGTGGGTGGCGCGATGCTTGGGTACTGCGCAACTGGGATCACGAAGATCGCAATGCCTCCCGCCAGTGTGATGACCAGCGAAATAACCATTGCAAGGCGCGGGCGCCGGATAAAGATGTCGAATATCATGGTGACGTCGCTCCGGCGGCTTTTGCGAGCCCTCCCGATGCGCTGTCGGCCATTTGCGGCGCAACCTCGGCACCCGGCCGTGCCTTTTGATGGCCACTCACGATAACACGATCGCCGGCTTCAAGGCCGCTTTCGACGACGATTAGCGGCCCGCGCTGTACACCAACCGTTATGCGCTTGATTTGCACCTTGTTGGCGTCGTCGACGACCAGCGCGTACGCGCCCTGCTGATCAAGCAGAAGTGCAGACTGGGAAATGACCAGCTTCTTCTCCGGCTTTTTTCTGATCACTTGCACATTGACGAGTTGCTGATCGACGAGCAGGCCTTCGGGATTAGGAAACTTGGCGCGCACGAGAACAGAATCCGTGCCAGTTGTCGCCTGCACATCGGTGAACACAACGCTGCCCGTGTGCTCATATTCACTGCCGTCGGCAAGCCGCAGTTCCACATAAACGCTTTCCGGCCCTTGACCTGCCTTTCGAACTTGAACGAGTAGCCATTGCGGCACTGGGAAATTGGCGTAGACGGGATCCTGAGAAACCAGCAGGACAAGTGGATCACTTTCCGGCCCGACAAGATTGCCGACGGAATATTCCGAACGACCGGCTCGGCCTGAGATCGGCGCGGTTATTTTGGTGTAGCTGAGGTTCAGCTGAGCGGTCTGAAGCTCGGCTTTTCGCGCCTTCAAGGTGGCCTGCGCTTGTGCTAGCGCCGATTGAGCTTCATCAAGCGAGGCTCGTGATGAAGTATTGCGCCGGACAAGTTCTTCAGTACGTTCAAACGTTTGTTGGGCAAACGTTTCAGCCGCGGCAGCGCTGGCGACGTTTGCCTCGGCCTGCTGTACGGCCAGTTCGAACGGTTCCGGCTCTATTTCGTAGAGCAACTCGCCCGCCTCGACTTTCGCGCCTTCCTCGAAAAGCCTCGACTTCAAGAAGCCCTGCACACGCGCCCTTATTTGCACCTTGTCGGTCGCCTCGATGCGTCCGGTGAAGGAGCGCTCTGAACTCAGATCTTCGAGAGAGACCGGAGCAACGACGACGGAAGCGGGCGGAGGGGCTGGCGGGTTTTTCGGAGGACCTTGATCGCACGCGGCAATCAGGCAGCTCGCCAGCAGGACTAGTGTCCCGTTTCCGAATTGCCGGGACCTTCGCGGCACCCGTTCAACGGCAATTCGGAGACAAAGGGACACTAGCAAAAACATGAGCTTAGTGTGGTGCTTGTCTCGCAATTGCCGACTGCGAACCCAGCCGAATTGTCGGTCGGCAATTGCGAGGCGCCACACATGGAATACAGAACCTAAAGAGTGAGCCGCTATGGGCCGCATCTACGAACCTCCACAACCGCTCGACCGATCCGACTTTCCGAGCGCCCCAGGGACCTTATCGAGGCATTTTAACTTGTGCTAGTGTCCCGTCTCCGAAGTTCGCCTCCACTCTGCGGCAACCACTCGAGCGAACTTCGGAGACAAAGGGGCACTAGAATCAGAAAATTGCTAGTGTGATTCAGGTTCAGAAGTTCGCTCTGAACCTAGCCGCAGGTGTTAGCGAACTTCTGAA
>LOEV01000148.1 GCA_001516065.1 Alphaproteobacteria bacterium BRH_c36
CGGCGGCGCGGTCGTCGACCACGACGACTGGGCGCGCGAACTCGCCAGACTGGCGGCGCCGCTT
Source organism: Alphaproteobacteria bacterium BRH_c36 (assembly GCA_001516065.1). Lineage (GTDB taxonomy): Bacteria > Pseudomonadota > Alphaproteobacteria > Rhizobiales > Hyphomicrobiaceae > Filomicrobium. The sequence continues at coordinate 65 of LOEV01000148.1, forward strand.
GGGGTGCACGCAGTTCTCGGCAATCACGACTGGTGGGAGAGCGACGACGTTCAAATCAGGCATCTGCCTTCGACGCCGGCGGGAGAGGCCCTCAGCCGTTGCGGCATAGCCGTTCATGAGAATTCGGCGCTGCGCCTCAAGAAAGATGGCTTGCCGTTCTGGCTTTGCGGGCTCGGCGACCAGTGGGCCTACTACATGATCGGCGACCGCCCGCCAACGCGAGGGTCCTATATCGGCACCGACGATGTTGAAGGAATGCTGGCGAGAGTGACCGACGCAGCGCCGGTAATAATGATGGCGCACGAGCCGGATATCTTTGCGCAGATGGGTCCGGCGAGTGAACGGGTTGCGTTGATGCTGAGCGGTCATACGCACGGCGGTCAGGTGCGGGTGCTGGGTTATGCGCCAACGGTGCCGTCGGCCTATGGGCAGCGCTACGTTTACGGCCATATCGTTGAGGAAGACCGGCATCTCGTGGTGTCGTCGGGACTGGGCTGCTCGGGTCTGCCGATCCGGTTCGGGGTGCCGCCGGAAGTGGTTGTTATCGAGCTTGGGGGAGACGCGGCTTGAGCGAAGGTAACTGGGCGGATATCGCGGGGCGGCTGGGGGAAGATGTGCGCGGCAAATTTCACCGGCTGCCGGTGCGGGTCTATTTCGAGGATACCGACGCTGGCGGCGTCGTCTACCATGCCTCCTATGTCAGGTTCTGCGAGCGCGGGCGAACCGATTTCCTGCGGCTGCTCGGTGTAGAAGCGCGACAGCTCATCTCGGGTGAAGCGTCAAATGAGCCCGCCGCATTCGTCGTGCGGCGGATGTCGCTCGATTTCAAGCGGCCGGGACGGATGGACGACCTCCTCGTCGTCGAGACACGGGTCAAGGAACTCGGCGGCGCCTCGGTGACGCTGAGCCAGGATATCTCGAAGGACGGCCGCAGTATTTTCGAAGCCGAAGTCACCGTCGTGCTGGTTTCGGTGGGCGGCAAGCCGTTGCGGCTGAGCGATGCTATCCGGGTGGCGTTCGAGGGGTGAGTGGCGCGTGGGACGGGGCCAAGCCCTTGTTTGGTCATATTGCAGGGCAACAAGCGAAGAGTGTACGGGGAGTCGTCTGCTAAGCATTGAGCTGGGGAGCGGACGGGTTGGGCATCGGACAGGCGGTTCTTTCAAGGGGCGGTCCCCGGTGCTTTGCGCCGTGGCTCCAGATCATTCGTGGTGATCGGCGGCATTGCGCTCCTCTGGTGCGGCGGACGTGCGAGGTGAGCGGTTGTCTTCATGAATCCAAGCAATCTTACGGCTGAAAATCTCGGCGCCGCACCGGCCACCGGCTTCTCCTTCATCGAATTGTTCCTGCAAGCGCATATCGTCGTGCAGCTCGTCATGATCGGGCTTGTGCTGGCGTCCGTCTGGTCCTGGGCGATCGTTTTCGAAAAGGCTTTCGCTTTCCGGAGGGCGCGCAAAGAAGCCGACAAGTTCGAACAGCTGTTCTGGTCGGGCCAGTCGCTCGATGAACTCTATTCGACGCTGGCGCGGGCGCAGCCGATAGCGATGGGGGCACTGTTTGTTGCCGCAATGCGCGAGTGGAAGCGTTCGGTTGAAGGCAATACGCGGGCGCTGGGCGGCATTCAGCTGCGTGTGGAAAAAGTCATGGACGTGACCATTGCGCGCGAGATGGAGCGGCTCGACCGGCGGCTTCTGTTTCTGGCTACGGTTGGCGCAACCGCTCCATTCGTCGGGCTGTTCGGCACGGTGTGGGGCATCATGACGAGCTTCCAGGCAATCGCGGTGTCGAAAAACACAAACCTCGCGGTGGTGGCGCCTGGTATCGCGGAAGCCCTGTTTGCAACGGCACTTGGTCTTCTGGCTGCCATACCTGCGGTCATCTTCTACAATAAGTTCTCGGCTGATTCTGCGCGAATCTCGCAGCGGCTGGAAGCTTTCGCAGATGAGTTCGCGGCCATTGTGTCACGGCAGATCGACAGCGGCAGCTAAATGTTCGTTTGCCAACACTCGGCAGGCCGGTGTTGGGCGGGACTGACCGCTTGGTGAGCCAACTTTTGGAGTGAGCCTCATGGGTGCCAGTATCAAGGCAGCGCATCAGAACACCGGGCGCCGGCGGCGCACCAGCCGGCATGCGCCGATGGCCGAGATCAACGTGACGCCGTTCGTCGACGTGATGCTGGTTTTGCTGATTATCTTTATGGTGGCAGCGCCCTTGCTGCAGGTCGGCGTGCCGCTCGACCTGCCGCAATCGAAGGGTAAACAACTGCAATCGAATACCGAACCTCTGGCGGTTTCCGTGCGTACAAATGGCGACGTCTATATCGGCGAGACGAAGATCAATCTCGACGAAATCAAACCGAAGCTCGAAGCCATCGCTGCCAACGGCTACGATGAAACGATCTTCGTGCGTGCCGACAAAGGCGTGACCTACGGGATCGTGGCGCAAGTGATGGGGAGGATCAGCGCCGGGGGATTCCGCAAGATCTCGCTCGTAACCGAGCTTGAGGAGGGCTAGCGCCAGGTGCAGGCCTTCGGCCTCATCGTTTCGATTTCGCTGCACACCGCACTTCTGCTGTGGGCGGCGCTGGAGATTCTTGGCGTGCAAAAGCTGCCCGATCCGGCGGCGCCGACGATTGAAGCGGAGATCATCACGCTTTCGGAATTCACCAACCTCAAGAAGGGCGATCCGGAGTCCAAGAAGCTCGAAGCCAAGCTTACGCCGCAGGAGGAACCTCAGGTCTCCAAAAAAGAAGCGCCGAAGCCGAAGCTCGAGCCGCCGAAGCCGCCGCCGGCCGCCGAGGAACCGCCAAAACCGCCCGAGCCAGACCCGCCCAAGGCCGAAGCCCCCAAGCCCGAGCCCGATCCTATCGCCGACAAGATCGACTCGGCGGCGCCGCCTATACCGGCGGTTCCCGACAACGATGCCGAGGAACGCAAGAAGAAGGCGGAAGAGCAGCAGCGCATCAAGGAAGAACAGAAAAAGGCTGAGGAGAAGCGCAAGAAGGACGCCGAGGCGAAGAAAAAGCTCGCTGAAGCCAAGAAAAAGCGCGAAGAGGCAAAAAAGAAGGCGAAGAAAAAGAAACAGGAAGACTTCTCCAAGCGCATGGCTGCGCTTCTGGACAAGACGCCCGAAGAACGTGGTTCGAAGCGTTCGGGAACGTCGCAGGACAGCGATTATACCGGCCCGACGGCTGGTGAACGCGAAGGCCAGGGCACACAGCTGACAGCGCGGGAAGAAGATCTTCTCAAGGGCCGAATCAGTTCGCAAATCCGCGATTGCTGGCGGTTGCCCGGCGGCGGTGGCGGTATCGACACGGCTGTTGTCACGGTGCGCTGGCGGCTGCAGAAGGACGGAAGCCTCGACGGGCAGCCGCAAATTGTCGGCTCACGGAGCGATCCGGTTTACAGGATTGCTGGAGAAGCCGCCGTGCGTGCCGTGACTTGCGCTGCTCCATTCAAGCTTCCGCCCGATATGTATGCGAGCTGGAAGGAAATCACCTGGGAATTCGACCCGAGGCACATGCTGTGAGAAGGTCGAGCAATGAAGGCAGGAGAATGATGAAGCAAGCCCGCAATGGTCTCTGCAACGGTTTGGCCTTTGCCCTGTTGCTCGCCGCGATGGCGGGCACCTTTGCCGGTTCAGCTTCCGCGCAAGGCCTGAGCGGCACGCAGCGGCAGGGCACGGTTGCACCGATCCCCATCGCCGTGCCCAACTTCCTTGGCGACGACTCCAAGCTCGCCGCCGATATCGCAGGCGTGCTGGCGTCCGACCTGCAGCGTTCCGGGCTGTTCCAGTCGCTCAATCCGGCATCGTTCCTGGAACAGATCCAGGACGTCAACAGAGCACCGAGGTTCCCCGATTGGCGAGCAATCCGTGCCGATGCGCTGGTCGTGGGAAAGGTACTGCGCCAGCCAGACGGCGGGATCGGCGCCGAGTTCCGGCTGTGGGACGTGACGACGGGCAAGCAGCTTTCGGGGCAACGTTTCACGACGATTGCCGAAAACTGGCGGCGGATCGGTCACATCATCGCCGATCAGGTCTACGAGCGCCTGACTGGCGAAAAGGGCTATTTCGACACTCGCGTGGTCTACATCGACGAGACCGGGCCGAAGCAGAAGCGGGTCAAGCGACTGGCGATCATGGACCAGGACGGGGCCAATGCGCGGCTCCTTTCGAACGGTGCCGACCTCGTGCTGACGCCGCGATTTTCGCCTTCGAGCCAGCAGATCGCGTACATGTCGTATGCAACCGGGCAGCCGCGCGTCTACATGATGAACCTGGAAACTGGCCAGAAGGAAGTTGTCGGTGATTTTCCCGGCATGACGTTCGCGCCTCGATTCTCGCCCGACGGCCAGAAAATCATCATGAGTCTGCAGGAAGGCGGGGGATCCTCGATTTTTGAGATGGATCTCAGGTCGCGACAGACGCGGCGGCTGACGAACGTGCCGGAAGCGATAGACACCGGGCCGTCCTATTCTCCCGACGGCGGCCAGATCGTGTTCGAATCGGACCGCGAGGGAACCCAGCAGCTCTATGTCATCAAAGCGGACGGTTCGGGTGTGCGCCGCATCAGCTTCGGAAACGGGAGATACTCGACGCCGGTATGGTCGCCGCGCGGCGATTACATCGCCTTCACGAAACAGCTGATGGGTCGATTCCTGATCGGTGTCATCCAACCGGACGGCCAGGGTGAGCGAATCCTCAGCGAAGGCTTCCATAACGAAGGACCGACCTGGGCGCCCAACGGGCGCGTCCTGATGTTCTTCCGGGAAGAACGGGGGCAGAACACGGGTCCGCGAATCTACTCAGTCGATATCACCGGATACAACGAACAGGTGGTCAAGACACCCGCGTTCGCATCCGACCCGGCCTGGTCACCTCTCCTCAACTGACTTCTGCCACCGCAGGGCGGTCCCGCTTTGATTCGGCCATTAACTCGATTTTAACGGGAGCCGGAGTCATATCAACTTGATGCCGAGTGTTGTGCGTGGGCAGGAACAATCGGGCTCCCAGGGATGTTCGGATAGGTGTTGCGCGTCTCGAATAGCGAACTGAGGAGCAATGAACACGCAGTGGCATAATCGCATCAAGGCCCACGGAAAACCATGCGCGAGTGGTGTCCCAGCTTGATCCGAAAACGCTGCACCGGTACCCAATTAGTCGGCTAGTGCCGAACAAGCATCAGGAGATTGAACTATGCAGGGTGTTAAGGGGCTGATCGTTCTTTCGGCTGTCGTCGCCGCGGTAGCTCTCGGCGCATGTCGTCGTGAGGTTCCGCATACGCCAATGAAACTTGGTGCCGACGTTTCGGCCACCGAAGTTGCTCGCTGATAATCGGCCATAGGCCACGGACACTTAACTAGGAGAATACGATCATGAAGGGCGCACTCGTTATCGCCGCCGTTGTTGCTGCTGTCGCTCTCGGCGCCTGCCGCCGCGAAGTACCGCACACCCCGATGAAGCTCGGCGCTGACGTGCCGGCTACGGTCGAAGTCGCACGCTAATCGGCGGACGGCTTCCTCGTCTTTCGAGACGAGGACGAACAAAGGCTGGGTCTACCTACGCGGATGCGGGGTAGCCCGGCCTTTTTCTTGTGGGGTACTGGTTTCTTGTGGGTACTGGCAAGGTGCTTGTGACAAAGCACCGCCTGGGACTTCCAACCGGACGCGATATCCGTCACAATTTCGGCTGATCCACTCGATAGACCGCAAATATCCAAGCAACAGAATCACCGGCGGTGTCACTGTTGGGCATGCGAGAATTCAATCTCGGAGCGAGAAAGAAGAGCCATGGTTAGCCTCATCCGCCAGATCAACCGGCGCCGGAACACGTGGGCGCGCCTTGCGGTGGCAGCGCTCGCCGGCCTACTGGTGGCAGCTTGCGCCGGGAATGGCGAAAACGATCCGACAGCGCAATTGGCGCCCGGTGCCAGCGGGCCCGTGGTCCCTGGAACGCAACGCGATTTCAGCGTCAACGTGGGCGACATCGTCTACTTCACGACAGACAGTTCCGACCTGACACCGGAAGCGCGCCAGACACTGCAGAAGCAGGCGCAGTGGCTCGGCCAGTACCCGCAGTTCACGATCACCGTCGAAGGGCATGCCGATGAGCGGGGAACGCGGGAATACAATATTGCGCTTGGTGCTCGGCGCGCGACGGCTGTTCGCAGTTTCCTTGGGCGCGCAGGGATCAACGCCTCGCGTATCCGCACCATTTCGTATGGCAAGGAACGCCCGGTTGCCGTTTGCGACGACATCTCGTGCTGGTCGCAGAATCGCCGCGCCCAAACGGTGCTCAACAGCCGCGTCGCCGGTTGAGCGGCTGTGAACCGAGCGTAACTCCGTTTGCTGCAGCCGTGAGATCAGGTGGCGTGCGTGCAGGCGCGACCCAACGTTGGTATCCGGTTTGCCTTGTAACAGTCTCCAGTCTTCCAGAATTGCCTGTCTCGGTCGGATTTCGGCACCGGTTCTCGTAGCTTTCGCCGTGATTGCCGCGGCGGCTCCGGGACTGCGTGGGCAAACGGCCGCCCCCGAGGAGCGGTTACCGGAAAGCCTGCAGATGGGCCCGCCTGCGCCGGCAAATTCCGAAACCGGGCCTGTGTCGGGGCCTGATTTGGCCTTTTCCGATGCTTCCCTGGAAATGCTGCAGAAATCCGATGCGACTGCATCGCAGCGCTTGCGATTCGACGTCGGTGACCGAGTGTTTTTTTCGGCCGGCAGCGCGGAGCTGGGTTCGCGGGCCCGCTTGGTCCTGTCGCGACAGGCCCGCTGGCTGAGTGCATGGAATGCGAGCGTCATCATTGCCGGACATGCAGACGAGGGCAGCTCTGTGGAAACTGACGAGCGTGTTGCGTTGCAGAGAGCCGAGACCGTCCGCGACCGGCTCAATGAAGAGGGGATTGCGCCGGATCGGCTGCGGGTGTTGGGCCTGGGCCGGCGTGACCCAATTGCAAACTGTCCCGAACAGGAGTGCGCGGTGCAGAACCGCCGGGCGGTCATTCATGTCATGAGCATCAAGACCGACGGCAGCCAGCCGCAGTAGGATTCTGCGAAATACGGTACGCCCGGTGCGCACTCCGTCGTTGGTGTTTCAGCCGTACGGGGTGCTTTGGGAGGGTGAGGGTGGAATTGTGATTGCAGCTGGCCGGCGGCTGGCGTGGACAGGCCGCCGGAATCCCGGTTATCACTCGGCACCGTAGGCCACACAACAGGACATGCGAATCATGACGATCAAAGCGCCGACCGTTTCGGCACTCTCCTCAACGATCGCCAGCCTGGCTTTCGCACTTGCCGCCATGTCGCAATGTGTCGCTTCGGCACAGGATGCGGCCGCGCTGGCAAAGCGGGTTCAGCAACTCGAAGAGCAACTTGTCGATATGCAGGTTGTCGTCGGCACGCTCGAATCGACTAGTGCGGCAGGTGGAGCGGCTGTCGCGGGCATGGGGCCAGCCTATGCGCCGCCACCAGGAGGCGGCTACGGTGGCGCGTCCGATGCGGCGCGCCTTGATGGGATCGAAACACAGATCCAGGCGCTGACCGCGCAGATGGAGCAGTTATCGCGCGATGTGCGCGCGCTTTCCACAGGCCAGCGCGGCGGATTGGCGTCTCCGCAGGAGCGCAGCTACGCGAACGCACCGCAGGCGCCGGTCGCCGCGCAGCAACTGAGTGACGCGCCGGGCGCATACGGTGGGAGTTTTGGTAC
>LOEV01000149.1 GCA_001516065.1 Alphaproteobacteria bacterium BRH_c36
CTGCCGCCGCCGCTCTCGATATGCTCAAGCGCCCGGTGCTTGGCCGGCCGTTTTGCAAAGGCGGCGATCCGGTAGATGCGGTCGAGAGCTGCGTGACCGACAACGACAACCTCACGCACTGACACCGGCTATGACTCTCTGCGGTTCAGCCACTGCACCAAGCAGCGGCTCCAATCCTTATGGCATTTAAGAAAATGGGGTGAACCGGCAACGCCCGCAAGCCTTGAGACGCCCGCACTGTCGGACCGCTTGAGGCGCGCCCGTCGCCCGCCAGCAGGCCACGTGGTGGGGATTGCCGGGCGCCATTCCTTCAGCGCGACTTCAAAACGCTAATTCGCGAGATGGTGGACCACAACTACACAACAAATGTCGCGGTCGGCGCCATTCCAAATGGGCTGACGTTTGCCGGACTCCGCTTACTCACAAGTCAACCGGCAACGGCCGGACAAAACTGCAATCCACGTACTCTAGAAGCTCAGCATCCGCTCGATTACGAGTCACTGGCACGGCGACCGCTTCACCATTGCGACACATGTAGCGTTTCCCAAAGATCGCCCCAGACCCGGCAGCCCGCCATATGTGCCGAAAACACAGCCGGCAATCAGTGGTCGGACAGGCTCTTGCCGTTCATCGGTTCGCCGTCGCCGGTGATGATGTTGACAGGCAGCCCGAACCTCAGACAGAGCCCCATCAGCGCCGCCTGAGTGCGGTTCTGGCAGTTCAAGGTCCGGAAGATCTCCGACATGTGCGCCTTGACGGTTGCTTCCGAGATCTTCAGCCGGGCTGCGATGACCTTGTTGGAATTCCCTTCGCTCAACAGCCTGAGCACTCGTTTTTGTTGTCGCGTAAGCGAATAGGTATCTTCTGTGTGCACAAGAGACCGCGTGAACGGCAGCGTATTCAACGACTTTTCACTGATGGTACTCAATTGAAGCCTCCCTGCGTGTCTGGTTAGTTAACGCAGAGCATCTTTTGTGCCAGATCACGCATGCAGCCGGTGAGCGCGCACGGTTCGCGCGAGCCACGCAGTACGCGGGGCCGCCGTGGGGCCTGCAACGCGTTCGGGCAGGACGTGTCGAAGTCCGAACACTCAGCCAGGAACAGGTCCCGTCCAGCTTACGATCGCCGGTGGGCAGGGAGCCGCGTGGACACTCCGCCATAGCATTCACTTTCCGGAGTTCCCGCGTTCTTGTCGAGTTTAACCCCAGCGATCAGCTGCTCGGCCCCCCGAGTCCGGAAAATTGTTTTCCCTTCGAGTCGATGGCCGTGACGGCCAGCACACCGTTTTCTCGTTCGTCGGCGAAAGTGAACCGGAAGTTGGGATCCTCGGAAAGCGAGATTCCGCCACTGATCGAAAAGACTGCCTCCCCGCTCAGCGAAACGTCGATCTTTTCGACAAACCAGGCCGGGGTAAAGCCGCCCATCTTGGCGTCGGGCTGCATGCCGGTGAAGTTCGGGTGACGGATCATGACAATCGCATCGCGCCAAGCTGGTCCGATGTTGGGCTGGGAAGCGATTTTCACCTTGACGCGGCCAAGCTGGGCCAGAGCCTTTTCGGCGTCCTTGGCGGAAGCCGACGAACAACCGCCCCCGGTGGCCGCGAAGCCCGCCGCCATGAACAGCTTTCCATCGACCGTTTCAAAGACGGCACGCACCTTCGACAGCCGGTCCATGCGGATCCGCGTATCGAAATTGCGCTCGCCGATGTCGACACCGTTTCGATAGGCTGGCCCAAACGAGATCACGGCGACCAGCGGCGCCGGGTTATTGTCGACCAGCAAATGCACCTTGCTCGTGACATCGACCAAAGCGGAAGGGATGCGGATCGAAACCGGAATCATCGCTGCATCCTTGACGCTGTTGTCGACGAACAGCTTGTAGCCGTTCGTGGCAGCATCGACCTTGCGATCTCCGAAGAAATCCGCACGCAGCGATTCCCATTCCTCGTCGGCGGCAATTCCCGACCCGGAACCGCCGGTAATCATCACAATTAGCAGACCAAGAATCACCCCAAGCTTGGCCGTGGATATCCCGGCGGTCGTTCTCATCCTCGTTCCTCCATTCGCGAAATGAAATTTCGGGTCGCGACCCCGGCTTCGGTACATGACAGTTTTGGAATTCTTCCCTTCCCCCGCTTCCAGTCAAGTCGTGGGGCCTGTTGCCAACTCATCCCTGACGCATCGGTGAAGGATAGTAGCGGTAGCCGTCACCCTGCTTCGCCAGGTTGCCGACGCCCGGCCACGGGAAGTGGAACGCGATGAACGGTATCCGGTCGGTGGCCAGCATGTCCCAGATCCTCAACCGCGATTGCACCGCCTGCTTGGGGTCGGTATCGTAGACGAATTCGATCTTCGGCGTCTCGACCATCAGCACACTGTGATGACCGCAATCGGCGGTGACCGCGAGCGACTTGCCGCCCGATGACAGCATGAACATGGTATGGCCGACTGTGTGGCCCGGCGCATCGATTGCGGTAATGCCGGTGACGATCTCCTGCCCGCCCTTGATGAATTCCATCCGGTCTTTGTGCGGAAGAAGATTACCACGCGCGAGTTCGACGAACGGCTTGGCGTCACCCGAAAGCTTCGCCTCATCGGTCCAGAACTTGAAGTCCTCTTCGTTGACGTAGACCTGCGCGTTCGGGAACACCGATTTACCATCGGCGTCAACCAACCCGCCGGCGTGGTCGGGATGGCAATGGCTGAGGATCACCGCGTCGATCGCCGCCGGATCGATACCGGCGCTCTTCAGGTTGTTGGGAAGGCGCCCGGTCGTGTCGCCGAACATCTTGCTGGCGCCCATGCCGGTATCGATGATGACCAGTTTGGAACCCGTGTTGACCACCGTAATGTTTTCTTCAAGCACCATGTTATCTGGCGCCAGGAAGTTTGCTTCGAGTTGACGGCCCATCTCTTCGATTGTCGGACCGATCATCAGCTTACGGCCGTCGCCGAACGCCAGATAGCCGTCGGAGACAACGCTGATCTGCATGTCGCCAAGCTTGAACGTGTGAAAGGCGTCGGGCTTGGCATCCGAGAACGGCGCCTTGGCGACCGCGTCGCGTGGAGACAGGAGGCTACTCCCGGCGACACCGGCAACGGCGCCCCCTGCAAGCGCCAGTGCTTGGCGCCGCGATGGTTTGAACCTCTTCATCGTAATTTGAACTCCATGTTTGATGTCGCCTTTTGCGACACCAGGCAGCTGAGCGCAGTCACGGATAAGGATGGGAAATCCCCAGCCGTTGCAGGGCCTGTCTGACCTTCAGATTGATCGAATTGAGCCTGAGGCTCTCCTGGTAGTCCGCAATCGCCTTCAGGTTTTCACCCCGGCGATCCCACATTTCCGCACGCGCAGTGAAGACTGCCGGATATTTTGCGTCGACCTTTATCGCGCCTTCGAAATCCGCGAGCGCTTCTGGAATTTTATCCAAAGCGTCATACGCATTCGCCCGTCCAATCCAGCTGTCGATATTGTTCTCGTCAAGCTTTAGCACCGTCGTGAAGTCCGCGACCGCAAGCTTGTAGTTGCCGTTGAGGTGATAGGTATATGCCCGCTCGCGGTAGTTTTCGGGTTCGCTGGGCTTCGCCGCTATCAGGCGTGTCCAGTCCTCGATCGCATCGCCGTACTGCTTGAGAATTTCAAACGCTCGCGCACGGCCCTTTATGGCACTCGCATTGCTCGCATCGAGCTGTATGGCACGGCTGAAATCCGAGACGGCGGCGAGCGGTTCCTCTTCCTTCAGCCAGGCATACCCTCGCATGGTGTAGATGCGAATTCGCATTTGCGGGTCGGTATCGGGACTGCCGAGCAGATTCGAACAGCCGCGGATGGCCTGGTAGGCGGGCGTGTCTGGTTCGCATTCGGAGGCCTCCGGCTTTGCCGTCTCGGTGTAGCTCGGCAACTCTCCGGCAGACGCGTGCGTCGCCAGCAATACACACACAGCGATCATGCAGGCGAATTTCAAAAGGTATGCCTCGCCGGCCTGCCGGTCGGCAATGCCCGAAGAATGAATGAACACCGCTTCACTCACCAAGCCGTCTCCTCGGCACGTTCGCAGCTCCCAGGCGCTTCAGGGCGTGCGCAGCCTTCTGATTGGTTGTGTTGAGTTCGAGTGCACTTCTGTAGTCCGCGATAGCGTTGTCGATATTGCCGTGGCGCTCCCACATTTCTGCTCGCGCAATATAAACTGCGGAGTATTTTGGATTCAACGTGTGCGCAGCTTCGAAATCGGAAAGCGCTTCGGGCACCTTATCCATCGCGCCGTAGGCCAGCGCCCGGCCGATAAGGCTGTCGATCCCATTCTTGTCGAGTTCCAGGGCACTGGAGAAGTCGGCGACGGCGAGTTCGTACTTACTATCGAGGTGGTAGGTATAGCCCCGCTCGCGGAAGTATTCATATTCGCGAGGATTGAGTTTGATGAGAAGCGTCCAATCCCTTATGGCGCCGTCGTACTTTTCCATTCTTTCATAGGCCCAGGCGCGGCCCCTGATGGCGCTTCTGTTCTCAGGATCGAGCTGCAAGGCCCGGTCGAAATCGGAAACCGCCGCAATGGGTTCCTCATCCTTCAGCCAGGCGAAACCGCGCATCGTATAGACGCGAATGCGCTCATAGGGATCACCGTCGGGTGCTTCGATCATATCGGGGCATCCGTGGATCGCACGATCTGCCGGCCGGTCGTTCTCGCAATCCGGCTGAACCGTTTGTTCCTTTGTGTAGGTTGGGACCTCTTCGGCGATTGAAGGCGCCGCGAAACCCCAAGAGAACGCGGCTGCAACGCAAGCCAACATCAAGTGGCAGCGCTTGACTGCACGCTGATAGGGCAATGGCATGTAACGAAGGCAACTACGATCGTTCACTGAGCCTTCTCCTCCGGCAATGCGAAGACCAAAACCGAATCCCCTGTGCGGTAGCCCCAGATTTTGCTGCCCCCCGCGGCCACTGCAATATATTGGCGCCCGTCGATCGCAAACGCCATCGGCGGCGCATTGACACCCGCCCCGCAGTAGAAGCTCCATAGTTTCTCACCGCTCGCCGCATCAAAGGCCGAGAAGTCGCCGTTGCCTTCGCCGGTGAACACCAATCCGCCGGCGGTCGCCAGCACCCCGCCGACGAGCGGCTGGTCCGTCCGCTGCTGCCAAGCGATGCGTCCGCTGTTGCCAAGATCGATCGCGCTCAGTATCCCCCAGTTCGGCTCCTTGGCTGGCTCGAAGACGCTATAGGAAATTTCCGGCTTGTCAGCTGTAGCCGGGATCGTCTGCCGGCGATAGACGAACGGCATGTGCATGCCAGCAACGTAGACATAGCGCGATGCCGGATCGTAGGCCGTTGGCGACCAGTTCGACCCGCCGGCCGCCGCCGGCGTGATACGCGTGCCTTCAGCCGTCGGTAGCGCGAACATGTTCTCCTGCGGCACGAAGGCTTCCGATTTGAACAGCAGTCGTCCATCGCGGCGGTCATGCACGAAATACCAGCCAAGTTTGCTCGCCTGCCCGATCGCCGGAATTTTTTCACCGCCGATTTCAAGCTCGAAAAGCGACGGCGGACTGGCTACGTCGTAACCCCACAAATCGTGCGGCACCTGCTGGTAATACCAGGATAGCTTTCCGGTCCTGGCTTCGAGCGCGACCAGCGCGACGGTATAGAGATTGTCGCCGGGCCGGCCATCGCCGGTCGCCTGCGGAGAAGGGTTCCCGATGCCGAAATACAGTAGGCCACGCTCGATATCGACGGCTGGCGTCTGCCACACCGATCCGCCGCCGTACTGCCACGCCTCCTTGTTAGCTTCGACTTCCGCCTTCTCCTTTTCGATGTCGCGGTTCAGCTTTACGCCGTATGCGGTCTCGGTGACGAAGTCGCCTTCCCATCCCTTCTGAGTCGTGTCGAAGCTCCAATTCTTCTCACCGGTCTTCGCGTCGAAGGCAGCGATGAAACCGGGCCGGCCATAACGGCCGCGAACCCCGACGACGCCCCCGAGCGGTGCGCCGGGCCTGTCGCTTTCCAGATGCAGGCCATAGCCCACGCCCGTGATCCCGATGATCACCAGACCGTCGTAAACAAGCGGCGCCGCCACTGCGGCAACGCCCGTCGAACCGGTAACCTTCGCGCCTTTCAGCGAATCGTTTTCCGACAGGTCCGATTTCGCTTCGGTCGTGACATCTCCCGTTTCCGCAATCGAAATGGCCCAGATCTTCTTGCCCGTGGCCGCGTCGAGGGCAACGAGCTGGGCGTCTACGGTGGCGACGTAGACCATTCCGTAGCCAATGCCGACCCCTCGGTTTGCCGGACCGCAGCACGGCTTCTTGCCACCGCGGTCGTGCTCGTAGCGCCAGATTGGCCGGCCGGTGCGGGCATTGAGCGCCTCGACGTTGGAGAACGGAGTCGTAATGTACATGATCCCGTCGGCGACGATCGGCGAGGTCTGGAATGTGGATGCGATTCCGGTCTGGTGGATCCAGGCGGGCCTCAGCTGCTTGACGTTGGAACGGTCGATCTGCCGCAACGGTGAGAACTGGTCGTTGGCATAGGTTCTGCCGGCGTGCAGCCAGTTCGCCGTTTCGGCCCCCGCGGCGATCAGGCGGGCATCGTCGACGGGTTTGACGCCGGCCGCGCCAACCTGGCCCGAACCGGCACAAAACAACAACGAAAGCGCGATTCCCCAAGCCGTCCGCACCAACGCCGCCCGCGAAAATGTATTGTTGTTGCGTTGCACGGCCGCCTCCAGGCTGAAGTCAGTTATCTCCGCTGCAACGTCGCCACGCCCCACGGCTGTCGACCAACTGTGAGTGTCTTGATGGCCGTGAGCCGGTTGGTATCTATGATCGTCACGTCGTTGCTGCCACCGTTCGTCGTGAAGAGTTTACCGCCGTCCTGCGACAGCGACAGATGCCATACGCGCACGCCGACGAGGACGTACTTTATCACTTTCCCGGTAGCTGTATCGACGACGGCGACGCGATTTGCTGGCCCAAGCGCCACATATGCTCGACTGCCATCGGGGCTGAAGCGGATTCCGACAGGCTGAATCTGTTCGCCGCGGATCCCGGCAACTTCGAAACGCACATCCTGCACAATGCGGCGCGAGGCGGTGTCGACGATGGCGATTGTCCCGCCGATTTCCGATGACACCCAGATCTTCGTACCGTCCGGCGTGAACTGCGCATAACGCGGGCGCGAACCAACAAGCACGTTGTCGATAATCTGGCCGGTCCCGGCGTTAACGACGTGCAGCATGTTTGTCGTCTCAGAAGTCACGACGACAAGATGCCCGCCGGGCGAAACGGCGACACCTTCCGGTTCGACACCGACGTCGACCACCGATACGACCTTGCGCGCGCCGACGTCGATGACGCTGAGGGCGTTATCCTCTTCGTTGGTGGCATAAAGGAAGCGTCCGTCCGGAGACAGCGCAATCTGCTCGGGATCGGGCACGTCCTCGATCATTCCGACAATCTCGCCGGTTAGCGGATCGATGAAGTCGATGCGGTTGGCATCGCTGGCGCACACATAGATCATCGAACCATCCGGAGCCGCGACGATGCCTCGTGGGCGAGAGCCGGTGTTGATTTTGCGGACGACCGCAAACGTGGCGACGTCGATCACCGAGATCGTGTTGTCCTTCTCGTTGGTGACAAAGGCTTCCTCAGCCGCGTACGCCGTCAGAGAGGCCGACAGGATTGAAACCGCCACCAGGAGAACCTGGCCAACTAGCCTGCAAACCCCGATCAGCGCCAGGCTCCGCTCAGCATCGCGACCCGCAACGTCGCGCAATGGATGGATGCTCATCATTCAGGCTTTGGCAAGCTCTTGATGTATACCACGATCTGCTTCATCTCGGTTTCAGTGAGATAATCGTTCCAGGCCGGCATGCCCCGATCCACGATCCCAGCCTGAACAATGGCAAACATCTCGTAATGATCCCCGGCGAACATGCGGACGTCCGGTCTGGTGCCACCTGATACGCCGTTCGGTCCGTGACACTTGTAGCAGGCCTGTTTGTAGAGGCTGTAGCCCTTCTTGATTGAAGCCGGATCACTAGGAAAGTCCGACTCTAGCGAGGAGGCAGCACTCCCGGCAGCCGGAGCCGCCGCATCGACCTTCGCCTCGGCAACCTGCGTAGGTGCAGCCTTTTCTCCCGAACCGCCTTCGACGGCCGCCTTCTTCTCAGGGGTGCTGCCGTCTTCCGGTTTGAGATCGACAACGCCGTACTTTTCGCGCAGTTCTTTCAATCGGCCGCTGGCTTCGATTTTCGCAAGCGCTTCGTTGATCGCCTGCTTGAGGTCCTGCTCTTTTTTGCGCAAGCCGAACCCCATCGGATAGATGTACTGCTTTTCGGTGCGGTCGAGAACCCTGAGGCCGAGCTCCCCGTGGGTGTGCGCGAGCCATCCTGCTTCCAGCGCCGGCACGAGTGCAGCCTGCACTTCGCCGCTCTTCATCGCTTCTACGACCTTTGCGGTTCCGTAATAAAGCTTGCGCTCGAAGCCGCGTTCGAAGAGACGGAAATCGGGGACAGTCATGATGTCGACCGCGACGCCCTTCGTCTTGTAGTCCTCAAGGTTCGTGCTCGGAGCATCCTTGCTCAGCAGAACCGCAAAACCGCCGGTGTAATAGGGCTCGGTCACGTCGAGCCTGAAAGCCTCTTTGAGGAAGTCCTTGTCGTTCGGCAGCCCCATGAAGATATCGCAATCGCCCGAATAGAGATTGCGAATCGCACGGTGGCCCTTGAAGGCGGCAACCCACTGAAACCCGAGTTCAAGCTCTAGATGTCGGGCGACTTCATGGGCCACCTCTACGTCGAATCCGGGCGGGTCCATTGCGCTGCTGGAGTGCGGCAGCAGATCTCGGTCGGCGCACAGCGTGATCTTGCCGTACGACTTCAATCTTTCGAGTGTTCCAGCATCGACAGGGCCAGACTGCAGACCTGCCGCGAACCCCGCTAGGGTTACCGCAGCCGCCGAAACAATTCTGTGCAGATTCCTCACGTGCCAACCCTCTTTTCGCGATTCCTCAGAATTTGTTTTCTTTGTCGATCGGTGAGCGCCTTTGCGGCGCATCCCGGCAGTCACTTTCCCACGCTGACCGTGTGAAAAAAATTGACTGAAGGAAAGGGCGGATTTCCTCTGCCCTTTCCCTCATTGTTCTGTCAGACCGACGTCACCTCCTGACGGCCGGTATTAGTCGAGCGCGTAGACGGTCAGCGTAGCGCCTGGGTTCACATTGTTCTTGATGTGAGGCGGAACACCGGTGCCGGCCCACAGCGGGAACGCCCCACCGTAACCCGAAACCACCGCAATGTGCTGCTTGCCACCGGCGTTGAAGGAAATCACGCCACCGACGATCCCGGAGGGATTGCGGTGCTTCCAGAGTTCCTTGCCGTCCTTCTGGTCGAGGGCGACGAGGTCACCTTCGAACGTGCCGACGAAGGCGAGCCCGCCACCCGTCGCCATGGCGCTGCCTGACTGCAGCGGAGAGGGGTTATTCCATGCCCATGCGACTTTGTTGTTCGAAACGTCAACCGCGGTCAGCATGCCCTTGCCGGGTTCGGGGATCTCGCCGCCAGCGCCGAGATACATCGTACCCTTCTTGTAAGTCGTTTCTTCGTGATGCAGCGTCACGCACATGTCGGTGGTCGGAATGAAGACCATCGAGTTTTCCGGGTTATAGGTCATATGCGCCCAGCCTTTGCCGCCAAAGTAGGACGGGCAGAAGGTTGCTTTCTTGTCCACGCCGGGACGCTTGTCGGGCTTGACGATCATTTTGCAGTTTTCGTCGAGCTTACCCCAGTCGAGCGGCGAGAAGGCGACCGTCTGCAGGCACTTGCCCGTTGCACGGTCGAACGTGTAGAGGTAGCCGTTCTTGTGTGCCTGGATGACTGCCTTGGTGTCCTTGCCTTTGATCTTGGTATCGATCAGCAGGGCTTCATTCATGGAGTCCCAGTCCCACGCATCGTTAGGAACGTGCTGGAAGTACCACTTCTGCTTGCCTGTATCGGCATCAAGGGCGATCAGCGAGTTGGAATAGAGGTTGTCGCCAGGACGCATGTCGGCGTTCCACGGCGCCGGGTTGCCCGTGCCCCAGAACGTCAGGTTGGTTTCTGCATCATAGGAAGCCGTCAGCCATGCTGCGCCGCCGCCGTACTTGGCCGAATCCTTGCCCCAGGTGTCATAGCCAGGCTCGCCCGGCTGCGGGATGGTGCGGTGCTTCCAGACTTCGTTGCCGGTTTCGCTGTCGAGAGCGAGAATCTGGCCGACGATGCCAAACTCGCCGCCCGAGAAGCCAACCATCACTTTGCCCTTCACGATGGTAGGGGCCATGGTGAGGGTATATCCAGCCTTATAATCCGCCAGGGTTTTTTCCCAGACCAGCTTGCCATCTTTCGCATCGATAGCGAGTAGACGCGAATCGAGAGTTGCGAAGTAGACCTTGTCGCCATAGAGCGATGCGCCCCTGGTGATCTTGCCGCAGCAGGTAAACTGCGTCGCGTCGGCAGGAACCTTGATTTCGTGACGCCACAGTCTTTCACCCGTTTTCACATCGATTGCGTCGATGCGCTCTTGGGAAACAGCAACGATCATGATGCCGTTGTTGACGACCGGCGTCAGTTCCTGGCCTTCGATGCTGCCGAGAGCGATCTGGAACTTCGGCTTCAGCTTCGAGACGTTTTCTGTGTTGATTTCTTTCAGCGGGCTGTAGCGCAGCGAACTGTAGGTACGGCCGTAGATCAGCCAATCGTCAGCATTCTTTTCTGCACTCTGCAGACGCTCGTCCGTGACCGCCGTCCATTCCGCAGCCAATGCCTGTCCCGCCATGCCGACAAGCAGCGCTGTCGTGGCAGCAGAGGCAAATAGTGCCCATCTTGATTTCATAAGTTCCTCCTTGGCATGCCGGCTCATTTCCGCCGACAATTCTAGTTGAGTCACACCCCCCGCTTTTGAAAAGTGGCGGCAGTGTCAACGACCGTCGAACCAACAGAGTGACTGCGGGCTGGGATTAGATGTTTGGAAGAATCCTGTTGCCTGAACACTCTGTTCTTCGCTCATCGCGAAATACACCTTCCGTTCGAACCGAACTAAAAGGCGCAACAGATTCCAAAACAGGTCGCGTCTCCTCCAGCACCTCACCCTTAGCCCCGGTTGATCCGAGGTCGACAAACTCCTTAGAGGCAAAGCCTGTGCCAGAATCCCACGTGCCGAAATGCTGCTCGCAGAAGCAAGCTGGCAATGTTCTGACGAATTTCGTTGACACTTGTGTAGCATGGTTGCGCCATGCCCCATTACGATTTGCGCCACTGAGAACCCGATTAGATGGCGATGCACCGATTCACCGCGGCCTGCCATGCTTAGCCCGCTTTTACAGCCTATCGCGCAGGTCGCCGGGAGTTTGGAGAAGCCGGCTCGGAATTGTCTGCGAGCGGCCCGACGCTCAAAGCACTCATCTCAATAATGAATTTCTGCCTAAACGCTCGCTCGAAGTCCGAGTACCCGTTGGCAGGCATGATGAAGGCCGAATTGCCGCCGATGACATTATCGCGGTACCACTCTTCAAGGCCCTCCGAGGTCGGCCCTTCAAGGATTGGCAGACCATTGATCGTCGCACCCGCCGATATCAGGTCGCGACGTGCGTTCGACAGCAGGCCCTCGGCGCTGCAGTTGTCGGCACCATCGCCGGAGACATCGACGACGATCTTCGTCGCAGGCACTGGCAAGCGGAACAGAACCTTGTCGGCCGTGTATCGCATCATGCCGCCAAGACAGGTGAATTTTCCATCTTGTGGAGGCAATGAACGAATACGGTTCGCCATTTTGGCAGCCTCTTCGGCGCTGCCGATGATGGTCCAGGGAATCGCCAGCCTGGGATCGTCAGCCCATGTCACGACCGCGACCGCGATATTGCCAAGCGGCCCGCTGAGAACGGAATTGATGACACCCGGATCCTCGAGCGCCGCCGCAATTCCCTCGAGCTGGAGGCGGTAGCGGTCATCGTTCACCGAACTCGAGACGTCGATCGATATCACGAGAGCAGTGTCGACTCGCTCCGGTATCGTCTCGCTCTGCGCCGCATGGATTACGAATGCGCAAACGAACCCGACCATGAGAAGCTGCCGGACGTGGCTGCGCCAACGCGGTATCGCCGACGAATTGTCTCGTGCGCACCTGAATTTACTCAAAACGTTGCCAACCATCCGTTTGTAAAACATGTCGCGCCGGCGTCCTCCGCTGTTGAGGTGCATGCCAGCCCAGTGAACGTCTCCGGTGCGCACGCCGAGCGTGTCTGCACCGGATCGTCCTAACCTGCAATACACCACATATCACATGTGGATCGCGCGCCTCCCGGAGTCTAGCGCGCTCTCATGGATCATTTCAGACAGAGTGGGATGTGGAAAGACCGTATGGATCAAGTCCTCGGCACGCCCGCCCAGGCGCAGCGCGATTGCGAACCCCTGGATGAGTTCCGTCACTTCAGCACCGATCAGATGCGCTCCCAGCAGCTTGCCGGTTTCGGCATCATACACGGTCTTGATAAGGCCGTCCCCGGCCCCCAAAGCGACTGCCTTGCCATTTCCGCGATACGAAAACTTGCCGACCCGGATCTCGTGGCCCAATTCGCGCGCTTTGGCTTCCGTTAGTCCGATGGAAGCGATCTGCGGATCGCAATATGTGCAGGCCGGGATACTTTGCTTGCCGATCGCATGTGTGGCGAGCCCCTTGATCGTTTCGACACAGACGATGCCCTCGTGTTCGGCCTTGTGCGCCAGCATCGGAGCCCCCGCTACATCGCCGATCGCCCAGATGCCCGGCACGCTGGTACGTCCATGCCCGTCGGTCTTGACGACGCCTGCGGCAAGTTCCACCCCGGCGTTTTCCAGACCAAGCCCGGAAACGTTCGCCTCGACGCCAATCGACACGATCATGCGCTCCGCTTCGAGCGTTTGGCGGCCTCCGTCGGCCACGACCTCGGCCGTGACCGAATCTTCCAGGGAACGAACGTTCTCAACCCGGGCATTCGTGAGTATCGACATCCCTTGTTTTTCGAAGGCGGCGCGCGCGGCTTGCGAAATCTCCTCGTCCTCGGCGGGAAGTATGCGCGCCTGCATCTCTACGACTGTCACGGCAGCTCCCATCGTTCGATAGAACGATGCGAACTCGATGCCGATGGCACCCGACCCGACGATTATGACTGATTTCGGCAGGCTCGCCGGCTTCATCGCCTCGAAGTACGCCCATATCCGCTGGCCGTCGGGCATCAGCCCTGGAACGTTGCGTGGTCTAGCACCGGTCGCAAGCACGATGTGGCGTGCGCGATAAAGCCCCGGCTGAAGGACGCCCTTGGGAAGAGCTGCCTGTGGCTCGACCGATGCCTTGGTAGTCGCGCTGACGGTAATTGCACCAGGAACGCCGCGAGCCGGTTCGGGAACCTCGCAAATGGCGGCCTCGCCCCAGATGATGTCGACTTTGTTCTTCTTGAGAAGGTATCCGACGCCGCCGTTCAATTGGCTGGAAACGCGTCGCGACCTTTGAACGATGCTCGAAATATCAAAGCCCACGCCGCCTTCCAGCGAGAGTCCGAACTGGCTCGCGTTCTTTACCAGATGATAGACCTCGGCTGAGCGCAGCAGCGACTTGGTAGGAATGCAGCCCCAATTGAGACAGATGCCTCCCAGGTGCTCGCGCTCCACGACTGCGACCTTCATCCCCAGTTGCGCCGCTCGAATAGCGGCGACATACCCGCCCGGCCCGGCCCCGATCACGATAAGGTCGTAAGTCTGTGTCATTGCATCGCCGCTTGTTGTGGAACTGAACTGGAGCATCACCCGACCATCCGCGATGGCTTTTCGCGATCCGATGCTGCTCCAGACAAAAGAATACCGGCCGAAGCCGGTATCAGTTTGGAGATAGTCGGAGACCGTTCTAAGTGCCGTGGCACAGGAAAGTCCCAGGCTTATGTTTGTACTCTGTCAAACAACCGGCCGGGGAGAGGGGACGCCCCCCGGCCGTATTTCGCCCTCATGCCAGTCGCATCAGAAGAAGATGTGCGCGCCGGCAAACACCAGGTCGATGTCCTGGAAGTCCTGAGTTCCACGAGCACCCGTTGCGGTGTTGCGGAAATCGATCTCCGACTCGAAGTGACGATACTTGATCCATAGATTCATCGAGGCTGCGTCGATTTCCTGGACGAGACCAAGACCGAAGCTCGTGACTTCCGACCCTACTGCATCGACATCGGTAGCAGCAGCCGCAGCACCGCAAGCCGCGCCGATGCCTCCGCCGTTGACGCCGTAAGCACCGCAGAGATCACCGCTGCCGACCTGATAGGACGCGCCGTAGGTATCGAGGTTCTGACGGAACTCACCGATGAAGTGAGTGGTACCGAGCGAGTTCAGCTTCGGAGACCAGCCAGCTTTCAGGTAGTAGGCTTCGCCATCGCCTGGGCTGATGACGGCGTTGTCGGTGTCCTGTGTGCCGTAGTGACCATGGAACCAGAGGGCCGAGGCGAGATGCTTGATCGTACCGCCGATTTGGAAGTAACCGGCGTCGATTGGGTTACCCAGGAAGTCGGTACGGCTGCCAAGCGCGTCGTTGTCGCCGTTCACTTCACCATAGCTGGTGGCGAAGGCATACTTGAAGCCACCACCTTCACCGGCGTAGCGAACGGTGCCTTCGTAACGGTCATCCTCGCCCCACGAGGCCGAGGCGCTGAAGCCGGCAAACGTGGGAGTATCGTAACGGACCGAGTTGGTACGGTCACCAAGGCAGTCGTTGGCGATGCCCTGTCGGTAGGTGTTGCAGTTCAACAGCGCACCGAGCGTGCCGTTTGGCCGGCCAATCAGGAAGCCGACGTTGTTCGCTCCCGACCGCGTGCCGCCCTCGGGCGTCAGAGCCATCGAGGTTCCTTCGAAGGTCACCGTGTTGTGCTGGAACAGCGTTCCTGTGAAGTCGGTCAGGATCGTCGCGTTATCTGCCGCGGCGCTCTGCATGCCTATGGAAACCTTGCCGAGCGTATTGCTCTTCAACCACCAGAATGCGCGCTGGAGGTTGACGCCGAAGTTGGCGTTGTCGTTGTCCTGAGTCTGGAACAACGCGTTGGCGTGATCGAAGAAGATGTTGATCTGATAACCGGCTTCGACATCACTGTTGATGTTGGCGGTACCCGTGAACGACACGTTCGACGCCAAGTCGGTCGAGTCGTGAGCAACGTAGACGTTACTCTCCGTGCCGTCGTCCCACCACATGATGCCTTCGGAAACCCAGCCGGTAATCGTCAGGCTGACTTTGCGATTGCCCTTGCGAGCCGTTGTTGCCTCAAGTTCGGCTACCCGTTCCTCGAGATCGGCGCAGCAGTCTCCTCCAAGGTCGGCCGCTGAAGCCCCCCCGACGGAAAGCAAAAGACCTGCTGCGGCAAGCGCAGCTAGCGAATTGTATTTCACTTTATTACCCCCATTCATGTCCATTCGTCCTTCCTCGTTCCGGTATTCTTTTGGAAAAGCTCGTCGTTTTGAATGTTCCTGGCCCGGCTTCGAAATCCCTGCACTCCGCAAAACCTACTTAAGGACTTTCCGCCGTCAGACCGTTCTGAACTTGTGATCACTTGTCCGGGAAGAGTGCCCGCTAATCAAGCAATCTCAAGAGTTGCCTGACCGCTATATTGCGCCTTTCTTCATCTGTGTTGCCAAATAGTCTGCTTGGCGTATCGCCAATGCTACAATCGTGAGTGTTGGGTTCGGCGAAGCGCTGGTCGTGAACTGGCTACCGTCCGAAACAAAGAGGTTTTTGATGTCGTGCGACTGGCCCCATTTGTTTACGACGCCATCTTCCGGCTTTGCGCTCATCCGATTCGTTCCCATGTTGTGGCTCGCCGGATAGGCGGGAAGGTTGTAGATCTTCTTGGCCCCCAGGCTGTGATAGATCTTCGCCATCTGCGCATAGGCATGGTTACGCATGTTGGTGTCGTTCGGGTGGTCGGTCTTGTGGACGACGGGAACTGGCAGCCCGTACTGGTCCTTCTCTGTCGCGTGCAGAGCGATTCGGTTCTGTTCCTGGGGCATATCTTCGCCGCAGATCCAAACGCCCGACATGTACTTGTAGTTTTCGAGGCCCGAAGAGACTTCGCGTCCCCAGCCAGTCGGCCCGGGCACCAGGAATGCTGACAGGAAGCCCAGGCCGAGAGCCAGCTTCTCGAGTGTGTAGCCGCCAGCAAAGCCACGCGAATCGTCGTAGTGGGCTTCGTCGCGCACGATGCCTGCGACTGCGGTGCCGCGGTTCATGTGCACTTCGCCCGGCATCACCCCGTAAACGCCGGCCGTCATGTGGGTCATGTAGTTGCGCCCGACCTGCCCCGACGAATTCGCCAGACCGTTGGGGAACATGCTGGATTCTGAGTTCAGCAGCAGGCGGGGTGATTCGATCGAGTTGCCTGCAACGCAGACCACGCGGGCCTTCTGGCGCTGCTTCTTGCCATCCGCGTCGGCATAAACGACGCCTGTGACCTTCCCCGATTTGTCGTGCTCGACCTGCAAGACCATGCAGTTGGTGCGAATCTCGCAGTTGCCGGTTTCCACGGCCCGCGGCAGTTCGGTGTAGAGGGTCGACCATTTGGCGCCGATCTTACACCCCTGCATGCAGAAGCCGATCTGCTGACAGGCTGGGCGGCCGTCTCGATCCTGGGAGTTGATCGACATCGGGCCGGCAGTGATCTTGGAGTAACCGATCCGCCGGGCGCCTTCCGCCAGCACCTTGAAGTCCGCGCTCCACGGCAGGTGCGGCATGCCGGTGACATCACCGGTTGTGCCCATTTTCAGCTCGGCCTTGTCGTACCAGGGCTTCAACTCATCAAGCGTGATCGGCCAGTCGAGGAGGTTGGCGCCGGCGACCCCGCCCGACGTCGTCTTCATCTTGAATTCATGCTCCTGGTAGCGGATCGAAACGCCCGCCCAGTGCACCGTCGAACCACCCAGGCCCTTGACGATCCATGCCGGCAAGCCGGGGTGATTTACCGCACCATGCCAGCTACCCGCCGATTGGCGTTTATCGAGCCAGGAGATCTTCGAGAACATCGCCCATTCGTCGTTCTCGATGTCCTCCAGACTGAGCGTCTTACCAGCTTCAAGGATGACGCTTTTCACGCCCCTCTGCGCGAGTTCATTCGCCACCGTGCCGCCGCCGGCGCCGGAACCGATGATTACGACAACGCTGTCATCGTTGAGATCAAATTTAGCAGCCATTTTTTAAGTCCTCCCTGGGGATGTCAGAGCCAGCCAATTTTGTCGAAGCTGTCCATGAAGCCACCTTGCTCCCAGGAGGACCCGTCGTATCCGAACTTTGGGTACAGCGACTTGTTGTTGTAGAGCCCCATCAAAAGCCCGCCCTTGAACTTCTGGAAGAAGCCCGTCAACTCGATCGAGCGAAGCACGCCTTCGCGTTTGTTGGGGTCGGCGATCGCAGCAAAGCTCGATCCGTAAATCTTCTGGGCACGCGCCTCGAGATCGCTGAGACCGTCCATCACCAGCTTGCGGGTATCGTCATTGGATTCCGCTTCCTTGAGGATCGAATCGACAACTTCGACGTAGGGCTCGTCCGGCAGGAAATCATCGTGCGGGTAGATGTCGCGCGCCATCCGGATCAGGGCGAGACGCTGCTCGGCGGACACGCCTGCGGCCGCCCAACTGCCCGTCGGACCGACTGCGGTGGCGGTTGCCAACGCGAGGAAAGCGGTGGAAGCAAGCAAGCTGCGCCTGCTGACCTTGAAGTCAGAGATCGGCGCGATCTCCCGGTAGTGATCCTTGACGATAGTGAGATCGTACAGCATCCACATCTCCTCCTTGCACCCAGCCGTTGTCCGGCTGACAATTTCGCGCGCTGACGCACGTTGCGACAACGCTTTGGATAGTCTTTACGCAACGCTTATGCCAATCTGGGCAGCGTCCAAGCCCGCCCGTATTTCGAAAAGCAGCTCACGCCCCGGCATCACGCGCCGTAAGCCAAGAACATCCATTCATTTCAATGATTTGAAGCGCCAGCGTGGCAGACCACACGGTGCGCTCGTGCATGCCGGAAGAGAAATTCCAGGCAAACGAATCAACTCAGAGTTGCTTGGAAGTCACTGCATCGAATCTTACCGCTACGGACCGCATACGAAATAGAGTATCAGCCTTGATAATCGGCACCGGAACGTCGCTACCTATGTCGCAGCACCGCGACATCAAGCGGACGCTGGCTCGGCCTGCAAAGCCAATACCCAAGGCATTGCCGACCGGGCGTATCCACGCACCGGCGATCTCTCTTGCCGTTTGTGTACACCCATCCCGAGCGACAGCCTCAATGAATGTTTAGTGGCGCGCACTCGAATTCGATCCTCCAACGCATTCGACCGACGAGATTTGCTACGGAATTTTCAAACAGCCTCAATCACAAAGCGGTCCGGGCGATTTCTGAGCGTGCCTCAAGTGTCGCGACAACGAAACGACTGTCGCAGACGTAGGTTGTGAGCGCCATCCCGTCTACGTTGAGCCCCTTGGTTTAAGGCCACGAGCCCACTTTGCTGGCTGGCACGCCTCATGCTTAAGCAAACGTGAACCCAGAGCTTTGCGACCGCAATTGGCTTGAGCTGGAAATGGAAAAGAATTCGCTCCAGGAGGAAAACTTGACGCCGACAAAAGAACAGAAATTCTGGATGTACCGAAACATGCTGGTCAGTCGCTTCCTTGAGGAATCGATCGAGCAGATTTACCTGGAAGGCAAAAAGCCCGTCTTTAACATGGCCGCCGGACCGATCCCGGGAGAGATGCATCTCTCCAACGGGCAGGAGCCGTGCGCTGTCGGCGTCTGCGCACATCTCCAGCCGTTCGACGTTGTCACGGCGACGCACCGGCCCCACCACATCGCCGTCGCCAAGGGCGTCAACCTGAACAAGATGGTCGCCGAGATCTTCGGCAAGTCAACCGGCCTCAGCGGCGGCCGCGGCGGCCACATGCATATTTTCGATGCCGACGTGAACTTCGCCTGCTCCGGCATCATCGGTCAAGGCATGGGGCCGGCTGTCGGCGCCGCCCTGTCGCGCAAGATGCAGGGCAAGGAAGGCGTCGGCGTCGCCTTCATCGGTGAAGGCGCGGTCAACCAGGGGGCGTTTCACGAGGCTATGAACCTTGCCGCCGTTTGGAAGCTGCCCTTCATCACCATCATCGAGGACAACCAGTGGGGCATTTCGGTCGCCAAATCGGAATCGACCGCAGTTCCCGACAACTCTGTCCGCGCTCAAGCCTACGGCATCCCCGGCTACCAAGTTCGCGACAACGACACCTATGAGATCTTCCGGGTGGCAGGCGAAGCGATCGAAAGAGCGCGCAAGGGCGGCGGGCCAAGCCTCATTGAAATCGAAACATACCGCCTCGCAGGACACTTCATGGGCGACGCTGAAGGTTACCGACCGCCGGGCGAACTCGACGGACTGAAAGC
Organism: Alphaproteobacteria bacterium BRH_c36; assembly: GCA_001516065.1. GTDB lineage: Bacteria > Pseudomonadota > Alphaproteobacteria > Rhizobiales > Hyphomicrobiaceae > Filomicrobium. Next base: position 19,446 of record LOEV01000149.1, read on the forward strand.
CAAGGACCCGATCAACGTCATGCGCGCCCGTCTGGGATCGGAAGAAGGACTGACCGACGAACAAAACGACCGGATCGTCGCCGAAGCCCGGGCAACAGTCGACGCGGCCGTCAACTTTGCGCGCGAGAGCGCCTACCCGTCCCCGGAAGAGGCCTTGGAAAAAGTGTTCGTCTAATCGCAAGCCGGTACTCAACCCGCGCGAACAAGCAAGATTTCGAGGGAGACAATTGGTTATGAATGAGCAAGTAACGACAGTCGCCGCCAACGAGCGCCGGCTGACGATTGCGCGAGCCATGGCGGAAGCCATCGCTCAGGAAATGCGTACCGATCCATCGGTATTCGTAATGGGCGAGGATATCGCCAAGCTCGGCGGCGTGTTCGGCAACACACGCGGCCTGCTGGAAGAATTCGGCAACGAGCGGGTCCGCGACACGCCGATCTCGGAAACTGCGTTCATGGGCGCTGCCGTCGGTGCAGCCTCCGACGGCATGCGGCCCGTAGTCGAACTGATGTTCGTCGACTTCTTCGGTGTCTGTTTCGACGCAATCTACAATAGCGCCGCCAAGAACGCCTACTTCTCGGGCGGAAACGTCAAGGTGCCGATGGTTCTCATGACGTCGACGGGCGGCGGCTATTGCGATGCCGGCCAACACTCGCAGTGCCTCTATGCAACGTTCGCACACCTGCCGGGAATGAAGGTCATCACCCCCAGCAACGCCTATGACGCAAAGGGCCTGATGACAAGCGCCATCCGCGATAATAACCCGGTCATCTACATGTTCCATAAGGGCCTGCAGGGAATGGGCTGGCTGGGCACCGAGCCCGGTGCAACCGTCCACGTCCCCGAGGAAGCCTATGAGATCCCCTTCGGCAAGGCCGCCATCGTCCGCGAAGGCAGCGACGTCAGTATCGTCGCCGTCGGCATGGGTGTGCATCACAGTCTCAAGGCAGCCGCGAAGCTGGCCGAAGAGGGCGTCAGCGCCGAAGTCATAGACTTGCGGACGCTGGTGCCGCTGGACCGCGACACCGTATTCAATTCCGTCGCCAAGACCGGACGGCTCATCGTCGTCGACGAGGACTACAAGAGCTACGGTGTGACCGGTGAAATCATAGCTACGATCGCCGAGCGCGACGTCTCCATTCTGAAGGCGTCACCGCAACGCGTCGCCTATCCCGATATCCCCATCCCGTTCACCCGTCCCATGGAGCAGTTCGCGCTGCCCAATCCGGACAAGATCATCTCTGCTTACCACAATCTGAAAAGGGCGCGCACATGGCGGTGGCTGTAAATATTCCGACCAACCTCTGGGAAGAGGATTCAGAGGCTGTAATCACCAGTTGGCTGGTCTCCGACGGCGGCACCGTCACGGAAGGACAGCTGGTGGCTGAGATTATGGTCGAGAAGGTGCAGCACGAAGTCCGCGCACCCGCCTCCGGCACGATCACCATCAGCCAGCCCGCCGAGGCCGTCGTCGCGAAAGGCGCCGAAATCGGCTCCATTGCTTGACAACTTTGAGTACCGAAAGAGGATTATGACCCAAACCCCGGAAAATCAGGCAGGGGCGGGCGACCAGATTGTAAGGCTCTCGGGCATGCGCGGCATGATTGCCGGTAAAATGCTTGAGAGCCTCTCAACCACGGCCCAGCTGACACACCACGCCGAATGCGATGCGACCGGCCTCCTCGATCTGAAAAACCGACTCCAGCAACAGGGACTGAAGGCATCGGTGGAGGACGTTCTCCTCGATGTCGTCGTCGAAATTCTGTCCCGCCATCCTGGGCTCAACGGAACGCTCGTCGATAAGGAAATCAAGCTTTCCAAGGCAATCAACCTTGGTGTGGCGGTGGCGTTGCCCGGCGATCTCCTGGTTGCGCCGGCAATCCTCGATGCGGGATCGATGACGCTCGAAGAACGCGTCGCCGCCCGGCGCGATGTCGTCGAACGCGCGCGCACCAACAAGCTCACTGTCACCGAGATGACCGGCGGCACGTTCACGATCACCAACCTTGGTCTTTCGCGCGTGCGGCACTTCACTCCGATCCTGAACGCACCTCAGCTCGCCATCCTAGGCGTCGGTGAGACCGCGCTGCGGCCTTGGGTTCACAACGGCGAAATCACCGCGCGCAAGATCATGGGGCTCTCGCTGACCTTCGACCACCGCGCGGTCAACGGCGCGCCGGCCGGCCAGTTCCTCACCGACTTGTGCACGGCGATCGAACAACTTGGCTGAAATCGATGACCGTTGAGGCCATGACGCCCGCGACGGGAAGCGATGCCCCCGCGCGTGGTATCGCATTCTTCTCCCCCCTGACCTTCGCCGATGCGCTCGCCATGGAACGCAGGATGCTCGAATGCATCGGCGCAACAGACGAAGAGGCACGACTGCGCGCGGCAGTGTGGCAGACGCAGCGATCGATTGTCCTCCCCTCCGGCATGTCGCGCCGACCCGGCATCGATGTCGCCGAACGCGCTTCCGAAATTGCCGGCTGGCCGGTCTTCGAACGTTTCACGGGAGGTGATGTCACGCCTCAGTTCGAAGGCGTTCTCAATATCTCCCTGGGCTTCGCGCTGTCCGGGAGCGAGCGCAACATCGAGGCCGCCTATCGCCGTTTGACAGACCCGCTCGTCACGTTTCTCAAGAACGAGTTCGGCATCCACGCCTACACGTCCTCGGTCGATGGCGCCTTCTGCGATGGAGCTTTTAATCTCGTTGTCGAGGGGCGAAAGCTTGCGGGGACGGCACAGCGCTGGCGCCTCGTCAAATCACAACCGGTCAATGTGGATGCGGATGCACTGACGCCGCAGAGAACCGCGGTCCTCGCTCATGCCGCACTGCTGCTTGGTCACGACCTCGATAATGCGCTGAAGGCGACCAACGCCTTCTTCGCGGCCTGGGGGAGCGACAGGCGCGTCGATTCCGCAGCCCACGTCACAATCGCAGACCTCGCCGGCGCTCCGGCGCGCGACCATGCGGATTTCGCCTCACGGCTCGCCGGGTTCTTGAGCGAGGAACTGGGGGCGCTGCCGCCCCCTCAATCCTGATTGTTCGGGGAAACTATTTCATACTTGCGGATCTTGCGATGCAACGTAGCCCGGCTGATGCCAAGCTGCTGGGCCGCGCGTGTGACGTTCCATTTTTGCGCGCTCAGCGTGTCCAGGATCAACCGCTCTTCGGCAGCTTCGTTGGCTTCACTCAACGTTGCCAACGCCCTATCCGACATTGCGCCACCGGACGGCGCCACCATCCGTGTCGACATGATCAGCCCGGTGTCTGCTTGCGACTGCTTGACGATGTCATCTGGAAGATGTTCGGCCGTAATCTCCTCATCGGGATAGATGGAGAGAATGAGACGGATAGCACTGCGCAGTTCGCGGATATTCCCCGGCCAAGTATAGCGCTCCAGGACTTCGATGGCTTCTTCGGTGAACTTAACCGGAGCCTGGCCGTATGCTTCGGCCTCCTCGCGGACAATGGCGCTCGCAAGTTCACCGATATCGTCCCGCTCGCGCAGACTTGGAATTGTGACCTGCACGCCTTTGATGCGGAAGTAGAGATCGCGTCGGAACTTGCCCTGTTCGACAAGACTGGGCAGCAGTTGATGCGTGGCGCAGATGACTTTGAGGTCGACGGGGATCGACTCCGTGCTGCCGAGCGGAGTAACCGTCCGCTCTTCGAGAACGCGCAGCAGGTGAGCCTGGAGATCGAGCGGCATATCGCCAATTTCATCGAGGAACAGCGTTCCACTTGCCGCCGCCTGGATTTTGCCGACCCGGCCGTTGCGCGAAGCTCCAGTGAAGCTGCCGGCAGCATAGCCGAACAGCTCGCTGGCGAGTAGCGTCGCTGGAATCGCAGCGCAGTTGACGGCCACATATGGCCGTAGGCGGCGTTCGCTTTCGTCGTGGATTGCGCGCGCAAGGGTATCCTTGCCAACGCCTGTCTCGCCCAGAAGAAGAATGGGCAGATCCTTGTTGGCGATGCGCCTGCACAAGTTGACGATCTCTTTCAGATCCGGATCGCTGCACGCGACCCGGTCGAGCGGCCGCACGCCAGCGCTCCTGTCGGCGACGGGCAGCAGCGTCATCGGCCGTGTCGATTTCGCCATCGAAACGGTCTTCTTCAGCTTGGGCAGAAATGCCGTCGCATAAGCGGTGGCGCCGTCCCCCATTTGCACTGGCACGTTGTGCGCACTGAGTGGCTTCAGTTCTTCAAGGGAGACATTCCACAGATCGTGGATCGATTTGCTGCCCAGATCGCTGAGCTGCGGCACGCTTAGGATCGCGTAGGCTTCCGGAGTCGCGCCGAGTATCTTGCCCTCTTCGTCGGCGGCGATCAGCGCCTTGCACGACATCGGCATCGGATCGGGCTCCCCCGACAACGCCACCAGGCAATCGCCCTGATGCTGACGCCTGAACAGCAGCATACTTATCTGCTCAGCGGCTTCGCGAACGAAGTATTCGGCAAAGTGATACTCATCCGACGAGTCCGACGATGCCCGCCCCGACAGATCGATTGCCGCAATGACCTTGCCGTCTGGAGAGAAGATCGGCGCGGCAGAACAGGTATAGGCTTTGAAGTTCCTATTGTAGTGTGCGTCGCCATGAACTGTGAGAGGTTGCCGGGAGATGATTGAGGTGCCAACGCCGTTGGTGCCGACCGCGGTCTCCCCCCAGATTGTCCCTTTTCGCAGCCCCTCCTTGGCGATCTCCTCCCCGAGCGTCGAATCGGCGAAACTCTCGATAACCACGCCCTCGCAGTTACTGATGAGGATGACGTAGCCGACGTCATGGGCGATTCTGCGCACCCTTTGGATGATGCCGGTGGAAGTCGCAAACAGGTCGTCCATCGAATCGCGGATTTCACGCAGCGGGCCTGCATCGGCCATCATCGGTTCTTGTTTGAAATCACGATCGAATCCGTACTGCTCCGCGCACCGTCTCCAGGACGCGCCGATCAGACTCTTGGCCAACGTTCCTGTTCCAGCAGGAAATGGAATGTGCGGCAACTTCGTGCGTCCCCTCGAAGATTTTCAAACTTTTTTGACTGTCACAAGACTATCGCAAAGAGTAGCAAGTTCACAAGAACTTCTCGACTACACGAATGCAAATATTCCTAAGTGCCGACTTGGCGTGGGCGGGACCAGTTGCAAAGATAACGCACACCGCGATTCAGGGCGTCGATAAAGCCTCCGAGCCCCGGAACGCACGGCTCGGAGAATAAAGGCATTGGTGTAATCTTAGGGGGATATCGCCGCAACTAACTCAGCCTATCGGCAAAGCAATACTTTAACTGAACACCACGCTTTATTCCGGCAACGGATCGGGCGAAGCACGGACGATGCAGACGGTAGACGGAGATGGCATGAGCTCATTGATCGCGCATGCGATCCGGTAGCAAGGCGACCCGGCACAGCCCAACACCAGCTTGCCGAGTGTTGGCGGAAAGAGCGCCGCCCCTGCGGAGGGCCTTTGGCCCGCGAGCTCAAAAATGGAGCGGGTAGCGGGAATCGAACCCGCGTATTCAGCTTGGAAGATTGTTTGGTTTAGCTTTTATATCAATGACTTATAGGTCTTTAGGCACTGTTTAGGCACCGGGAGTCAACACGATGTTGACCGGATTCCCGAATCACTTTAGCGAGCAAAGGGTGCTGTGGTAGACATGTTCGAAGATGAGCAGTCAGAACCTACCGTTGCAAAAAGAAAGCCGGTGGTTTGGACCCACCGGCTAGCATCCTGCCAGATGCGTTGAGGAAGCCGTGCTGACCTTGTGGAAGGGCCATGGCGTCCACGACTCTCGTTTATGGTGATTCGCAAGCGCAAAACAGCACCTTATCCAACCATATTGTGGACCAGTCTGCGCTATCCCCAGGGTGGCTGCGCTATCCACAGGTTGGTAGCACGGTCGAACGTATAAGCCCCGCTCGTTGGCGGGGCTTTTTTGTTACGTTATGTTCGCGGGTTTTGGTGAGGAACGACTGGCATGTTTTCGGCTGTTGACGGCGTTAGTCATTTTGACAGTGGGTTGGACGCATCAGGCCTCAGCAAATCCATGTCTGGGAAATGAAGCCCAGCAAGTCTTCATCGGGAATGGATTCTATACGGGATCTTCCTTGAACGAACTGTCTGACCGAGATCTGACGGCATATATGTCGGGATATTCAGATGCATACTCGTCAGGCCCGATCGTTGGTATCAGACCAGAGTGTCACAAAAGGCTGATGTCGTGCGTAGTGGGCCGGAGCAACACTCAACTAGCAGATATGGTCAGGAAATACCTGCGAGATAACCCAGCTAAATGGCACGAACCCGCGGGAGTATTGGTCTACACAGCAGTCTTCAATGAGTGCATGAATTGAGCAACTCCGGGTTCTGGTAGATGTTGCCTTGAAGCCAAGTTTCACTCGATGAAGCTAGGGAACGTCTGAACAGGTCGGTTTGAAGGCCGCAGGTGGGGTTATGCAGGTCGGTAGTGCTGCCGTTGCTCTTTCATCGGGCCAGAAAAGCCGCCATGGCGGCGGTATTTCCTTCATTCAGGCGCACCTCAGCTGTCGTCGCGCCAGAAACAGGTTGGCCAGCGCCAGCAGCGCGAACACCTGCGCACCGTTTTTGGCGATGCCGCGGTAGCGCACCTTGCGATAGCCGAACTGGCATTTGAGAACCCGGAAGACGTGCTCGACCTTGGCGCGGATAGCGCCATGGCGGCGGTTGCGCTTTTTCTGCGAGGTCGACAATTGCCGGCCCGGCTTGCGCTGTTCCTTGACGCCCCAGAACACCCCAGCCCGACGCGCCGCCCGCTTCTTCTTTTCGTTGACGTAACCCTTGTCGGCGAACACCGCGCGGTCGTCCTCGCGGATGAGATTATC
>LOEV01000150.1 GCA_001516065.1 Alphaproteobacteria bacterium BRH_c36
GGTCAGCGCCAGGATCCCGGCAAGGTGTTCAAGGGCAAGAAAATGGCCGGCCACATGGGTTCGGAGCGGATTACGACGCAGAACCTCGTGGTCGTGCGCACGGATACCGAGCGTGGCCTCGTCATGGTGCGCGGTGCGGTGCCTGGCCACAAAGGCGGCTGGGTTCTCGTTCGCGACGCCGTCAAGCGCAAGCTTCCAGACGATGCACCAAAGCCCGGCGCGTTCAAGCCGCGCAACGGCGACGTCGCGGCGGCCGGTGCTCAAGAGGAGCAGCAGTGATGAAACTCGACGTCACAACGCTTGGTGCCGGCTCGGCCGGCAGCGTGGAATTGGCTGAGCACGTGTTCGGTCTCGACCCGCGCCCGGACCTGATCCACCGCATGATCCGCTACCAGACGCTGAAGCGGATGGCGGGCACGCATCATGCCCAGGACCGTTCGGAAGTTACGGTCACCGGCAAGAAGGTGTACAAGCAAAAGGGCACCGGTGGTGCGAGACACGGCGACAAGTCGGTTCCGCAATGGCGCGGCGGCGGCAAGGCTCTTGGCCCAAAGCCGCGCAGCCATGCGATCGACCTGCCGAAGAAAGTGCGGGCCCTGGCGTTGCGCCATGCCCTGTCGGCGAAAGCCAAGGCTGGCGACATCATCGTTCTCGACAAGGCATCGTCGGACGACGGCAAGACGGCAGCCCTTCGCGATGCGTTCGGAAAACTCGAACTGATGAACGCGCTGATCATCGACGGGGCAAGCCTTGACGCAGCCTTCGTCCGGGCGGCGCGCAACATCCCGAACATCGATGTCCTGCCAGTGCAGGGTCTCAACGTTTACGACATCCTGCGACGCAAGAAGCTGGTGCTGACGAAGGCTGCTCTCGAAGCCATCGATCTGCGGTTCGCTGATGCGGCGCAAAAGGGCAAGAGGGCCTGAAGATGCAGAAACTCAAAGCCTACGATATCATCCGCTCGCCGGTGATCACCGAGAAAGCGACGCTTCTGTCGGAAGCAAACCAGGTCGTTTTCAATGTAGCCGGCACTGCGACGAAGCCCGACATCAAGCAGGCAGTCGAAGCCCTGTTCGACGTCAAGGTGAAGGCCGTGAATACGTTCGTCCGCAAGGGTAAAACGAAGGTGTTCCGCGGCCGGCGCGGCACGCAGAGCAACATCAAAAAAGCCATCGTGACACTGGAAGACGGCCAGTCGATCGACATCACGACCAGCTTGTAGGGAGGCGGGAGAATGGCACTCAAGACATTTCGTCCGACATCGCCCGGCCTTCGCCAGCTGGTGATCGTCGACCGCAAGGAATTGTGGAAGGGCGGCCCGGTCAAAATGCTGACCGAGGGCAAGTCGAAGACCGGCGGGCGCAATACCCACGGGCGTATCACGACGCGTCATATCGGCGGCGGACACAAGCAGACTTATCGTCTGGTCGATTTCAAACGCCGCAAGTTCGATGTCGTCGGCACGGTGGAACGGATTGAATACGACCCGAACCGTACCGCCTTCATTGCTCTCGTGAAGTATGAAGACGGCGAATTGAACTACATCCTGGCTCCGCAGCGGCTGTCGGTCGGCGACCAGGTCGTTGCCGGCGAGAAGGTGGACGTGAAGCCCGGCAACGCGATGCCGCTGTCGAGCATGCCGATCGGCACGATCATTCACAACGTCGAGATGAAGCCCGGCAAGGGCGGTCAGATCGCGCGTTCGGCTGGTGCGTTTGTGCAATTGGTCGGCCGTGACGCAGGCTGGGCGGTGCTCAAGCTGAGTTCGGGGGAAACCCGCCGGGTGCGCGCAGACTGCATGGCAAGCGTGGGCGCCGTCTCGAACCCCGACCATGGCAACACGGTCGACTCAAAGGCAGGCCGGACCCGCTGGAAAGGCACCCGCCCGACGGTTCGCGGTATCACCATGAACCCGATCGATCACCCCAACGGCGGGCGTACGAACGGTGGCAAGCACTGGGCAACACCCTGGGGCAAACCAACCAAGGGTTACAGAACGCGCAAGAACAAGACGACGGACAAGTTCATCGTCCGCAGCCGTCACCTGAAAAAGAAATAAGCGCGGGAAACCGCGTCGACACGCTTAAGGAGATACAGTCGTGGCACGCTCAGTCTGGAAGGGTCCGTTTATCGACGGCTACCTCCTCAAGAAGGCCGACAAGGTGCGCGCTTCGGGACGCAACGAGATCATCAAGATCTGGAGCCGTCGTTCGACGATTCTGCCCCAGTTCGTTGGTCTCACCTTTGGCGTCTATAACGGGCAAAAGCACATCCCCGTGAACGTGACCGAAGACATGATCGGTCACAAGTTCGGAGAGTTCTCGCCAACGCGGAACTACACCGGCCACGGCGGCGACAAGAAGGCGAAACGATAATGGGTAAGCCGAGCCGGGAGCGCGCCCTCCCTGACACCGAGGCGAAGGCGGTTGCGCGCAACTTGCGTATCTCGCCACAGAAGCTGAACCTTGTCGCGGGCCTCATCCGGGGCAAGCCGGTCGAGCAGGCGCTCGCAGATCTCGAGTTCTCGCGCAAGCGGATCTCCGATGATGTGCGCAAGTGCCTGATGAGTGCGATTGCGAACGCGGAAAACAACCATCAGCTGAGTATCGACCAGCTGGTCGTCGCGGAAGCCTACGTCGGCAAGAACCTGATCATGAAGCGCTTCCATGCACGTGGCCGCGGGCGTTCGTCGGTGGTTATGAAGCCGTTCTCGCAGATCACCGTCGTAGTCCGTGAAGTCAACGAACAAGAACTCGAAAATTCGCGCAAGCGCGGCAACGGGGGCAAGGTCAAGGCGGCCAAGGCTTCCCGCGATGGCCGTGGCGTCGAAGCGGCAGTGGAGGCCGACTGATGGGTCACAAAGTCAATCCGGTCGGCCTGCGAGTCGGCATCAACCGGACCTGGGACAGCCGCTGGTTTGCCCGCACGGGCGAGTACGGCAAGCTGCTTCACGAAGATTACGCGATCCGTGATCACATCATGAAGATGCAGCGTCCGGCCAGCATCTCGAAGGTTGTGATTGAGCGGCCGCACAAGAAGTGCCGGGTGACGGTCCATACCGGGCGGCCGGGCGTGCTGATCGGCAAGAAGGGCTCGGATATCGACAAGCTGCGCGGCGAACTCGCGCGGTTGACCGATAGCGAAGTCCACCTCAACGTGCTCGAGATCCGCAAGCCGGATATTGATGCAACGCTGATAGCCGAAAATATCGCCCAGCAGCTCGAGCGGCGAATTGCTTTCCGTCGCGCCATGAAGCGCTCGGTGCAGACGGCGCTGCGTGCCGGAGCTCAGGGCATCCGCATCAACGTCGCTGGCCGCCTCGGTGGCGCGGAAATTGCGCGGACCGAATGGTATCGCGAAGGCCGGGTGCCGCTGCACACGCTGCGCGCGGATATCGATTTTGGACGGGCCGAAGCCAAGACAGCCTACGGCATCATCGGCATCAAGGTCTGGGTGTTCAAGGGCGAGATCATCGATCACGACCCGATGGCATCGGAAAAGAAAGCTTTCGAAGGCGGTGACGGTGGACGCCCACGGCGCGACCGTGGCGGCCAGAGCGACACGCCGCGCGACAGGTAAGAACTCAAGTCGAGTGCGACTCGGAAGGTCGGGCGCGCCAGGCCAGGGACGTTAAGGATCTGAAGTCATGAAGCAACCGAAACGGACAAAGTTTCGCAAGCAGTTCAAGGGCCGTATCAAAGGCACCGCCAAGGGCGGGACCGCCTTGAACTTCGGCTCGCACGGTCTCAAGGCCGTGCAGCCGGAGCGCATTACGGCGCGCCAGATCGAAGCGGCGCGCCGCGCCATCACGCGTCACATGAAGCGTGCCGGGCGCGTCTGGATCCGGATCTTCCCTGACCTGCCGGTGACCTCGAAGCCCGCCGAAGTGCGCATGGGCTCGGGCAAGGGATCGGTCGACCGGTGGACGGCACGCGTCCATCCCGGCCGTATCATGTTCGAACTCGACGGGGTTTCGGATGTCGTGGCCCGCGAAGCACTTGAACTTGGCGCGCAGAAGCTGCCGATCAAGACACGTATCGTTACCCGCATCGGCTAACGCCGGACGCGAAGACACAGAGATTTTCGAGGACGGTTGAGACCAATGAAAGTCGCCGAGATCAGAGACAAGTCCGTCGACCAGCTCGACGATGAGCTGATGAAGCTCAAGAAGGAGCAGTTCAACCTGCGTTTTCAGCAGGCGTCCGGGCAGCTCGAAAAGACATCGCGGGTTCGCGAGGTGCGCCGGACTATCGCGCGCGTCCTGACGATCCGCAAACAGAAGCAAGCACAAGGCTGACTGCGGGCCTGCAAAGGCTCCGCCAACACTCGTTAGCTTGACACTTTGCAAGCTCGTGTCAGACGCAAGCCGTGTTGGGGCGGCCTCAAGAGGAATACGAACTATGCCAAAGCGCATTCTGCATGGCGTCGTGGTTTCGGACAAAAGCGACAAGACGGTTGTCGTTCAAGTCGAGCGCCGCTTTACGCATCCGCTGTTCAAAAAGACGGTGCGCCGTACGAAGAAGTACAAGGCGCACGACGAAGAGAACCGCTGCAAGGTTGGCGACCGCGTCCAGATCGTGGAAAGCGCGCCGATTTCGAAGCACAAGAGATGGACGGTACTGGAGCAGGCCAGCAGCGCTTGAGGGTGCTGAAGTCCTCTCCGGTCTAGACTGCCGGGACTAACGCGCGCTCACCACACGACTGTCAGGAAGTGTGGAAGAGGAAAAAGTGCTCCTGTGTGAGCCGAGCGCGATGCGCAATTTGTTACAACGGGCCGCCCGAGGGCGGCTGCAGAAGGAGCGAGAGCGATGATCCAGATGGAGACGAATCTCGACGTCGCCGATAACTCGGGCGCCCGTCGCGTGCAGTGCATCAAGGTGCTGGGTGGCTCCAAGCGCAGGTACGCAACTGTAGGCGACATCATCGTGGTGTCGGTGAAGGAGGCGATCCCCCGCGGGCGTGTGAAAAAGGGCCAGGTGATGAAGGCGGTCGTCGTGCGTACCGCCAAAGGCGTGCGCCGTCCCGACGGATCGCTCATCCGCTTCGATCGCAACGCGGCGGTGCTGGTGAACGCGCAGGGCGAGCCGATCGGTACCCGTATTTTCGGACCGGTGACGCGCGAACTGAGAGCGAAGAAGCACATGAAGATCATTTCTCTGGCGCCGGAGGTGCTGTGATGGCGTTGGCCAAAATCAAGAAGGGCGACCGGGTCATTGTCCTGACCGGCCGCGACAAAGGCAAACACGGCGAAGTCATCGAGGTGCGCCCGAAGGAATCGCGCGCGCTGGTGCGCGGCGTCAACATGGTTCGCCGGCATCAAAAGCAGACAGCCAAAGACGAGGGCGGCATCATCTCGAAAGAGGCCCCCATACACGTCTCGAACCTGGCGATCGAGGACCCGCGCGACGGCAAGCCGACACGCGTCGGGATCAAGATCCTGGAAGACGGAACCAAGGTGCGCATCGCCAAGCGTTCCGGCGAAGTGATTGCGGAGAAGGCATAAGCGATGGCCGAGAAACAGAAGGTCCAGGACGGGGCCAAGAAAAAGAAGAAGGACAAGGGTGAATCGGCTGGCGATATGGCGCCGCCGGCACCGCGCCCGGCCGACTACAAGCCGCGCCTCAAGAGCTACTATGAGGACGTCGTACGGGCGCAACTCAAGGAGAAATTCTCCTATGCGAACCCGATGCAGATCCCCAAGATCGATAAAATCGTGCTCAACATGGGCGTCGGCGAGGCGGTTGCGGACAAGAAGAAGGTCGAAAGCGCGGCTGGCGACCTGGCGCTGATCGCAGGACAGCGTCCGGTTATCACACGGGCGCGCAAGTCGATTGCCGGCTTCAAGGTCCGCGAAGGCATGGCGCTCGGCACCAAGGTGACGCTGCGTGGCGACCGGATGTATGAATTTCTCGATCGCCTGGTGACGATCGCGATGCCGCGCATCAAGGACTTTCGCGGGCTCAATCCGAAGAGCTTCGATGGCCGTGGCAACTATGCGCTCGGCATCAAGGAGCACATCGTTTTTCCGGAAATCGACTACGACAAGGTCGATGAAGTCTGGGGCATGGACGTCGTGGTCTGCACGACGTCGAACAACGACGACGAAGCACGCGAACTGTTGAGAGCGATGAATTTTCCGTTCCCGAAACCCGCAGAAAAGAACGCGGATACGTCGGGCGAATCGGCTTGAGACAGGCATAATCAGCTTAGAGACCGCGCACACCAAGCACTCCCGCGCGGGATCTAAAGGACCTCGGGAAACCCCGAAAGGCCTTTGGAGAAAGATAAGAGATGGCGAAGACCGGTAAGAAGCAGAACAACCTGAAGCGGCGCAAGCTCGTCGAGCAGTACGCCGAGAAGCGCAAGGCCCTGAAGGCGACGGCGAACGATCTATCAAAGCCGACGGAAGAGCGTTTTGCTGCCCGTCTCAAGCTTGCCGAACTGCCGCGCAATTCGGCGAAAGTGCGCATTCGCAACCGTTGCGAAATCACCGGGCGTCCGCGCGGCTACTACCGCAAGTTGAAGATGTGCCGCAACATGCTGCGTGAACTGGCGAGCCAGGGTCGCATCCCCGGCATCGTCAAGTCGAGCTGGTGAGGAGACAACGCTGATGCCAATGAATGATGCTCTCGGCGATATGCTCACCCGTATCCGCAATGCTCAAATGCGTCGCCGGCCCAAGGTCTCGACGCCAGCTTCGAAGCTGCGCGGCCGCGTACTCGAGGTGCTACAGTCGGAAGGCTTTATCCGCGGTTTCGCGCTGATCGAGCAGAAGGGCGAGCACCCGGAATACGAGATCGAGCTCAAGTACTTCAACGGTCAACCGGCGATCAAGGAGATCAAACGAGTCTCCAAGCCGGGTCGCCGGGTCTATTCTCCGGTGAAGGATCTGCCGACAGTGGCCAACGGCCTCGGTGTGTCGATCCTGTCGACGCCGCGGGGCGTGATGTCGGATGCGCGGGCTCGTGAAGAGAACGTCGGCGGCGAGATCCTCTGCAACGTATTCTAAATTTGTGGGACCGGCCTGGCGCCGGAGGAACAAGTCATGTCACGTATCGGAAAAAAGCCAGTCGCGGTGCCTTCGGGGCTAACCGCAACGATCGACGGGCAGACGGTCAAGGTGAAGGGTTCGAAGGGCGAACTTTCGTTCACCATTCCCGAAGTCTGCTCGGTCGAGATGACGGACGACGGCATTGTCGTGCAACCGCGCGACGATTCGAAAGAGGCCCGATCGATGTGGGGCATGTCGCGCACGCAGATATCGAATCTCGTGGAAGGCGTCTCCAGCGGCTTCTCAAAGATCCTGGAGATCCAGGGGGTCGGTTATCGCGCGGCGATGAAGGGCAAGGACCTGCAGCTCAGCCTCGGGTTCAGCCACGAAGTCGTGCATCCGATTCCTCAGGGCGTGCAGGTTGCCGTTAGCGGAGCCAAGCAAGAAATCATCACTGTCAGCGGTATCGACAAGCAGCTTGTCGGTCAGGTGGCTTCCGAAATCCGCGGCTATCGCCCGCCTGAACCCTATCAGGGCAAGGGCGTGCGCTATCAGGGCGAGTACATCTTCCGCAAGGAAGGCAAGAAGAAATAAGGACGGTCGAGATGACTTCGCTTTCGCAGAATTTCATCAAGCGGCGGAACCGTGTTCGCCGCGCTTTGAGGAAGAAGTCCGACGGGCGTCCGCGTCTCTCGGTGCATCGCTCCTCGAAGAACATCTACGCACAGGTGATCAACGACACGGACGGCAAAACGATTGCTGCGGCGTCGACGCTCGAGAAAGACCTGCGTGGAAGCCTCAAGACGGGCGCCGACAAGGAAGCGGCGGCCAAGGTCGGCAAGCTGCTTGCCGAGCGAGCCGTTGCTGCCGGCGTCAAGTCTGTCGTGTTCGACCGCGGCGGCTTCCTGTTTCATGGCCGCGTGAAAGCGCTTGCCGATGCCGCCCGCGAGGGCGGCCTGGAATTCTAAGGATAGAAGGATACCGACTGTGGCACGTTCTCCAGAAGGTGGTGGCCGCCGGGGCCGAGATCGCGATCGCGAAGAGCGGGACAGCGAATTCTCCGATAAGCTCGTTCATATCAATCGCGTCGCGAAGGTGGTGAAGGGCGGCAAGCGCTTCGGTTTCGCAGCCCTCGTGGTGGTTGGCGACCTGAAGGGCCGGGTCGGCTTCGGACACGGCAAGGCACGCGAAGTGCCCGAAGCGATTCGGAAGGCGACCGAAGCCGCCAAGCGCGACCTCGTGCGGGTGCCGCTCCGCGATGGCCGAACCCTGCACCATGACAGCGTCGGCCGTCACGGTTCGGGCCGCGTTATCCTGCGATCAGCCCCTGCGGGTACGGGTATCATCGCAGGCGGTGCAATGCGTGCCGTATTCGAGATGCTCGGTGTCCACGATGTGGTGGCGAAGTCGCTTGGTTCGACCAACCCCTACAACGTCGTCCGGGCAACGATCGACGCGCTGAAGGAGCAGGAAAATCCGCGCACCATCGCAGCGCGCCGCGGCATGAAGGTTTCCGACATCGTCACACGGCGCCGCGATGCGTCATCGGCGGCTGAAGCGGCAATTGCGGACGCCTAAATAGCATCAACATCCGATAGGACCCGGCAGGAGCGCCGGACAGGATGCTGGCGCTTCAGAAAAGATTTGCTGAGGTAGTGAGACAATGGCCGATACAGCGAAAAAGACGATCACGGTCCAGCAGATCCGCAGTGCGATCCGCCGGCCGGAAATCCAAACCAAGACCCTGACGGGCCTTGGGCTGAACAAACTGCACCGGACGCGTACCCTCGAAGATACGCCTTCGGTGCGGGGCATGATCGCGAAGGTGCAGCATCTGGTGCGCATCGTCGAGTGATTGCCGGGTCGGTTCTGATCAACATGAATGTTCCGGGATCCGCCGACAGGAATGGCGGCGAAATCAAAATTCAACTCCCGGCCAAAATTTAAGGAGCTCGAAGTCGCATGCGGCTCAATGAGATCAAGGACAATGCTGGCGCTTCCAAAAAGCGCGTGCGCGTCGGCCGCGGCATCGGATCGGGCGTTGGCAAGACGGCTGGCCGTGGCCACAAGGGTCAAAAGGCACGCAACGGAGTCGCCATCGGCGGCTTCGAAGGCGGCCAGATGCCGCTCTACCGCCGGCTGCCGAAACGGGGCTTTTCGAAGTGGCGGCGCAAGTCGTTCAACGAGGTTAGCCTTGCCCGCCTGCAGGAAGCCGTCGATGCCGGCATGCTCGAGACGGCTGGCGAAATCGACGCCGATGCGCTCATCGCCAGCGGAATACTGCGGCGTGCGCTTGACGGCGTTCGCATCCTCGGGGTCGGCGAACTCAAGGCGGCGCTGAATCTCAAGGTCGATCACGCGACGGCGTCGGCGAAGGCCGCCATCGAAAAGGCGGGCGGTTCGGTTACACTAATCGAGAAGAAGGTGCTGGCCGACGACGAAGCCAAGCGGGCCAAGACGGCAACCAAGAAAGCCAATAAGGCCAACGCGAAGTAATCGTTTCGGGGCCTGCTGCCTCCGCAGTTGCCGAAACGCGGCGCGATGGCCACATTACCGGTGTCGCTCTGGTCCGCGTGAAGTGTCTTGTGAGCGGCGGGACAATGGTCAGCGCAGGGTAGACGGCGCCGCAGGACGGTCGAACGTCGCCGCAACGAGGTCGGGAGACACACACGTCATGGTATCCGCTGCCGAACAGCTCGCCCAAAACGTCAACTTTTCCGCTTTCGGGAAGGCGCAGGATCTCCAGCGGCGCATCTGGTTCACCCTGGGTGCGTTGATCGTTTACCGGTTCGGTACGTTTATCCCGATCCCTGGCGTCAATCCGGAAGCATTCGCGGAGACGTTCCAGCGCTCGTCGCAGGGCATCCTGGGGCTGTTCAATACGTTTGCCGGCGGCGCCGTAGAGCGCATGGCGATCTTCGCGCTCAACATCATGCCTTACATCTCAGCCTCCATCATCATGCAGTTGATGTCGAGCGTGAACAAGCAGCTCGAGCAGCTGAAGAAGGAAGGCGAGCAGGGTCGCAAGACCATCAACCAGTACACGCGCTACCTGACCGTGCTGCTGGCGACCGTACAGGCCTACGGCATTTCGGTCGGCCTTGAAAGCATGCAGGCGGGACAGCTTGCAGTTGTCACCGATCCGGGCTGGTTCTTCCGAATTTCGACGGTGATTACGCTGGTCGGCGGTACCGTGTTCCTGATGTGGCTTGGCGAGCAAATCACGCAGCGCGGCATCGGTAACGGCATTTCGCTGATCATCTTTGCCGGTATCGTCGCCGGCATGCCCTCGGCGCTGGCCGGCCTCTTCGAACTTTCGCGGCAGGGGTCGATCTCGATCATGCTGGTGTTCGGGGTGCTGCTGTTGATGGCTGTCGTGGTGTTGTGCATCGTGTTCATGGAACGAGCGCAAAGACGTCTCTTGATCCAGTACCCGAAGCGCCAGGTCGGTAATCAGATGATGCAAGGCAACGCGTCGCACCTGCCGCTAAAGCTGAACTCGGCAGGCGTTATTCCGCCAATCTTCGCGTCCTCGCTGCTGCTGCTGCCGACGACAGCGGCCCAGTTCACCGCCGGGCAGACCGGGTCGGGTGGTCCTGACTGGTTGACCTACATCACGTCGCTTCTGGGTTACGGGCAACCGCTGCACATGGCGATCTATGCCGCCTTGATCATATTCTTCGCGTTCTTCTATACGGCGGTGGTGTTCAACCCGCAGGAAACGGCCGATAACCTGCGCAAGTACGGCGGCTACATTCCCGGTATTCGTCCAGGTGCAAAAACCGCCGAGTACATCGATTATGTGCTCACGCGAATTACGGTGGTGGGTGCCTTCTACCTTGCGGCTGTCTGCTTATTACCGGAATTGATGATTGCGAATTCGCCCATCCCGTCTACGTTTGCTGCTGTACTTGGCGGAACGTCGCTGCTGATTGCCGTGAGTGTGACCATGGACACCGTTGCGCAAGTGCAAAGCCATCTGCTGGCGCATCAGTACGAGGGCCTGATCAAGAAAGCGCAACTCAAGGGAGCCTCGCCGACGTCGAGGCGAGGGAAACGCAGATGAACCTAATCCTGCTGGGGCCGCCGGGCGCGGGCAAGGGTACGCAGTCCGAATTGATCGCCAGCAAGTATGGAATCGTCCAGCTCTCGACAGGTGAAATGCTGCGTGAAGCGGTGAAGGCCGGTACGCCAATCGGACAGCAAGCGAAGGCCCTGATCGAGGCAGGAAAACTGGTTCCGGACGAAATGGTGGTGGGCATCATTTCGGAGCGGATCGATCAACCGGATTGTGAGAACGGTTTCATTCTGGATGGTTTCCCGCGCACTCTGGGACAGGCTTCGGCCTTGGAAAAGTTGCTGGACGAGAAGGGCAAAACGCTTGATGCCGTTATCGAATTGAGAGTCGACGACGAAGCAATGGTCGAACGTATCACCGGGCGATATTCGTGTGCCAAGTGCGGAGCAGGATACCACGACAAGCATAAGCAACCCGAAGTATCTGGTGTCTGCGACAAATGCGGCAGTACGCAATTTACGCGACGCGCGGACGACAATGAAGAAACGGTTCGTGCCCGGTTGCTGGCGTATTACCGTTCAACAGCTCCGCTGATCGGCTACTACTTTGCCAAGGATCGTTACAACTTCGTGGACGGAATGGCTGATATCGACGAGGTGGCGAAGCAGATTGAGGCCATCCTTGGGTGACCGTGAGGCTGGGGCCGTGGGGATCAACGCCTTGAAATGTCTCAGAACTGGAATACAAGTGTGCCGGCAGCAGAAATAGCTTGCACTCAGATGAACTTCGGCGATTGACGCTTGTCAATGCTACGTATAGAACAATCGGATTTTCGGGTCCAGAAAGCGTGGACGGGTTCGCAGGGCACGGCGCTGCGGGCGGACATGGCTTTTATGACGACAACTCAATCAGCGCAGGCGGCGCACTTCCCGTGCGTCGTGCTGTGCTTTCGCTGTTTGACCAGGCATCAGGAGAACACCACGTGGCCCGCATCGCTGGCGTGAACATTCCGACCCAGAAGCGCGTACCCATCGCGCTCACCTACATCCACGGCATCGGGCCCAAGTTCGCCCGCGAGATCTGCGAGAAAGTCGGTATCCCGGCGGAGCGCCGGGTCAACCAGTTGACCGACGCCGAAGTCCTGCAGATCCGCGAGACCATCGACAGAGACTTCATGGTCGAGGGCGACCTGCGCCGTGAGACGGCGATGAATATCAAGCGCCTGATGGATCTTGGCTGCTACCGCGGGCTGCGTCATCGTCGCGGACTGCCGGTTCACGGTCAACGGACCCACACCAACGCTCGCACCCGCAAGGGCCCGGCAAAGGCTATCGCAGGCAAGAAGAAATAAGAAGCCGCCCCTTGCGGTTTCCTTACCCGGATGACGGGACGTTCGCCGGCTGCTTTGTGCGCGTCGGCTTCAGCGCAGACAAGAGAGTGACGAATAGATGGCCAAGGAACAACAGCGCGGTAAAGTGCGCCGGCGCGAGAAAAAGAATATCTCGTCAGGCGTGGCGCACGTAAACGCTAGCTTCAACAATACGATGATCACGATCACCGATGCCCAGGGCAACACGATCTCGTGGTCCTCGGCGGGCACGATGGGCTTCAAGGGGTCGCGCAAGTCGACTCCATTCGCCGCCCAGATGGCTGCCGAAGACGCCGGCCGCAAGGCGCAGGACCATGGCATGAAGGTGCTCGAAGTCGAGGTCACCGGTCCGGGTTCGGGCCGCGAATCGGCGCTGCGCGCGTTGCAGTCGCTCGGTCTGCAGATTACGTCCATTCGCGACGTGACGCCTATTCCACACAACGGATGCCGCCCGCGCAAGCGCCGCCGCGTCTAGTTGCGAAAGCCAGGGGAGGCAGAACCTCCTTCTGGCTCCGCAGGCGTTCGAAAGAGAACGCTCCAGTCCCGGGCAATCCGGGTTTTTCGATTCCTTGAATGGCGTGCGAGCGCTGTTGGCAGCGACGCCCATTCACAACCGAAACGAGGCACCCCGTGACGATGACTTCGACAATGCAGAAGAACTGGCAGGATCTGATCAAGCCGGCAAAGCTTGACGTTTCCTCGGGCCGTGATGGCGCCCGGATCGCGACAATGGTCGCCGAGCCGCTGGAGCGCGGTTTCGGTATGACGCTTGGCAACGCACTGCGGCGTGTATTGATGTCCTCGCTGCAGGGGGCGGCGATCAAGACCGTGCAGATCGACGGCGTTCAGCATGAATTCTTCTCGATCCCCGGCGTGCGCGAGGATGTCACCCAGATCGTTCTCAATCTCAAGGAAGTGGCCCTCAAGCTTCACTCCGAGGGACCAAAGCGCATGCAGTTGCGCAAGGAAGGCCCCGGTCCGGTTAAGGCCGGTGACATCGAAGCCAGTTCGGATGTAGACATCCTCAATCCCGAGCACGTCATCTGCCATCTCGATCAGGGTGCATCGATCCGCATGGAGCTGACGGCCGATCTCGGCAAGGGCTACGTGCTCGCCGAGCGCAATCGTCCCGACGATGCGCCAATAGGCCTCATTCCGATCGACAGCCTGTACAGCCCGGTCAAAAAGGTTTCCTACAAGGTCGAGCATACGCGTGAAGGCCAGGACCTCGACAAGGACCGCCTCACCATGCAGATCGAGACGGACGGTTCGATTTCGCCCGATGACGCGGTGGCATTCGCCGCCCGCATCCTGCAGGATCAGCTGTCGGTCTTCATCAACTTCGAAGAGCCCAAGAAGCCGGAAGAAGAACAGCGCCACCCGGAGTTGTCGTTCAACGCCGCGCTCTTGAAGAAGGTCGACGAACTGGAGCTTTCGGTACGTTCGGCCAACTGCCTGAAGAACGACAATATCGTCTACATCGGTGACCTTATCCAGAAGTCGGAAGCAGAAATGCTGCGCACGCCGAACTTCGGGCGCAAGTCGCTCAACGAGATCAAGGAAGTTCTCGCGGCGATGGGGCTGCATTTGGGCATGGAAGTCCCCAACTGGCCACCGGACAACATCGAAGAACTCGCCAAGCGCTTCGAGGATCAGTACTGAGGTTCAGTAACCAGAGAACCGGCAGCGGACGATAGCCGTTCGTGACTCCGCTTTCCGGAATACCGGTTCCACACGGGCCTGCCCAATGTGGACCAGCCAAGACCAGCTCCACACGGGCCTGCCCAGTGTGGACCAGCCAAGACCAGCTCCACACGGGCCTGCCCAGTGTGGACCAGCCAAAAGCGGGTTCCACGCGGGTCTGGCGGTGGTGGACCAATAACCAACGAGGTGAGGCCGAAGAACCTCCCCGTAACAACCGAAGCGAAAAAGGTAACTTAAAATGCGACACAAAAAACTCGGCCGCCGCTTCTCGCGCGACTCGGCTCACCGTCAGGCGATGTTCTCCAACATGGCCGCCTCCCTTATCCGGCACGAGCAGATCGTGACGACGCTGCCGAAGGCGAAAGACCTGAAGCGGGTGGTGGACAAGTACATCACCTTGGCCAAGCGCGGTGATCTCAACTCGCGCCGTATCGCTGCCTCCCGCCTGCGTGACGACGACATGGTCAAGAAGCTGTTTGACGTGCTGGCCGACCGCTACAAGGACCGCAACGGCGGCTATACCCGCGTCCTGAAGGCGGGTTTCCGCTATGGCGATAGTTCGCCGCGCGCCGTCATCGAACTCGTCGATCGTGACGAGAGCGTGAAGGGCAAGGAAGACCGCGAGCGCCACGAAGCGATGCTTGAAGAGGACGCCCAGTTGGGCGCGTAGGTTTAACGGGCAGTGCACAGTGGCACGTGAAATTCAAACGGCTCCGGCGGTATTCGCTCCGGGGCCGTTTTTCTGTCTGATCGGCCTGCTATTGGTGTCACGTGAAAAATCGGTCATGTCGGCGCGATGCGATTGCGCGGACGGTCCTTTGGCTTATCTTTTGCGGCAGGGCTTCGGTACCGACCAACGGTGAGACGATGCAGAACTTCAAGACGCGAACGTTCGTTTTTCTGGCTTCGGGTGCGGCGGGGTTGACGGTTCTGGCCGTCGCGGCGCTATTTCTCTTACCGGCCTCCAATCCGGTCTCAGCGCAAAAGAAGGAGCCGCCGCAGTCGCGTGAAGCGGTGCAGTCTTCCTTCGCACCGATTGTGAAGAAGGCGGCGCCAGCGGTCGTCAACGTCTACGTCTCCTCGCGGGTGCGAATGTCGCGTTCGCCGTTTGCCGACGATCCCTTCTTCGGCCGCTTCTTTGGCGACGATTCCGACTTCGGGATGCCGCGTGAGCGCGTGCAGAACTCGCTCGGGTCCGGCGTGATCGTCACCACTGATGGCGTCATCGTCACCAATACGCATGTCATCAAGGCGCGCGGGCAGACAGAAATCCGGGTGGCGCTTTCCGATCAACGGGAGTACGACGCGAAGATCATCGCGCAGGACGAGAAGACCGACATCGCGATCCTCAAAATCGAGGGGAACGGCGAGGACTTTCCGTTCATGCGGTTCGCCAATTCCGATGCGCTCGAAGTCGGCGATCTGGTGCTGGCGATCGGCAATCCGTTCGGGGTCGGGCAGACCGTGACGAGCGGGATCGTCTCGGCGCTGGCACGCTCGCAGATCGCATCCGATGCCGTCTTCATCCAGACCGATGCGGCGATCAATCCGGGCAACTCCGGCGGAGCGCTCGTCGACGTGAAAGGCCGGCTCGTCGGTATCAACACGGCGATCTTCTCGCGTTCGGGCGGGTCGAACGGGATCGGCTTCGCAATCCCCTCGAACCTCGTGAGACTGCATGTTGACGGCGCTCGTGAGGGCCGCAAGGTGGAACGGCCGTGGCTGGGAGCGCGGCTGCAATCGATGGACCGCGACATGGCCGAAGCGCTGGGGGTGTCGCGCATATCGGGCGCGGTGGTGATGCGCGTCTACGACAAGGGGCCCGCCGCCGCGGGCGGACTCCGGCCGGGCGATATCGTCGTCAAGGCTGATGGGTTCGACGTCGCCGATGCGCGGGGCGTCAACTACCGGTTGACGACGCGCGGTGCTGGCAAGGTTTCGCGACTGACGGTCCTTCGGGCTGGTAGCGAAACGGAAGTGCAAGTGCGGCTCGCAACGCCGCCGGAACCCACCAAGGACGATTATCGCAACTTGTCCGGACCGCACCCGCTCGATGGAGCGCGGGTCGCCAATCTACTGCCGACGATCGCGGAGGACATGGAACTCGATCTTGAAGATGGTGTCGTCGTCGTGTCGGTGCGGCGGCGTTCGCTCGCGCAGCAGTATGGATTCCGACCGGGCGATGTGATTACCGAGGTGGCGGGCCGTAAAGTCAACACCCTTAGCGACCTGTTGGCGCTCCTTGAACGGCGCCAGCGGATCTGGCAGATGACCGTCAATCGCGGCGGACGCGAACTCGAACTGCGTGTGCCGGGATGACGACATCCGGTTCGGCCAGGACATCTCAATGAGCGATCTCTTCAAGGCGGCGGGACTGGAGCAGAGCGCGCCACGGCCACTTGCGGACCGGCTGCGACCGAAGAATCTCGACGATGTGGTCGGCCAGCCGCAAATCGTGGGGCCTGAGGGGACGCTGACCCGCATGCTGCGCTCGGGCCGCTTGTCGAGCATGATCCTGTGGGGGCCGCCGGGTTGCGGCAAGACCACGGTCGCGCGCCTCATTGCTGATGAAACCAAGTTGGCCTTCGAACAGATTTCGGCGATTTTTTCGGGCGTGCAGGATCTGCGCAAGGTATTCGAGCGGGCGAAGGCGGACCGATCGCAAGGCAAGGGGACGCTGCTTTTCGTCGACGAGATTCATCGCTTCAACAGGGCGCAGCAGGATTCATTCCTGCCGCACATGGAAGACGGCACCATCACGCTGATCGGGGCGACGACGGAGAACCCGTCGTTCGAACTCAACGCCGCCTTGTTGTCGCGCGCGGTGGTACTGACCTTTCAGCGCCACGACGAGGAGGCTCTGGAAACGCTACTGTGTCGCGCGGAGGGAGAAGAAGGCCGGGTGCTGCCGTTAGATGAGGAAGCACGCGAAGCGATTCTGGCGATGGCGGATGGTGACGGGCGCACCATCATCAATCTTGCCGAAGAGGTGTTCGCGGCCACCGAGCCGGATGCCGAGCCCATGGGGCGCGACGCCCTAACCCGTCTCGTGCAGCGGCGCGCACCGCTCTATGACAAGGGACGGGACGGCCACTACAACCTCATCTCGGCACTGCATAAGTCGGTGCGCGGGTCGGATCCGGATGCGGCACTCTATTGGCTGTGCCGGATGCTGGATGGCGGCGAAGACCGCTTGTTCATAGCGCGGCGCCTGGTGCGGATGGCGGTCGAGGATATCGGGCTGGCCGATCCGCAGGCGCTGACGCAGGCGCTGGCGGCAAAGGATACATTCGATTTTCTCGGTTCTCCCGAGGGAGAGCTGGCGCTGGCGCAGGCAACGATATATCTGGCGACGGCACCGAAGTCGAATGGCGCCTATGTTGCCTACAAGGCGGCTATGCGGGCGGCAAAGCAGCATGGCTCGCTAAGCCCGCCAAAGCATATCCTCAACGCACCGACGAAACTGATGGAGGACGAGGGCTACGGCTCGGGTTACGCCTACGATCATGACGCGCCCGACGGCTTCTCCGGCCAGAGCTACTTTCCAGAAGAGATCGGTGCGCGGCAGACGTTCTACGATCCGCCAGATCGCGGGTTCGAGCGCGAGATCAGGAAGCGGCTCACCTATTGGGACGGCCTGCGCAAAAAACGCGGGTGAGCGACGGGTGTTCGCGCCGCTCGGACGATGGCAGCCGAAACCTTCAATCAACCAAGCTGGCGAACGGGTTGAAGGGTTTCTTCTTCTCGGCGGCGGGGCGTTTCTTGCGCTTGTTGGCGTAGGATCGGCGCGGGCTGGTCTTGCGCTTCGAGGTGGCGACAGCAGCGCCGCCGACGCGGACGTTGCGGCCCTCGAGCCTTGAAGCGAGCCGGTTATCAAGGCCGTAAATATCGCGATGCACCTCGATCTTGCCGTCGTCATCCACTGCAACAGTGAAATAGGCGACGTGGACGGGGATGGGCGTCGTGAGTTCAATGTTTTCGCCACGTCGCTTGGCATCGGCGACCCGGTCAGCGTCCCACCCCTTGTCATGCTTCAAAAGAGCTTCAGCGAAGCGGATAGGATTCTCGACCCGCATGCAGCCGTGGCTGAATGTGCGATCCCTCTTTGCGAACAGGTGCCGCTCGGACGTATCGTGCATGTAGACGTTGTGCTTGTTGGGGAAGCGAAACTTGACGACGCCGAGCACGTTGGTCGAACCGGGCGGCTGGGTGAAGTGGTAATTCGAAATGTCGGCGCTCGACCAGTCGATTGCATCGGGATCGACGGGATTGCCGTTCCGCGTTACGCGCAGATCGTGCGACTTCAGCACAGACGAGGCGAGCGGCTTAGTCGAAAACCAGCCACCGCCCGTGTTGCGCAACTGAGGCGCCAGTTCGTTGGCCTTCATGCCCGGCGGTACGCCCCATGAGGGCTGGAAGATGACGTAGAGCATCGGCGAGGAGAATATCGGTGTCGGAGTGCTGGGCTTGCCGACGACGATCTTCTCATCAAGCAAAACCTTGCCATTGTCGATCACTCGGGTCATCTGGGCAGGTACGTCATCCCAGACATAGAAGTCGCCAAGGTCGCGCTGGATCCAGCGCCACCGCTCCATGTTGACGATCAGCTGAAGAGCAGTTGCGGCAGGCTTCGCCCTGGCTTCGCGGGCGCGGGCCTGACCGGCTGTGGAGTGTGGGGACGTCGGGTCCTTGTTTTCTGCTTTTTCTCCGGGTTTGCGTTCTTCGGCTGCCTTGCCGTCGATCTTCGCGGTCTCGCCGGCTATCGCTGCGGCCTCTGTTTCAGCGCGGCGCAGGTCGAGGAGCGCTTGGCGCAGGCGCTCGAACTGGGGATGTTTAGGATGGTAGCCGCGCAGATCGGCAGCGATGTCACGACTTTGGCTCAGTGACCTTAGGACACTCAGCGGCTCGGCGATCTCAGGGGTCTGGTCGAACAGGCGGCTAATCGAGGACGGGTCAAACCGGCCCCCGCGTGCAAAGCGGGCATACTTCAGGAGGGCGATTGCGACCTTCAGTTCGGATTCGGCGAGTGCTGCATCGGTAAACGACCGGCCCACCAGGGCTGGCAGTTCGAAATCCGTAACCCTGAGCCCCCAGTCGTCGGCTTTTGCTATCTCGGCGAGGGCGTCATTCGCGGCCTGGGTGAAGCCGTCCTTGGTCGTCCAGACAGCGTGGTCTGTGACCGAAGCATAAAAGGTCGCGATGGCATTGACGTCGTCCTTGTCCATCGCGTCGCGCAGCTCTGCGGTTTCGGCGAGCTTGCTGAGCAGTGCGGCGACCACGGGATCGGGATCCCTAGCCGGTGCAGGGGAGGCGACGGCGGGTTTACCGGCTGACGGCTCGAGAGGCACCGGGTCGATCGTATGAGACGCGGCCGGTTTCTGACTGACGCCGTCCGGGGTGACGGCTGCTGTCTCGAGGGCATCTTCGTTGATGGCGACGGGTTCGTCGCCAGCGTCGGGTCCGTCAACAGTGACGGATCTGTCGCCGGCACCGTGGGCCTGCGCGAATGCGGTTCCGGGGGAAGCGCATATCGACGCGGCGACTACCATAATGAAAGCGCGTCGGACTGTTCTCGCAAGCTGAACGCGCTCGATGAGCGTACGGTATGAAATAAAAGTCACTATCGTTTCCCCGATTGGAGGAGACAGTCTTATGGATGAATGAGGCATTAAGGCGATTGCCGGGTGCTGGGCCGGCATCGACCTGCCGCTGTCTCCCTATTTTTTTCGCCCCATTCATCTCACGGACGCGCAATGCTGTCGATTCGGCGCATGCCATATCCGCGGTTCACGTGGCCCGGTTCGGGATGTCGATGAGCGAATTAGGTGCCGTGGGGACGGAGTTAAGTCGCCAGAAGGGCTGTGGTTATTGCTATTGCAAGGCCAAGCGCAGCGTACGGGAGCAGCAAGCGAACCGCTGTGGCGGTCTGGTCGTGGGTCGCACCGGTCAGGGCCTGCCCCATTGCCATGCGCACCGGTGAGAGGGCGGTGAGCAGGCTGCCGACCATGATGGACGCCGCAGCGAGCCACACCAGCGCCGCGCCGGGGGCGGCGAAGGCTCCGGCAATCGGCATCGACAAGCTGCCTGCACCGGCATTGTTGCCAGTCAAATACCCGCCGAGGGCACCCAGAAGGGGAACGGTTGCGGGCGATAGTGGACCGAGGAGCGCGCGCATATCGCCTGCGACGGCTTCGGCGATGCCGCTGCGAACGAGGATCCATGCCAATGCGACAAGGAGCATAGTCAAGGTGCAGGCGCGCCAGCCCTTGGCGAAGGTCGTCGCCGCGACATCGCCCAGAGAATGGCGTCTACTCGATGTGAGCCAATGGGTTAACATGGCGACGAGAACCAGGGGAATGGCGGGGCTCAGAAACGGGGAAAAGGCCGGAGCGCCGTGTCCGGGAGTGAAGGCTGGTTCAGTCAGGAAATGCTCCATGGCCGGGTTGAGCCGGGTAGCGGCCAGGGCGGCGATCAGCGCCAGGTAGGGGAGAGCCTTCAATAGCTTCTCCCTCGTCATCAGTTCGGTGCCGTGCTGGCGCCAGAGTCTGACGAGCAGAACCGGGCCGATGGCGCCCATACCGGCGAGTTCAATCGGCACACTGGCGCTGGCGGCGATCAGCAGAGCTGCCATTGCGGCCAATAACAGCACGTCTTCGGCCATCTGCGCCCGCGAGAAAGCGATACCAGCGCGCCTTGCACACGCCCAAAAAATGGGGGCCATCAAGACGAGGGCTGGAGCCATGACGGCGGCAACCCGCCAGACGACTTGATCCATCGGCGCATGCACGATCGCCGACGAGATGCGCGTGCCGATACCGAGAGCGCCCCAAGGGACGAGGCACTGGCTGAAGGCGGCAAGAGCCAAGGTCGTTGCGAGCGGCAGCTTCAATGCCTGTATCGAACGAATGGCAACGACGAATCCGATGCCGAAACCTGCGGCGGTTTCGACAAAAGGGCCGGTGAAGAAACACGCCGTGCCCAGGCGGCGGGCCCGGTCCGCGGGTGCATCGGGGGCGGCAACGCTTGCCGCGGGCGCGGTGACTTCGGTGAAAAAGAGACCGGCCATAATAACGACGACGGCTGGCACGGCGATCCAGATCCCGGCACCAACGGTCATCGCCAGTTCGGCGGGCGACATCTCCCTGGGGCCGGCCGTAAGAACTATGAACCCGGCAATTGCGAGCGCAATGAGCGACGCCGGCAGCGCCGACAAGCGACGTGTCGTAAGAAGGCCGATAAACACGAAGAGGGGAGAGACCCAGAACAGCGACATATGTTCCAGTCGCTGAATCCGTGTCGCAGAGCAAGTCCCAAATTGTCAAAGTGACGGCCGTTGTTCCTCCGGTGCGTCCGGGAGGGTGACTGGCTGCTCGGGAGCGTGCTGCTGGATTAGGAGCCGCTTCGCAGCAGCCACTAGTTCTTCAGGACTTTGATGGCTCGAGCGCAGGCTGATCATCAGCTGTGCGAGGCGACGGCGCAGGAACTCTGCATTTTCATCATTGCTTAGTTTGGGTTCGAGTTCGCTCCAGGCCCGTTCAAAGTGTTTGGCCAGATCGGACAACTCGTCTGGCTGGATGAGTTGAGTCATTTCGGATGATTTCTTTCGGACTACGCACTGTAACGCTTCGTTTGATTCTGCATTAGCGAGACGCTCCGTAAAGCCGGCAACGTCGGTATAGGAAGCATGGAACCAGTTAGCTGTATTTGCGCTATTGAAGATAAATGAGTAAGTTGCTACCTGTTAGGCAAGCAGGGTTATGAACCGGGTTGTTATACCAACCAAATCTCAGTGTTTCGCCAAGGAGATTGTGCGATGTCAGGGTTGTCGCGTGAAACGCGGCTGCAGATCATGCTTGATGAAGACGAACTCGCAGCTATCGACGATTGGCGCTTCAAGCACCGCATGCCCAGCCGGGCTGCAGCTGTGCGGGATCTATTAAAACTCGGCCTGCAGGCTGCGAAGGGTCCGACCGATCGCTCCATGCGGTCTCAGGACTTCGGTGTTTCTCCACATCGCGGATCCGATAGCGACGACGATCACGGCACCACACTGTAGCCTCGGGCAATTGCCGGCCCGCCTAATTCTCGATGCGCTTTGCCAGTTCCTCCATCACGAACAGGACCGAGGCGCGCTGTTCTTCGGTTGCGAGCAGTCCGGGCGTATTGACGAGAAACTGAAGCGCGTCGATGGCTTTGTTGATGCCCTTGGCGTACTCCCTCTTCGAGATTGTCGCTCGGCGGGCTTCCATGGCGTAGATCTGGCAGGTCGCGTAGACGTGATGGGCGTGCCAAACCGCATCCGGCTGACGGCGCGCCTTATCGGCGAGATCGGCGCACGAGGCATGGTTGCCCGCGATGGCGGCCATGCGGGCCTGGCTCAGGATATCCTGGCCGGCGGATGCGTTCGTGGAGGCGAGTACGGCGGCGATAAGCGGAAACATAAGCGATTTTCGCATGTTGGTCTCCCCGTGTGCCGGACTACTGGCTGGCACAGGCTGGCTGCACAGGTTGGTCTACGGCCCCCTTCGAAGGTCGGTTCAAGCGAAGGGGTTGCGTTCGCCGGGCCGTGGTGAATAGTTGGGGTCGGGCCCGTCGTCTGGCAAAGGCGCCGCCGTGGTCTTTCTCGCGAGGCAATCCGCATGAGCGTTGAATTCAAGAAGCTTTGGTATGGCCACCCCATCAATGAGAGTATCATGGCGCCGTGCGTGGCGGACAGGGAGTTCGTTAATCTCGAAGGCAACACGGTGCTGCGGGGCTTTCCTGTTTACGCCAACCAATGTGCCATCCGCATGAGCGTGGCGCTGCGCCGTGCCGGGGTTAGCGCCGATCAGTTGGGCAGTATCGCATCCTGTGGCGCCCATCCGCGCGAAGAGATGCATTACATCAACGCCTCCCAGCTCGCCAACGCCATCGACCGCGCAAAAATTCCAGGCTTCCTCCCGGTGCAGAAGATCAGCGGCGAAGAGGTTGCGAAATTCTATCCCACGCTGTTCGGGCGCACAGGGGTCATTTTCATCAAGGACTACTGGCACCGATCGACAGACAGGCCGGGCAGTCCGACGGGCGATCATATCGACGTGTGGAATGGCTACCGCTCCAGCGCGAAGTTCCTGATGGAATGGTTCTCGTGGCTTGGCTACTATTCCAATTACGCCGAGGCGGGAGAAATCTGGTTCTGGGAAGTCAAATAGGTTCGTGAACGGCGCCGGGCGTGCGGGGAGACTTTTGGATGCGGTATCTACTGGCAATGATTCTGGGGGCAGCCGCGGCACTGGCGGCGACGCTCACCATCAGCGCACCGCTCGCTTTCTTCGTCGTCAATCTCTTTACGTTTGAAAGTCCAGATCAGGTTTCGAACCTGGAGGATGGCGTGTTCATGGCGACGAGTGCGGTTGCGCTCATTGTTGGCTTCGTAATCGGCTGGACGATCGGAGGACGGTTCGAGGAGGACGACAATATCGTTTGAGCGCTTCCATCTGGCGGGGATGAGCCAACGGGCTGAATTGCGACGCGTTGACCGGTTAGGCGTGCAGTGTTTGCGGGCTTTGGCGGCGTGCTTTATAGAAGCGGGCTTCGGCTTGTTCTGGATCGAGAGACATGAATCATCTGCTGCTTGCGTGCGCGGGCGGGGCGGTGGGCGCCGGGGCGCGCTTTTTAGTGGGAGCCGGGTTCGCGCGGCTTATCGGGATCACTGCCGGGTTCCCGTGGCCAACACTTCTCGTCAACATCGTCGGATCGTTCCTGATGGGCGCGTTCATTGAAGTGCTGGCGCTGAAATATTCGGCGTCGCCGGAACTTCGTGTTTTCGTGGCGACGGGAATCCTTGGCGGCTTCACGACGTTCTCGGCGTTTTCACTCGACTTCGTGACGCTGATGGCGCGAAAGGAAGAGATGCTGGCTGCGATATATGTGATTTCCTCGGTGACTCTGTCGCTTGCGGCGATCTATGCCGGGATGGCGATCGCCCGGCAGGTGCTGGCATGAGCGGCCCGGTCGAGACGATCGAGGTGCAGGCGGACGAAGACGGGCTGCGGCTCGATCGCTGGTTCAAGATCCATTTCCCCTACGTCACCTACGGCTATCTGCAGAAGCTGCTGCGATCAGGCCAGGTCCGGGTCGATTCAAAGCGGGTTCACGCCAACGCGCGGGTCGATGCGGGAGCGCAGATCCGCGTGCCGAAGGTGGTGCGCGATCCGCCAAAGGCGGCGCCGTCGGTCAAGCCGCCGCCGGGGTTGTCGAAGGCAGACCGGACGCTCATCGAGGACATGATCATCTACGAGGACGACCATCTGTTCGTTCTCAACAAGCCGTTCGGGCTGGCCGTGCAGGGCGGCACGAATATGAAGCGTCACATCGACGGTATTCTCGAAGGCATGGCCGACCGCTTCGGCGACCGGCCGCGCCTGGTGCATCGCCTCGACAAGGATACGACGGGCGTGCTGCTCGTTGCCAAGACGAGGAATGCCGCCGCCAAACTCGGCAACATCTTCCGCACCCGTTCGGCGGCCAAGACATATTGGGCGCTGGTCTCCGGCGTGCCAAAGCCGCCGCAGGGCAAAATCGAAGCGGCCCTGGTGAAGGCATCGGGCCCCGACGGCGACCGCATACGCAAATCGCTTCCCGGCGAGCAGAAGGAAGCCATGCATGCAACGACGCATTACTCGGTCATCGAGCGACTCGGGCAAAAGGCGGCGTGGGTTTCGCTGAAGCCGGTGACCGGCCGCCAGCATCAGTTGCGCGCGCATATGTCGATCATCGGGCATCCGATTGCCGGGGACGACAAATATGAGGGGCATATCAATCTGCCGGCCGAAAACATGGAAAACAAGCTTCATCTGCATTCACGCCGGCTGATCCTGCCGCATCCATTCGAGCCGGGTAAGAAACTTGATGTCACCGCGCCGCTGCCGCTGCACATGCTGCGGACCTGGGAGCTGCTGGGGCTTGATCCGGAAAAATTCGAAGCCAGGGATTAGGGTGCAGGACGTGCGCGGTGCTGCTGCCAAGTGATAGAATGAAGACATGAAACTTATCATTTTCGATTGCGACGGCACCATCGTCGACAGCCAGCACGCCATCGCCACGGCGATGTCGATGGCCTTCGACGACCATGGCCTGGCGCAGCCGGCACGCAGCGACGTGATCGGCGTTGTGGGGCTGTCGCTCGTCGAGGCTGTGCAGCGGCTGTTGCCCGCGGACTCCGGGGATGTGGCGCTGCAGGTTTCGCAATCCTACAAGCAGGCGTTCGCAGACCTTCGCCAACAGCCGCACCACCATGAGCAGCTGTTCCCGGGGGCGGCGGAAACGATCGTGGCACTTGCCGCGCGCGAAGACTATCTTCTTGGAATTGCTACGGGCAAATCGCGGCGCGGCGTCGAAGCGCTGTTCGAGCGGGAAGGGTTGGCAGAATACTTCGTGACGATCCAGACCGCCGACGACCACCCCTCAAAGCCGCACCCTTCGATGATCGAACGGGCCATGCTCGAGTGCGGCACCGAAGCACTTCAGACGATCATGATCGGGGATACGACCTACGATATCGAGATGGCGTGCGCGGCCGGCGTCGCCGGTTTGGGTGTTGCCTGGGGCTATCATCCGCGCGTGATGCTGGAAGCTGCCGGAGCGCGGTCAATCGTTCAGGAGTACGCGGCGGTACCGGACGCCATCGAGCGGCTGCTGGCGCAAAGCAGTGGAGTCGCAGCGTGAGCGGCGGAGAAGAAAAGACCAGGAGGGACGCGCGTGCACTGCCCAAGCGCTTTTATGAAGATGTCAGCGTCGCGGAACGTTCACTCGACGGTTCCGGGAGGGAGTGGCAACTGCTGCTTGATGCGCGCGCGGTGAGGACGCCGGGCAAGGCGCTTGTCGCAGTCCCCTCGCAAAGGCTGGCCGAAGCGCTTGCCGAAGAGTGGCGGGCGCAGACTGAGCGAATCGATCCGGCGACAATGCCTCTCACGAAAATCGTCAATTCGGCGATCGACGGCGTACGCGGGCGTGAAACTGAAGTCGCTGCCGATATCGTTGCATTCGCCGGTTCGGATCTCGTCTGCTATCGCGCCGAAGGGCCCGACGATCTCGTGGCGATGCAGGCCGCTGCCTGGGACCGGGTACTGGAATGGGCGCGGGGCGTCTTCGGGGCGAGGTTCGTTCTCGCGCAGGGCGTGATGCCCGTTGAGCAGCCGTCGACGTCGATTGAGGCGCTCGCGGCCGAGCTACGCGACTTCGACGCGCTGAAGCTGTGCGCCCTGCACGTGATCACGACGCTGACCGGTTCGGCGCTGATCGCGCTGGCGCACGCGCGCGGAGAATTGTCCCTGGAGGCGGCCTGGCAGGCAGCGCATGTCGATGAAGACTTCCAGATTGCGCAGTGGGGCGCGGACGAGGAAGCCACCGAGCGGCGCAATAAGCGCTGGGCGGAGTTCCAGGCGGCGAGCGCTATTTTTGAAAGTGCCTAATGGCATTCGGCTCAACTAATAACCGCCTAACGGACCATTAACGATGGTGCTGATACATTGCCGGTGCCATCGCAATTGATCCGGAACATGCAGCAATGCCCGACGCCGTCAGTGACGCCAATGTGGATTCGACGCAGGACCAGTTCGTTCGGCGCGTTGCCGAATCGATGACGGTGTACGCGGTTGCCGGAGAGGCCGGGCTGGCGCGGGCGCCGTCCCGGTTCGAGGATGGGCGGGAGGTCACGTTCCTGTGGTCGGAGCGCGCGCAGGCGGAAAAGTGGGCGGGCTGCATCGCGGAAAACCCCCGCATCAAGGAACTGCCGCTCGGCGAGGTTTTGACCTCGCTATTGCCGGCGCTCGATCAGCATGACCGCCGGGTTGGAACCGACTGGTCGGATAGTCCCGACAAGCCCGAGCTTGAGCCGCTCGACCTGACGGTCAGCCTGCGCAGGGGGATCGTGACGGCATTCGTCGAGCGCGTCATCGGGGCAGGCAAAGTATTCGTCGTCTCGGGGATGTACGGGCCGTCGATGATGGTCTCGAAGATCAAGCCAGGGCGACAGGTGTTGCCGTGCTGGTCGGTGCGCGAACGTGCCGAAATGCGCCTTGAAGGACCCTGGGAAGAAATGGTCGCCAGCGAGATTCCACTCGACCGGTTCCTCAACGCGACATTGCCGGGTCTCGAAGAAATGAGCGCACTCCTGTGTCCCGACAACATGCTCGGCGTCGAGACGATAGAGGTTCTGCCGGATGCATTGTCCAGGCGGTTGAGGGTTTAGTTTCCAGGTTCCGGGTATTGTGGCCGAGGTAAACGTGGCGAAAAACCCGGCGCAGGCGTCAGCGTCATCGGCAGATGATCAGCACGGCTGGCGATAGCGGCAATTTCGACCCCGCCAGCGAGCGCATCTTAGCACAATCCCCCGTTTCGCGCACCTTTCCGCGGCCTTTCGGGGTGTTGGGTCCACTCGTGGCGTCGCTAACGACCTCCCCCAACGTTGCGTTTGCGCTGCAGCAAAGGCGTGCTATTTCATCAGGCAACCTTCCCCCCACGCCACTTTCTCCAAAAACAAGACCAACAGGGGCGCTTTCAATGAAACCCGTCATCGCCGAACTCGAACAACGCCGCGCCAATGCCCGCCTCGGCGGCGGTCAGAAACGTATCGATGCCCAACATGCGCGCGGCAAGCTGACGGCGCGCGAACGCATCGAACTTCTGATGGACGAGGGATCGTTCGAGGAGTTCGACATGTACGTCGAGCACCGCTGCACCGAATTCGGCATGGAGAAATCGAAAATATCGGGCGATGGCGTGGTGACGGGATGGGGCACCATCAATGGACGCGTCGTCTACGTGTTCGCCAAGGACTTCACGGTTTTCGGCGGTTCATTGTCGGAGACGCATGCCAGGAAGATCACAAAGATCCAGGACATGGCGCTGAAGAACCGGGCGCCGATCGTCGGGCTGTTTGATGCCGGCGGGGCGCGCATTCAGGAGGGCGTCGATGCACTTGGCGGCTATGGCGAAGTGTTTCAGCGCAACGTCATGTCGTCGGGGGTCATTCCGCAGATCTCCGTGATCATGGGCCCTTGCGCGGGCGGGGACGTCTACTCGCCGGCGATGACCGACTTCATCTTCATGGTGCGCGACACCAGCTACATGTTCGTCACAGGTCCCGATGTCGTGAAGACGGTGACGAATGAGACGGTGACGGCTGAGGAACTCGGCGGAGCGAAGGTGCACACCTCGAAATCTTCCGTTGCCGACCGGGCCTACGACAACGACGTCGAGGCGCTGCTGCAGATGCGCCGGCTGATGGACTTCCTGCCGTCGAACAATACCGACGGGGTGCCGGTACTGCCGACGATGGATGCGGCGGACCGCGTGGAGACCTCGCTCGACACGCTGATCCCGGACAATCCCAATACGCCCTACGACATGCACGAACTCATCGGCAAGGTCGTCGATGAGGGCGATTTCTACGAAATCCAGGATGCGTTCGCCAAGAACATCCTGACCGGCTTCGCGCGCATGGAAGGCCACACCATCGGCATCGTCGCCAACCAGCCGATGGTGCTGGCGGGCGTGCTCGATTCGGATGCCTCGCGCAAGGCTGCACGTTTCGTGCGGTTCTGCGACTGCTTCGATATTCCGATCGTGACGTTCGTCGACGTGCCGGGCTTCCTGCCGGGCACAGCGCAGGAGTATGGCGGGTTGATCAAGCATGGCGCCAAGCTGTTATTTGCCTACGCGGAAGCGACCGTGCCGAAACTGACGGTGATCACGCGCAAGGCCTACGGCGGAGCCTATGACGTGATGAGTTCGAAACACATCCGCGGCGACGTCAACTACGCCTGGCCGACGGCCGAGATCGCGGTGATGGGAGCGAAGGGTGCGGTCGAGATCATCTACCGCTCGGAACTTGGCGAACCGGAAAAAATCGCGGGCCGCATCAAGGACTACGAGACACGCTTTGCCAACCCGTTTGTTGCCGCCGAGCGCGGCTATATCGACGAGGTCATCCTGCCGCGGATGACACGCAAGCGCATCTGTCGCGCACTCAACATGCTGCGCAACAAGACGCTGGAAAACCCGTGGAAGAAGCACGACAACATACCGTTGTGAGTGAAGGGCGCGCGGTCGTCCGCGTGGGCTTCGCAGTGCTGCGGACAATGGAAGACAAAGGACACCGCGCATGGATGAGAAGTCGATTGACCGGGCGGCGATGGGGCAGCTGGCGCAGGCCTTAGGTTTCATCTGCGGGGCAAATCACCCGACAGTGTTGGCGCTCAAGGCTGCCTGCGAGAGCGGGTCGGAGCGGGATATCAAGGCGGCCCGCGCTTTGTTTCTCAAGCTGAAACCGAGCGAGCGGCGGGCAGCGCTAACCATGCTTGAAGAATGACGCGGGCATCGTGCGGTGTGAAAATTGCGGTCAATTCGCCTCAATTTCACATCCGCCCTTGTAAGTTCGACCGGCAAGGCGTACATGCAGTACAGATTTTCGCCGGAAAACTTGGCCGCGACGCTTTGAGCTTTTCAGGCGCACGTTCAGACACCCTAACAAAATCGACAAACGTGGACTTATCGGGCGCTTCGTGTGCGCGTAGGTCTGCAAGGACTTTAGACACAATCAAAGGAATGGTTTCTTGGAAACTGGTACTGTAAAATTCTACAACGATCAAAAAGGCTTCGGCTTTATCGCTCCCGACAACGGCCAGAAGGACGTATTTGTGCACGCGACCGCTCTTGAGCGCGCTGGCATCCACGGCCTCTCGGAAGGACAGAAAGTGTCCTTCAACACGGCTGCTGATCAGCGCAGCGGCAAGATCGCCGTCGACACGATCGAACTTGCGTAAGCGTTGAAGCGCTGACGCTGGGATAGCAAACGGGCATGATCCGTCATGCCACAAAGACAGGAGCCGTTCTCAATCGAGGGCGGCTCCTTCTTTTCTCCGCCCGTGTTGAATGCTTTATCCGGATGCGTGCGCGGCGCGGGGCGGAAGCCGATTGCCCTTACGCGCCAAAGCGGGCTAAACAGCCCGCCTGCCATCGTAACTGGAATCGAGGGAGTGATCTTTAAATGCGTGCTTTTCGAGTGATGGGTTGCGTTATGGTGATGGCCCTTGCAACCGCGCTCTGCACCGCGCTTGCGGTCGCAGTTCCATTCCTGCAAACGGCTGCGGCCGCCGGAGAAACAATGACAACACCATCGGGCTTGCAGATTACAGACAGCGTCGAAGGCACGGGCGCGACCCCGCGTACTGGGCAAACGTGCGTGATGCACTACACCGGCTGGCTCTACAAAGACGGGGAAAAGGGCGCCAAGTTCGACAGTTCGGTCGACCGCGGCCAACCGTTCGAATTCATGATCGGCGTCGGCCAGGTCATCCGCGGCTGGGACGAAGGCGTCGCGTCGATGAAAGTCGGCGGAAAGCGCACGCTCATCATTCCTGCCGAACTCGGCTACGGCAAGCGTGGTGCTGGTGGCGTCATCCCGCCGAACGCTACGCTGATCTTCGATGTCGAACTACTTGACGTAAAGGACTGAAACCGGCGTCGGCCGGACGCTAAAATGCGGACCGGCCGACCATCCCGGAGTGTCTTGGCAGTGCTATTGGGCGTCGGTCTTCTCCCCGGTCGCCCTTCTGGAAACCGTGCCGCCATGTTGCAGCCGCTCGAAACCCTTGACGTTTTCACGCCTGCCGAATGCCAAAAAATTATTGCCGCAGCCCGTGACGGACCGTCCCGTGAGGCGGGGCTGGTCGGCGGGCTGCGCTCGGACAATACGCGCCGTTCGCGCATCTTCTGGCTCGACGAAGACGGCGAGTGCAGCTGGGTGTTCCACCGGCTGCTCAACAGCGTCGCCGAAGCCAACAGGAGCCACTTCGAATTCGTCCTCGAAGAGTTTGGCGAGCGCATGCAGGTGGCATGGTATCAGGCGGATCCCGGCGGGTTCTTCGACTGGCATGTCGACTTCGGCGACGGACCGGTGGCGGCGCGGCGCAAGCTCACCATGGTCGTGCAGTTGTCGCAGAGCGAAGACTACGAAGGTGGCATGCTGGAAACCAACTGCGACGGTGTGGTCAGACAGGCCTCGAGGATTATCGGTTCTGCGCTGCTATTGCCAAGTTTCGTCCTGCATCGTGTGAGCCCCGTCCATCGCGGCGAACGGTTTTCGTTGACGCTGTGGTCGCACGGACCGGCCTTCCAATGAACGACTTCAGGGTTCCGACTCCGTCGCGCCTGCAGAAGTGTATCTCTAAGGAAGCCCCATTCGTTCTTTGCCGGGCCGACGCTTACTGCGCACAGGCGTAATGGGCGGCGGTGGCATAGCGCGGTGGTACCGATGACCTCTGGCCGGTAACGAAGCCGAGCGCGGCGTCGGCCATCCTGTGTGCAATACCGAAGGAAATCTTATAGCCGCCGGTGCAGACGACAATGCGCGGGCATGCGGGCAGCGGACCGATCATGGGATGGCGGCCAATGGCGTTCGGGCGCACGCCGCTCCAGCGCTCTTGCAGCGCTGCGCCCTCCAGTGCGGGGCAGATCATGGTGGCACGGGCGATGAGGTCGTCGAGCCGGTGGTCGGTCGCCGCGGCGTCGACGAACTCGTTTTCCGACGTCGAACCGATCGCGATCAGCCCGTTGTCGTGGGAGATGACGTAGACGCCGCCGAAGTAGATGATCGGTGCGTGCGGGTCGACGGGCTGAAGCGGATGCATCAAGGCGGCCTGTCCCTTGACTCCGCGGCCAAGACGGCGACCAGCCATGTCTTCGAGAAAGTCGAAGGTCTCGTACCCGGCTGTGAGGATGACGCGGCCCGGCTTCAACTCGGTTCCATCGTCGAGGACTATCATGGCGCCGCCATCATGCAAGCGCGCAACGGCGGTGCGTTCGCGGATGTGGACGGTTCTGCTAGTTGCGAGGGCAAGGGCCGCAAGGAGCGCGCGCGGCGAAACCCGGGCGCTGAGCGTATCGAATTCACACCCCAGTGGGGCTGCATCCCGGGCGAGCCAGCGAGCGTCGGGGGTTGCATCGAGAAGTCGCCATTCGAGGAGCTTGCCGCCTGGCGACGCCGTCGGCCAGTTCTGCCTGGCTGCGGCCTGCCAATCGGTGCGTTGGGCACGCTTCTTTTCGGTGCGGGTCGGAATCAGGCGGCCGCAGCGGCGATAGCCGCAATCGATGCCGGTGCGTTCCTCGAGCAGGGTGATCTCGGTCTCGAGCGACATCAGCGCGTCGAGCTGGAAGGCTTTTTCCGGTGTCCACCGGACGGGCTGGTGGGGCATCAATGCGCCAAGAAAACCACCGCTGGCGCCTTGCCCTATGCGGCCCTTTTCGAGGAGAACAGTACACAGCCCTGCCGCGCCGGCACGCATGGCGCACCACAGCCCGACAATGCCGCCGCCGACGATGGCAAGATCGGGCGCGCGCGGCATCGGGGATGCATGAGCATTTGCAATACAGGGACTAACCGGCGGCATCGTAGGAGTAGGGCCCATGGTTCAAGAAAGACTGGCCGCCAATGAGTGACGGTTCGAAGCCGAACATATCCTGGGAGCCGGGCGAAGTCCCGATGTCCGAAGAGTTCCAAGATACGTTCTATTCGCGCAATGACGGACGTGCGGAGGCCGCGTACGTTTTTCTTGGCGGGAACGGCTTTCCGGAACGCTTTGCCGAGCAGGACGGGTTCGTCATCGCGGAACTCGGATTCGGGACCGGGCTCAACTTTCTGGAAACCTGGCGCCAGTGGATTTCGGTGCGGCAGCCCGGCCAACATCTCAGCTTCGTCTCGTTCGAGTTGCTGCCGATCGGTGCGGAGGATATGGCGCGGGCGCTGGAGTGCTGGAGGGAGCTGGCGGGCCTCTCCGATGCGCTGCTGGAACGCTGGAGGGAGGCTGGACAAGGTGATGTTCCGGGGTTCGATCGGACTCGGCAGTGGCAGATGGATTGGCAGACGCAACTGCGGGTCGTCGTCGGAGATGCCTGCGAGGAAGTCTCGCGCTGGAATGGGGCGGCGGATGCCTGGTTTCTCGACGGGTTTTCGCCGGCAAAGAACCCCGACATGTGGCGGGCGGAGTTGATGACGCGGGTGTTTGAACGAACCGTTCCGGGTGGCAGCTTTGCGACCTACTCGGCGGCGGGCTGGGTTCGACGCAATCTGATGGCTGCGGGTTTCGAAATCGCAAAAAGGCCGGGATATGGAGGCAAGCGCGAAATGATGGCGGGAGTGAAAACCCGAAGGGCCTGAATCCGGCATGCGCCGCTCTTAATCAAACGGCCCGGACGAGCATGCCCGGGCCGCCGAAAATTCCGAGGAATCGCGTGTCAGTCCTTGTAGGTCTTGACGGGTTTGTCGCCCCACTTCTCGCGCTGCTCGATGAGTTCTTTTATCGATTTTGTTGACAATGCCGGAAGGCCTCCGACCTTTTCTTCAGCGGCGAAGGCGGCCGGGGCAAAAGCAACGGAAGCGCCGATGGCAAGTACGAGAGCCGTTCTGATCATGTCGTTCCTCCTGAGCGATTCTAAATGTTGAACGCAGATGACCGACGGGGCAACTGCACCGCGGTCACCAACGTATTACGATTTATGACGCCCAAAATCAAAAACAATCCCCTTTTTAGATCGGAATTTCCGATCAGCAGAAGCAACGTCAGTGATATTGGTCAGGGCTACAAATCACGTCAGCCGGGAGGATGGGGACGTGTCAAAGCTGGAGCCGACTGATAGGCAGTTGGGCGGGTTTTGGCGCGCCCATTTTTGAATTCCAGGCGTTGGCGGCTTTGCGGCGATTACTTGTCGATTGCCGCAGTTATGTCGTCGCTCACATTGGCGGCTTCAGCAAACTTTTCGGAAGTGCAGGCGTCTTCCATTTTCGTCAGAAGGTCTTCAATCTCTGTAGTTTTGGCGTCAGACAGGTTCTTGTCCTGTGCGGCTGTTGCCAGATCGAAGACCTGCTCCATGCAGTCCGCCGTAGACTTCGGCACGTCAGCGGCAATTGCACCGCTTGTTGCCGTGAATGCCAGCGCAGCCGCGGCGATTATGCGTTTGATCATTTTCGTTGCTCCGTTCAGCTAGCAGATCCGATTCCGTCGCTGTTTGTCGGGCAATTGTGGCTGTTCGACGGCTTGGATACACCGGCAGCGTTAAAGATCCGAGCGGAAATCGAACTGCAATCCGCAAATGCGCGGATGGTATTTCAGACGGGTGTAGCGCACCTGACGTTTGGTTCCTGCAAGCGGCTGGCCTCGAAGCCAAACGTCAGGTGCAAAAGCGGCTCTGACATTTGCTCAGAAGTTCGCCGCACCGGGTGGCAAATGTCAGAACCGGAACCCTAGTTATCCAGGAACGGAGTGCCGCCGGTAGAGGAGGTCGTCGAGAGTCGTTATCAATTGCGTAGGGCAGTCGATGACGCGGTCGGCGCCGAGGTCGCGAGCGGGAACGTCGGTGTAGCCGAAGGAGACGGCAACAACCGGGATTCGGGCGGCTTTGGCGGTGGCGACGTCGGTGGCGCTGTCGCCGATCATGACGGCCTTCAGAACACTGCCCGAGGCCATCTGAATCGTGCCGATGAGGTGATCGGGGTGAGGTTTATAGACCTTGAAGGTATCACGGCCGGCGATGGCGGAAAAATAGTTCGATAGGCTGAGCGCGTCGAGGAGGCGCCGCGAGAGGGCTTCGCGCTTGTTGGTGCAGACGGCAAGGCGGGCGCCGCGGTCTTTCAATGCCTCAAGCGCATCGACGATACCATCGTAGGGACGGCTGCGCTCCGCGATATTGGCTTCGTAATAGGTCAGGAACGTCGCCAGCAGGGCGTCGACATCACCCTCGGGCAAGATGTCGCCGTGGTGGGCGAGGGCTTCCTCCAACATGCGGCGAGCGCCGAAACTGATCCATTGGCGCAATTCGGCTTCGGGAACAGGGCCAAGATCGATGCCGGCGAGGGCGTGATTAGTTGCGTCAACCAGGTCAGGGGCGGTATCGACAAGCGTGCCGTCGAGGTCGAAGACGAGTGATACATCGTGCATGTCTGGCAGCTGCATGGCTGAGCCTTCCGCCGGTCTCGAAGCTTTGAAGTTGGCAATGCTTGAATGGCAGCCGTCTGCTCCTTACACAATAACTTCGTCAAAGCCAGCCTATGATCCCTTTGCGCATCATAGCGGCCGGCTCCATACTCTGAAAGGATCCCGTCATGGGTGAAGCGCCTTCGAAACTCATCAAGCAGCACGCCTACATCGATGGCCAATGGGTCGGTGAACCGGCGATGGTGGTGACCGACAAGGCGACGGGGGAAGTGATTGCGCGGGTGCCCGACATGGGCGTTGAAGAGACGCGGGCGGCTATCGAGGCCGCGTCCCGGGCATTTCCGGAATGGTCGCGGCGCACGGCCAAGGAGCGCGCGCAGATCCTGCGGCGCTGGTTTGATCTCATTATCGACAATGCCGACGAGCTGGCAATGATCTTGAGCTGCGAACAGGGCAAACCGCTGGCCGAAGCCAAGGGTGAGATCATGTACGGTTCCGGGTTCGTGGAGTTTTTCGCCGAGCAGGCAAAGCGCATCTACGGCGAAACGATCCCGACGTTCAAGGCGGATGCGCGCATTGTCGTTATCAAGCAGCCGATCGGGGTCGTGGCAGCCATAACGCCGTGGAACTTCCCGAATGCAATGATCACGCGCAAGGTCATGCCTGCATTGGCGGCGGGCTGCACGGCGGTCGTCAAGCCGGCCGAGGATACGCCGCTGTCGGCGCTGGCACTCGCCGCGCTCGCCGAAGAAGCCGGCGTGCCTCCCGGGGTTCTCAATATCGTCACGACATCCGATCCGGTGCCTGTCGGCAAGGAACTGACAACGAACGAAAAGGTG
Organism: Alphaproteobacteria bacterium BRH_c36; assembly: GCA_001516065.1. Classification (GTDB taxonomy): domain Bacteria; phylum Pseudomonadota; class Alphaproteobacteria; order Rhizobiales; family Hyphomicrobiaceae; genus Filomicrobium. The sequence goes on from LOEV01000150.1 coordinate 35,894, forward strand.
CGGGTCGTTACGTTCACGGGTTCGACCGAGGTCGGGCGCATCCTGATGCGGCAGTCCGCCGACACCATCAAGAAGGTGTCACTGGAACTCGGCGGCAATGCGCCATTCATCGTGTTCGACGATGCCGATCTCGAAAAGGCCGTGGCAGGTGCCATGGCGTCGAAATTCCGCAACGCCGGTCAGACGTGCGTGTGCGCCAACCGCATCTATGTGCAGGCGGGCGTTTATGAGGCATTCAGTGAAAAACTCGCCGCGGCGGTGGGCGCGCTGAAGGTCGGGCCCGGGCGCGAAGACGGTGTCGCCATTGGCCCGCTGATCAATACGGCTGGGTTGGCAAAGGTGGAAGAGCACGTCAGCGATGCTATCGCTAAGGGCGCAAAGGTGGTCACCGGCGGCAAACCGCACGCGCTGGGGGGTACGTTCTACGAGCCGACCGTCCTGACGGGCGTCACCGCGGACATGAAGGTTTCGCGCGAAGAGACGTTTGGACCGGTGGCGCCGTTGTTCCGCTTCGAAGACGAAGCCGACGTCGTCGCACAGGCCAACGACACGCCCTTCGGACTTGCCGCCTATTTCTACGCGCGCGACATCGGTCGGGTCTGGCGGGTGGCAGAAGCGCTCGAATTCGGCATGGTCGGCATCAACGAAGGCGTCATGTCGAGCGAACTTGCCCCCTTCGGCGGCGTCAAGCAGTCCGGACTTGGCCGCGAGGGCTCGCACCACGGCATCGAGGAGTTTGTCGAGCAAAAATATTTGCTTATGGGCGGACTTTGAGCATCGCGCGGCGGCCGGGTTTGCGGTAAGCCTGCGCGCTCATTCCCGGCCGCGCCGGCTCGCATGCTCGAGTCGTGGCGGACTTCATCTTTTCAACGCATGAGGAACAAGCATGTCAGCGGACGAACATAAGAAGATGGCGGCGATGCGCGCTGTCGAAATGGTTGAGCCGGGCATGCGCATCGGGCTCGGGACGGGGTCGACGGCGGCGCACTTCGTCGCCCTGCTCGGTGTCCGGGTCAAAGCCGGCCTATCGGTCATCTGCGTACCGACCTCGGAAGAAACGCGCAAACTTGCGGAATCCCGCGGCATCACGCTATCGACGCTCGAAGAAGTGCCTGAACTCGACATCACGTTCGATGGAGCCGACGAAATCGATGAAGAGCTGCGCATGATCAAGGGCGGCGGGGGGGCGCTCCTGCGCGAGAAGATCGTGGCGATGGCTTCCGACCGGGTGGTGATCATGGTCGATGACAGCAAGCTGGTCGAAACGATCGGCGCCTACAAGCTTCCGGTCGAAGTCGTCCCATTCGGACTGACGGCGACGCGCGACATGATCGAGACGTTGGCGGCGGACTGCGGCTGCGAGGGCGAACTCGAACTGCGCATGACGGCAGAGGGGCAGCCCTTCATAACCGACAACGGAAACTACATCCTCGATTGCGACTTCGGACGGATCGATGATGCCGAAGATCTCGACGACGCCTTGAAGTTCATCCCCGGCGTGGTGGAAAGCGGATTGTTCCTTGATATCTGCGATGTGGCCATCATCGCGGGCGACGAGGGCGTTCGGGTGATCGAAGCCAACCGCGACGAGGTCGACGAGGACTGAGCGGCTCGGGCGGCCCTGCGCTGCGCGCTGTCAGAATAGCGAAAAGAGGCTGCATGACGGGACGTGACTTCGATCTCTTCGTCATCGGTGGCGGATCGGGTGGCGTGCGTGCTGCACGTATCGCGGCAGGCCACGGCGCGCGGGTTGGTATTGCCGAGGAGTACCGCTTCGGCGGCACCTGTGTGATCCGGGGCTGCGTTCCCAAGAAGCTGCTGGTCTATGCGTCGCGCTACGCGGAGGCGTTCGAGGATGCACACGGATTCGGCTGGAACCTGGAGGAGCCCTCGTTCAACTGGGATGGGCTCATCGCGGCCAAGGACAAGGAGATCGGGCGGCTTGAAGGTCTCTACCAGAAGGGGCTCGAGACGGCCGGTGTTAGAATGTTTACCGAGCGGGCGGTTTTCAAAGATCGCCACACCCTTCAGCTCTCTTCCGGTCGGACGGTGACAGCCGAGAAGATCCTGATCGCGACCGGCGGGACGCCCAACATCGAAGCAAAGCTCGAAGGCCGCGAGCACGTCATCACCTCGAATGAGGCGTTTCACCTGGACAAACTGCCCGAGCGCATCGTGATCACGGGTGGCGGCTATATCGCGGTCGAATTTGCCGGTATCTTTGCCGGCCTCGGTGCCGAGACGACGCTGATCTATCGCGGCGAAAAGATCCTGCGCGGTTTCGATGAGGACCTGCGTGACGCAGTGAGCGAAGCGTACGGGAAACGCGGCATCCGCCTTATCCTTGGACATGTGTTCTCGAGAATCGAAAAAACCGGATCGGGCCTGGTCGGTCATCTCGACAATGGTGTCAATCTGGAGGCCGACCAGTTCATGTTCGCCATAGGCCGATCACCGAATGTCAGGGGCCTTGGGCTAGAAGCAGTGGGTGTCGAGCGGGGCTGGAACGGCCACATTGTCGTTGACGGCGAATCCCGCTCAAGCGTCGACAATATCTTCGCGGTCGGCGATGTCTGCGACCGGTTCAACCTGACGCCGGTGGCGATCCGTGAAGGGCATGCTTTCGCCGACACACAGTTCGGCGGCAAGCCGTGGCAAATCGATCACCAGCTGATCCCGACGGCAGTATTTTCGACGCCGGAGATCGGTACCGTCGGATTGCCCGAGCATCTGGCGATCGAACATTGCAAGGTTCTCGACATCTACAAGTCGAGCTTCCGGCCCATGCGGGCGACGCTGTCGGGGCGCGATGAGAAGATGTTGATGAAGCTTCTTGTCGATGGCGAGAGCGGCAAAATCGTCGGCTGCCACGTCGTCGGCGACGATGCCGCCGAGATCGTTCAGATGGCGGCCATAGCCATGCGCATGGGCGCTCGCAAGGAAGACTTCGACAACACGATGGCGCTTCACCCTTCGGCGGCCGAAGAACTCGTCACGATGCGCAACAGAACCGAGACGCGACGGCAGGCCGCGGGATAAATCCTTGTTCGGGCGGTTGGAATAGGGTTTCTGTTGGCCAGTGTTCCGGTTCTGACATTTGCTTTCCCGTGCGGCCAGGTTCCGAGCAAATGTCAGAACCATGAGGAACACTGGCAACACTAAGATTCTAGAGTAGCTTTTGCACCTGACGTTTGCTTTCGAGTCCAGCCGCAAGCGGGAACCAAACGTCTGACGGGCCACTAGAAAAATCATGGACTTAATGTGGCGTTGATCGCTCCATAGTTGACACCTCGCCAGCCGCGCCGTCGGTCAACTATGGCGCGACGCCACACTAGGCAGGATAGACCGAAGCCGGAGAGTTTCCCGTGAGCCAGGCGCTACGCCTTGAAAACAAGATTGCCGTGGTGACTGGGTCGGCAGCCGGAATCGGACTTGCCACCGCGCAGGCGTTCGCCCGCGAGGGGGCACACGTCTATCTCACCGACATCGATGGAGCACGGGCCGAGGATGCGGCGCGGGCGCTGACGGAGGACGGTCTCAAGGCAACCGCGATGGCGGTCGACGTTTCCAAGGGGCAGGACGTCACGGCGCTGTTTCGCGGCATCGAGCAGGGGCCGGGGCGTATCGACGTGCTGGTCAACAATGCCGGGCTCAATGTGCGTGAAGATTTCCGCCACCTGTCGGATGCCGACTGGGTCAAGATCCGTGAAGTGAACCTCGACGGTGTCGTGCGGATCGCGCGGGACGGTTTCAACCTGTTGAAGGCTTCCGGCAAGGGTTCACTGATCAACATCGCTTCAATCATGGGGCACCGCGGCCTGCGGCAGCTTGCCGGATACTCGGCGACCAAGGGGGCGGTGTCGGCGCTGACGCGGGCGCTGGCGGTCGAATACGCGCCTTACGGAATCCGCGTCAACGCGCTGGCGCCGGGCTTCATCGAGACGGCATTGACAGAGCGGGTCCTGCGCAATCCGATGATCAACAAGGCGCTGATTGATCAGACGCCGATGAAACGGTTCGGCAGCGGGGAGGATGTGGCGGCGGCCGCCGTTTTTTTCGCCTCCGACGAATCCGGCTTCATCACGGGTGCCGAATTGGCCGTCGACGGGGGTATGTCGGCGGGGCTGTAGGCGTGGCTTGGATTGATGAAAATGACAACCCTAGTGTGGCGTCTCGCAAATGTCTTCACCATTCGCGGCAGTCTTTCCAAGACATTTGCGAGGCTGAGCCACACTAGAAACATAGGTTTTCTAGTGTCGTTCAGTACCGCAAATACCGTGACGAGGTCGCGGCAAAGATGACGGTATTTGCGGTACACGACACTGGGGGACTTATGAGAGCCGGATCGATCTCACAGGGCTTCGCTGCAGTCGTCTTAATGCTGGCGATCCTCGCCGCGCCAATCTGCGCCACGGCAGGCGACGGCGGTGTTTTCATCCTCGACAAGGAGCACACCAGCGTCCGCTTCAGCTACGAGCATCTAGGCATGTCATGGCAATCCGGGAGTTTCCGGGACGTCATCGGGCGGCTTGCCTTCGACCCGGAACGTCCGGAAATGAGCGAACTCAACGTGACGATCAAGGTCGCCACGGTGACGACCGGGGTGCCGGCCTACGACCGTGTTCTGAGCGCCACCAACGATTATCTCGATGCGGCGGCCTATCCCGATATCACCTTCACCAGCACGGCGGTTTCGGTGACAAGTGCAAAGACGGCGAATGTGACCGGCGACCTGACCATCAACGGGGTGAGCAGGCCGGTGACGCTGGCGGTTGTATGGAACTTCCTCGGCGAGCATCCGCTGGCAAAGGTCAATCCGCTCTATCAGGGGGTGAATGCGGCTGGATTTTCCGCGCGAACGCAGATTTTGCGCTCCGAATGGGGGATATCGAGGGGGATCCCGCTGTTGTCGGACGAGATCCGCATTTCCATTGAAGCCGAACTGCACAGGCTTAATTAGAGCAACCGGGCGGCAAGACGACGACATTCGCCTTCCTACTTGGCCTTGGTGTGGGCGATGGCCTATAAGGCTCGCCAGAAGGACTTGCGCGAGACGGTCTGTGCTTCACATCAATGCAGCGGACGGTGTCCTCCCTCCATGTTGAGCCGGCCATGATGGACTGGCCATGATTGGACTGGAGGGCGCCGCGATCAGCAGGCGGGCGTGAGATAACGCGAATCTAGGAGTTTAAGAATATGTCGGCAAAAAGAGCCGCCTGGTCGCCCGATAGCTGGAGCGCCTTGCCGATCAAGCAGGTGCCGGATTATCCCGATCCACAGGCCCTGAAGGACGTCGAAGCCAAACTTGCGACGTTCCCGCCGCTGTTGTTTGCCGGTGAGGCACGCGATCTGAAAAAGCGCCTGGCCGAAGTCGCCGAGGGCCGCCGCTTCCTGTTGCAGGGCGGCGATTGCGCGGAAAGCTTCGCCGAGCACGGACCCGACCACATCCGCGACTTCCTGCGCGTGTTCCTGCAGATGGCGGTGGTGTTGACGTATGCCGGCGGCACGCCGGTCGTCAAGGTCGGCCGGCTTGCGGGCCAGTTCGCCAAGCCGCGATCGAAGCCGACCGAGAAGATCGGCGACGTCGAGCTGCCGAGCTATCGCGGCGACATCATCAACGGCATGGAATTCACCGAGGAAGCGCGGATGCCGGATCCGCAGCGGATGCTGCAGGCCTACCGGCAATCGGCGGCGACGGCGAACCTCATTCGCGCGTTCGTGCAGGGCGGGTACGCCGATCTCGAGCGCGTCCACCAGTGGAACATGAGCTTTGTTGCCGGTTCGCCGCAGGGGCACCGCTACGAACAACTTGCCAACAGGATCACCGAGAGCCTGTCGTTCATGCGCTCGATCGGAATCACCGGCGAAAATACGCCGCAGCTGCGCCAGACGAACTTCTTTACCAGCCACGAAGCGCTGCTGCTCGGCTATGAGCAGGCGCTGACACGGCTCGATTCGACGACGGGCGAATGGTACGCGACATCGGGGCATATGGTGTGGGTCGGCGACCGAACGCGCCAGCTTGACCATGCACACATCGAATACGTCCGCGGTATCCGCAACCCGATCGGCCTGAAGTGCGGCCCGAGCCTCGACCCAGACGAGCTTTTGCAACTGATCGACATCATCAACCCGGACAACGAAGCCGGCCGGCTGACGCTGATCAGCCGGTTCGGAGCGGGTAAGGTCGGGGAGCATCTGCCAAAGATGATCCGGGCCGTGCAGCGCGAAGGGCGCAAAGTGGTGTGGGTGTGCGATCCCATGCATGGCAATACGATCTCAGCAGAGAGCGGATACAAGACGCGGCCGTTCGACCGGATCCTGAGCGAGGTGCAGGAGTTCTTCGCCGTGCATCGCGCCGAAGGGACGCATCCCGGCGGCATCCATGTCGAGATGACGGGAGATAACGTCACCGAGTGCACCGGCGGAGCCACCGCAATTTCGGATGCCGATCTCTCCGACCGATATCACACGCACTGCGACCCGCGCCTCAATGCGGATCAGTCACTGGAACTGGCGTTCCTGGTCGCCGAGTTGATGCACAACGAGCGCGTTGCCAAGGGTGAAATTCCCGCCAGGGCATCGGCATGATTGGTGACAAGCGTCGCCCGTATTGACACGGCTGGGCGGCCGAATGCGGGAGATTTGGCACTCATGGATACGGTCAGCCCTGCCATCACACCATTGCCAGCGGACCAACGCAAACCGGGCGCACTTGATACGGGAAATTGGCCGATGCCCGTCGAGGAATTCCTGCGCGGGACATACCTCAACCGGGCCGACGTCGTGCTGATGCGCAAGGAGCGCGACATGCGATCGTGGCTGATCCGCTGGGCGACACGGGGGTCGTTTTCGCATGCTGCATTGATATTCCTGGTTCCGCATCAAGAGCAGGGCTTCAACAACACCTTCGTTATCGAAAGCGTCTCGAGGGGCGTCGATCTACAGAATCTAGGGAGCTACCTGCGCGACAAGCATCAGGTGGTTGGCATCAAGCGGCTGCGAGGTACGTGGTTCGATGAGCGTGCGCAGTCGCTGGTGCGCGGCCGGATACTGAACTCCATTCAATCAACTTATTCGTACGCAACGGCGTTCAGGCTCTGCTGGGCGTTTCTCGGCGAGATCGCTTTCGGCCTCAAGGCGCGCATGTGGGGCACGCGACGCGCACTCAAGGGTCACCGGCGCCGGGCGCTGAAGCCGCCGAACGCATTCATCTGTTCGGGGCTCGTGCAGCTTGGCTATCTCAATGCCATCGCCGAGCAGGTTGCGATGGGCTATCTCCTGCCGCAGCGAGTCGGGGATGTGGTGTTTCAAACGGATGTTGCGAGCTTTCTTCCCGATGACTGGTCGCGTTTCTCGGATGCCGAGCAATACGAGATCATGTGGGATTTCGTGACGGGGTTCCAGGACGTGCTCGAAGCCGTGACGCCGGAAGACCTTGCCGTTTCACCCCACCTTGAATGGGTCTATGTCATCCGCGAGGGTTTTGCCCATCCCGTGCGCTCCGCGGAGCACGCCCGCGAACTTCTGGACTGGCAGCCAGAGCGCTGACTGTGCCGGTGCGTCACTGTTCCAACTCTGATGCTTGGTTTCTAAGTGCCTCCGCCGTAAGACTAACCAACTCTACGTTTGAGTTCTGGATTGGCTGACGTATGAAGACCTTCGCCGGGGATTAAGCGTTAGATCCGGAACATCAGATCTGGTCTTTCTGACTGTTGCCCTGAGGGCGGTCTCGCGGATAATGGCCGGCTTCGCAACAACCTCATCACGAACAGGCCGAAGCCTCCATGAAAATCGCGATAGCGCAACTCAATCCGACAGTCGGCGACCTCGAGGGCAACGCCGCAAAGGCTCTGCAGGCCCGAGAGGATGCCGGGCTGATGGGCGCCGATCTGGTGGTGTACCCGGAGTTGTTCCTGGCGGGTTATCCGCCCGAAGACCTGGTGATGAAGCCGTCCTTCCAGCGGGCGAGCCGGGAAACGGTGATGAAGCTTGCCGCCGCGACGGCAGGCGTTCCCGGGCCTGCGCTTCTCATCGGCACGGTCTGGCCGGAAGACAACAAGGTCTATAACGCCGTCGCGCTGATCGATGGCGGTGAAGTTTGCGCACTTCGCTTCAAGGTCGAGTTGCCCAACTACGGCGTGTTTGATGAGAAGCGCGTGTTTGCCGCCGGCCCGATGCCGGGGCCGGTCAATTTTCGCGGGATGCGCATCGGCGTACCGATCTGCGAAGACATCTGGATCGAGGATGTCGTGGAGTGCCTGGCGGAGTGCGGGGCCGACATCATCATCGTGCCGAACGGCTCTCCGTTCGATTGGACGAAGCCGGACCTGCGCCTCAACATGGCGGTGGCGCGCATCACCGAAAACGATCTGCCGCTGATGTACGTCAACCAGGTCGGCGGGCAGGACGAACTCGTGTTCGACGGGGCCTCGTTCGTGCTCAACGCGGACCGGCATCTGGCGGTGCAGCTTCCCGGCTGGTGCGAGGCGATCCAGGTCACCGAATGGGAGCAGGGCGCGGACGGCTGGCAGTGCCGCCAAGGTGAGCGAGCGAAACTCAGCGAGGGCGATGAAGCCGCCTACGCGGCGTGCGTGCTGGGTCTTCGCGACTACGTGGACAAGAACGGTTTCGCGAGTGTCGTGATGGGCCTGTCGGGTGGCATCGATTCAGCGCTCGTGGCGGCGATGGCTGTGGATGCGCTGGGGCCGGAGCGGGTGCATTGCGTCATGCTGCCCTACCGGTATACCTCGCCGGAAAGTCTCAGTGACGCTGCTGCCTGCGCTGAAGCGCTGGGTGTGCGCTACGACATCGTGGAAATTGCACCTGTTGTCGAGGGCTTCCTGTCGTCGTTGTCAGGCCTGTTTGAGGGGCTTGAACCCGACGTCACGGAAGAAAACATCCAGAGCCGGGCGCGCGGCACGATCCTGATGGCGTTGTCGAACAAGTTCGGATCGATGGTTCTGACGACCGGCAACAAGTCGGAAATGTCGGTCGGCTATGCGACGCTCTACGGCGACATGAACGGCGGCTACAACCCGGTCAAAGATCTCTACAAGACGGAAGTCTATCGCATCGCGCGGTGGCGCAACGCGCATGTAATCACCGGGGGCAAGGGGCCGTCGGGTATCGTGATCCCTTCGAATATTCTGTCGAAAGCGCCGAGCGCCGAACTGCGCGAGAACCAAACGGACCAGGACAGCCTGCCGCCCTACGATGTGCTCGACGACATCCTCGCCTGCCTCGTGGAGAGGGAGATGCCGGTCTCGGAAATCGTCACGCGCGGCCACGACATAGAAACCATCAAGAAGGTCGAGCGGCTCTTGTACATCTCGGAATACAAGCGGCGGCAGTCGGCGCCCGGCGTGAAGATCTCGGCGCGCAATTTCGGCCGTGACCGGCGCTATCCCATCACCAATCGCTACCGCGACGCGCATCTTCCCGGCGAACTGCCGCCGCTCAGTGGCGACGCGCCGAAGATGGTCGCGCCGAGGGTAGAGGGCGACCCGGGGTAAGTTGCTGGTGGTTGCGGCTGCTCGAATTGGACCTCGTCTGCCTGGGTTCGCATAGGTCGAGTTGGTGAAGGAGGCTGTGGGCCCAGAAGCTACCTTTGCAGGCAAAGCGATTGAGACGTGCCGAATGACCGCTCATTCGTGACAAACGAGCAGGGGCGTAATCGCGTTTTCGCAGTTAGCGCTTTTTCGGCTGCCCTACTCTCCAACATCGATACCAACCCTGCAACTCGAACCGGAATGAGGGCGGCCGAATACGAGGCCGCCGCTTGCGACAATTGTCGCGGCGTTGCCTTGTCCGCGACCACTCTTAAATGGGGCCCGTACCGGCTCACTGTCGCTCATTGATTGACATCAAAATACGTCAACCTACATCAGGGCATATTGGGCCATGAAATCCATAGTGAGACACGCGTGCTCAGCCGACCGCTCATGACGACCCAGGAAGTCGCTGATCTTCTAAAGGTCAAGGAAGCCACGGTCCGCAAGTGGATCAGGGATGGCGAATTGCCTGCCATCCATCTCCACCGGGAATGGCGTATTGCCGTACGCCATCTAGAGGAGTTCGTCGCGGCGCGCCTGACGACCGACGGCAACGGCCAGCCATCACGAGAAGACGCCGATGCCGACCCGTAATTCATCAGACCGACGAGGTCCAGAGCCGACATTGACGGGACCGGTTTGTTGTGGCCAAGGGTTCGAAGCCTTGCGCAGATCGTGGAGGCCCCTTTGAAGAGGATCTTGATGGCGAGCGACCTGTCGGCGCGTTCCGACCGGGCGCTGCAACGAGCCGTTTCACTCGCTCATGATTTCCACGCCGAGCTGACCGTCGTGAATGTTGCCGACGATTCGCTGCCCCAGCCGATCGTCGAGAGGCATGTGGAGGAGGCACGCGACATTTTGCGCGAACAGATCGCGTCGCTGCCGTTGGCCAGCCAGACCGGGATCGAAACGCTCGTTGCCAAAGGCCACGATTACCGGGAAATCATTGCGCTGGCCGAGGATAAGGGCGCAGAACTGATCGTTCTTGGCATTCATCGACACGACACGCGCGCGGCCTTCCGCGGGACCGCCGTCGAGCGCGTCATTCGGTTTGGCGTCATCCCGGTCCTCGTCGTCAAGGACGCTGTGATCAGACCCTACCGGCGAGCACTCGTCGCCACCGATCTCTCCATTCACTCGCGAGCGGCGATGCGGCTGGCGGCGAGGTTGGTGCTGCGTGGGGAGTTGCATCTAGTGCATGCCGTTGACCTCCCGTTCAAGACCTTCCTCGATCGTCCGGGCCAGCAGCGATATATCCGCAGCGCACAGACAAAATTTTCCGAACTCGTGGAGCAGGATCTTGCGCAACTGCGAGCAGAACTTGGCGAGGCGATGCCGCGTCCTGTGGTCGGCGTGCTTGAGGGGGACACACGCGAAATCGTTCGCCAGGAGATTGGGAGATTGCAGCCCGATATCCTCGCTGTCGGAACGCATGGAAGAACGGGACTCGAGCACATGGTGCTTGGCAGCGTCGCTGAGGATCTCCTGGCCGACGCGCCGCTCGATGTCCTGGCGGTAAAGGCTCTCGATGGGCGATGACCGGAACAACTCCAATACGCTGCAAGCGGCCGCTTGCGCGATAAAGCCCCTTATATCCAGTCCGGGAGTGTCTTGATGAAGCGAATATTGATGGCCAACGATCTGTCGGCGCGCTCCGATCGCGCCTTGCGACGGGCTGTATCACTGGCAAAGGAGTTCGACGCCGAACTCGAGGTCGTTACCGTCATTGACGAGATGCTTCTCGAGGCTTCGACGAGCAAGAACAAGCTTCTTGCCGAGCAGGCTCTCACTGCACAGCTTTCAGCGGTACCGGATGGCGATGGCGTGCGAGCTTCTCAGCGCGTAATGGTCGGTCTCGACTACGAGGACATTATCCGTCGATCTGTAGAGTTCGATGCCGACCTCGTCGTGCTCGGCATTCACCGCCACAAGACAAAGGAGTTGTTCCGGGGGACGACCGCAGAGCGGGTGGTCCGCTATGGCGTCCGGCCGGTGCTTGTCGTCAACGATACCGTGACCGGCCCCTATCGCCGTGTGGTGGTAGCGAGCGACTTGTCGGCGCACGCCGAGGCCGCTGCCAGAACGGCCGCGCGACTTGTACCACTTGGCGAGGTAATCCTCGTGCACGCCGTCCATCGACCGTACGTCGCCTTCCTCGGTCGAGGCGACCAGAATTCGTTGATGGCAGAGCACAGGAACGAGGTTGCGGCCACGCTGCACGAGATGATCGACCGCCTCTCGGCCGAACTTGGAAATCGCACGCCGAAATTCGAACTCAGCTTGCCTGAAGGTGAGGTCCATGGAGCGATTCAAGCAGAGGTCGCAAAGTATAAACCGGATCTTCTTGCTGTGGGGACGCATGGCCGAACCGGCATTGCCCACACGGTCATCGGCAGCATCGCCGAGCAGGTCCTGGCCGACTGCCCGATCGACGTGCTGGCGGTTAAATGTGACTGATAAAACCCATGCCCGGAGCATCGATGGGCGGCGTGCGAGTTGCATGAAATGACCAGCTAAAATCACCAGAAGCCGGCCGACCGTGCATGCAGGGCAGTTCCCTACCTACAGCGTCGGCTCAATCCAAAGGACACAACGATGTACAAGAGAATTCTCGTGGCGACAGACGGCTCGGAACTGGCGACACGCGCCGCCAAGCACGGTCTCTCGCTAGCCAAATCCCTCGGGGCAGAAGTCATTGCGCTTTACGTAGTAAAGCCCATGGCGGTCGACATGCCCGCGGAAGTGTTGATCCCCGTTCCTGAGGAGGAGTACCAGAGAAGTGCCGAAAAGTTCGCGAGTCAGGCTCTGGAAGCAGTGAAACAATCTGCCGATGAACTTGGCATTTCCTGCGAAACGCGCTCGGTTGAAAATCTTCGCCCTTGGCAGGCAATCACGGAGACAGCAAGCAATGAAGAGTGTGAATTGATCGTCATGGGTTCGCACGGGCGTACCGGTCTGATGGGTCTCGTCCTTGGCAGCGAAATACAAAAAGTGCTCGCTCATAGCAGTGTCCCTGTCATGGTTCACCGGTGAAATAGAACGATCGGAGGCTTCAAATGAATGGGAGGCCCAGCAATTCCATCGGCGCCGCACGGGTGTGCTCCCGGCGGGTTTCTCGTTTGGTATTGATCCGCTTACCTGATCGGCTCCGAGGGAGACGGAATCCTCCTCCGGACGATTTCGCTTCATGATCCGGAGCTGGGCTTTCAAGATCGGCGGCACGACCTCGCTCGGGTTGGGGCTCTTCTTCTTTCCCCTGCCAACGCCCTTCGGACTGCCGCTCATCATACTCGGCGCGACGCTTCTACTGGTGGGCAGCCAAAGCGTTCGACGATGGTTCAAGCACTTGCGCGAACGAAACCGGTTTATGAGCGATCGTCTCCAGCAGTTTGAACCGTTGCTGCCCGCAAAGCTGCGGCGGCTCCTGAGACTTACGCGTCCGAAACAGATCCCCTATCGGGATAATGCTCGCGGAATTCCCATGCCCCATCCTTCAGTGACAGATGACCCAGACGCCATGCATAAATCATCAGTCGGCGAGGTCGGCATCGGCGGTGCGGCGTCGCGCCATTCCAGCGGCTTGCATGCCCGTAGTGTCGAAGAGGCTCTCGGCGAGCTGGGAGCGACTCCTAGCGGCCTTTCCGGCGAAGAGGCCTCGCGCCGTCTGGACGCCCACGGGCGCAATGCGCTGCCGGCTGCCGAGCCGAAACCTGCATGGCTGCGGTTTACCGAGCAGTTCAACAACCTCCTGATCTACGTTCTGCTTGCCGCCGCGGCCGTCACCGCAGCACTTGGTCACCCAATCGACACCGGTGTGATCCTTGGCGTCGTCGTGATCAACGCGGTGATCGGCTACATCCAGGAGGGAAGAGCCGAAGCCGCGCTCGAGGCGATCAAGAACATGATCAGCCCGCGGGCATCGGTCCTGCGCAACGGGCAGCGGCTGACGATTGAGGCAGCAGAAGTGGTGCCGGGCGACATCCTGCTCATCGAGGCCGGCGATCGCGTCGCGGCTGACGTGCGGCTCGTCAAGGCGAGAAACCTCAGCATCGACGAGGCGATCCTGACGGGGGAATCCGTTGCGGTTGAGAAGCAGACTGCGGCCGTGGCGGCGGATGCCCCGCTCGGCGACCGCCGTTGCATGGCCTTCTCGGGAACACTTGTCACATCGGGTCAGGGAACAGGTCTCGTTGTCGCTACGGGTTCGCACTCCGAACTCGGCCGCATCAGTGGTCTACTGAGCCGGGTCGAGAGGCTTGAGACGCCGCTGATCCGCCAAATGAACGCGTTCGCCCGCCAGCTCACGCTCATCGTCCTGGGGCTTGCCGCGGTCACGTTCGTGTTCGCCGTCCTGGTGCGCGGCTATGCCTTGACGGATGCCTTCATGGCCATGGTCGGCATGGCCGTCGCCGCGATACCCGAGGGCCTACCGGCGGTTATGACCATCACACTCGCGATCGGGGTGCAGCGCATGGCGGCGCGCAACGCCATCATCCGCCGGCTTCCGGCAGTCGAGACGCTTGGTTCGGTGAGCGTGATCTGCTCTGACAAAACCGGAACGCTGACGCGCAACGAGATGATGGTGACAGAGGCCGTTCTCGCTTGCCACTCCTACGATATCGGAGGGGAAGGCTATGCGCCGAAAGGTGGCGTCAGCTTAGACGGCCTTGAAATCGATCCCGTCGAAAAACGCGATCTAATGGAAATCGGCCAAGCGGCTATACTCTGCAATGACGCGTCGCTGCGCCAGATCGGGGAACGCTGGATCATCGACGGCGATCCGATGGAAGGAGCGCTCGTCGCTTTCGGCATGAAGCTCGGGCACAACCGCGTGCAGCTGAGCGGAGCTTTGCCGCGCCGGGACGAGATCCCGTTCGATGCCGCCCACCGATTCATGGCGACGCTGCACCACAGTCACAACGGTGAATTGGTCGTCTACGTCAAGGGCGCCCCCGAGCGCCTCATCGACATGTGCCGTTCCCAGGCAACAGCCACCGGCGAGGCACCTCTCGATCGAGATTGCTGGTTCAGAGCCATCCAGGATCTCGCTCGCGAGGGGAAACGTGTCCTCGCTCTCGCGCGCCGCTCCGTGCCGGCTGACACCCACACGCTGACCTTTGCCGACGTCGAGGACGGTCTGACTCTCATCGGGCTCGTGGGTCTTATCGACCCGCCGCGCGCGGAAGCGATCGATGCGGTGGGCGAATGCCGGAACGCTGGCATTGCCGTGAAGATGATCACCGGGGACCACGGCGTGACGGCCGCCGCCATTGCCGAGCAACTCGGTCTGGCGCAGGACGGACGGGTGCTGACAGGACATGACATCGACGGGCTTGACGCGCGCGCCCTGTCCGAGGCCGTGCGGACGACCAGCGTTTTCGCGAGGACAAGCCCCGAGCACAAGCTCCGACTTGTCGAGGCGCTTCAATCCGAAGGCGCGGTCATCGCGATGACCGGCGATGGCGTCAACGACGCGCCGGCCCTGAAGCGTGCAGACGTGGGCGTTGCCATGGGCGGCAACGGCACGGAAGCGGCCAAGGAAGCGTCGGAAATGGTGCTTGCCGACGACAATTTCGCCTCCATCGTTGCCGCCGTCCGCGAGGGGCGGACGGTCTACGACAATCTCACGAAGGTTATCGCCTGGACTCTTCCGACAAACGGTGGCGAAACGATCATCATCGCCGCGGCCATCCTGTTCGGCCTGACGCTGCCGATCACCCCGGTTCAGATCTTGTGGATCAACATGGTGACGGCCGTCGGGCTCGGCCTCGTCCTCGTCTTCGAGCCAGCCGAGCCCAATATCATGGCTCGTCCACCGCGGGCACCCGACGAGCCGCTCCTGTCGCCGTTCCTCATTTGGCGCGTCGGCCTCGTGTCGGTATTGTTCGCCATCGGCGCGTTCGGCATGTTCGCCTGGGCGGAGGCGCGCGGCCAATCGCACGAGTCCGCGCGAACCATCGTCGTCAACACTGTCGTCGTGATGGAAATCTTCTACCTCTTCTCGGTGCGATTTCTGCACGGCACCTCCGCAACGTGGCAGGGCGTGCTCGGCACACCGGCGGTCCTCGTGGGCGTGGGAGGCATCATCGTCCTGCAACTCGCCTTCACCTATGTGCCATTCATGCAGACGCTGTTCGACACGCGGTCGATCGCCTTCACCGACGGCATCGCGATCATCGCAGTCGGGGTGGCGCTGTTCGCGATTCTCGAAGGTGAGAAGTTCGCCCGTCGCAGACTCCTGAGACGCGACTGGCTCGGCCGTGTGCTGCCGGGAAACAACAAGCAGAAGGGGTGACTGTGGTGTCCGGGAGTACTGTCCAGAAGCGTCTCACCGTCGATTCGGACGTCGCGCGCAAATCGCTCGTGCCCACCCGAGTGGCCGTTCCGGTGCTGATTGCGCTCTATATCGCGATATTGGTTCTGCCCGTCACCGCTGCCTGGCTCCAAGAGCTGCCGCCGCGAAAGTGGCAGGACGACCTGTCGTCAGGGCTCGCCATGTGTGCTTTCGCCGGCATCATGATGGAGTTTCTGCTCTCCGGGCGCTTCCGGTTCGTATCCAGCTATATCGGCATCGACACGACGATGCGCGTCCACCAGCTGATAGCCCGGACGCTCACGATCACGGTCCTGGTCCATCCGTTCCTCTACGTTACCGGGACACCCAACTATCCGATGCCATGGGATACGACGCGGCAGGCAAGCGTCGATTTCGGCCCGACCTGCGTGCTGACAGGTCTGATCGCGTGGCTGGCGCTGATAATCGTGGTCGCAATGGGAATCTTCCGGGAGCAACGTGGCGGCAGCTACGAGGCATGGCGAGCTTCCCACGGAATCGGCGCTGTCGTCGTCGCCGTGTTCGGAACGGTTCATGCGCTTGAGGCAGGCCGCTACAGCGCGGATGCGTTTCTTGCCTGGTTCTGGATCGCGATGCTCGCCATGGCGATGTTCACCCTCGCGTGGGTCTATCTCGTCAAGCCGATCTGGCAACGACAGAACCCCTACACGGTGCGCTCGGTGCGCCGGATTGCCGACAGAACATGGGAACTCGTCGTTGCGCCAGCGCGGGGCGACGTCATCCCGTTCGAGGCTGGACAGTTCGTCTGGCTCAACGTCGGGCACAGTCCATTCTCTTTGAACGAGAATCCCTTTTCGATCGCTTCGGCGCCGACCGAGTGCGGCCAACTCGCCTTCGTCATCAAGGAGGTGGGGGATTTCACGCGCAGTATCGGCAAGGTCGAGCCTGGAGCCGAGGCGTTCATTGATGGGCCGCACGGGAACATGACGATTGCGGGACGGAACGCTAGCGGCATAGCGCTGTATGCGGGTGGCGTGGGTATCGCGCCCATACTTTCGATTCTCCGGGATCTTCGCGATGGCGGTGACCTGCGCCCTGTGCTGTTACTCTACGGAAATCGCGCGGAAGAGCAGATCGTCTATCGCGACGAGCTGCAGGAGATGACGCTGCTGCTCGATCTCGAAATCGAGCACTTCCTCTCCGAGCCGCCCGAGGGGTGGAATGGCCGGTCGGGCATGATCGACGAGGCGGCATTGGATGAGGCCTTCGAGGGGCGCGATGTGGCAGTGTTGCTGCATGTCATATGTGGCCCGCTACCGATGATCGAGAGCATCGAGGCGGCGCTGCTTGCGCGAGGCGTCCCCAGCCGGCAGATCATTTCAGAACGCTTCTACTACGACTGAGGTAAGCCATGACGCAGAGAAGGAGAATACTGACAACGGTCTATGGGGTGAGTGCCGCCATCTTCGTGGTTTCGATCGCATTTGCACTGCGGTGACGGCGAGTGACGGCGAGCGGTTGGCGGTCGCTGTCGCCCGTCTGGAGGTCGGTGCGCGGGTGCATCGCCACTCGTGCCGTTCGTCTTGAAACTGAGCTACAGGCAAAGATCACGCACCCGCCATCTGATAGCCCGGGGTCGACTTCATCAGCGCGATTTCTTCGTCTGTCATGACTTCCTCGATGTTTTCGAAGAGGGGGGTCGACAGGTAGCGCTCGCCGGTATCTGGCAGCATGGCGAGGATGACGGAGCCCTGCGGAGCCTTCTCGGCAACCTGCATGGCCGCGGCAATGGACGCGCCGCCGGAGACGCCCGTCAGGATGCCTTCGCGGGCCGCAAGTTTGCGCGACCATTCCATACCGGCCGGACCGGAGACGGGAATGAGTTCGTCGTAGCCGCCGTTGTCGATTGCTTCCTGCAGCACGAAGGGAATGAAGTCGGGGGTCCAGCCCTGGATCGGGTGCGGTTCGAATGCGGAATGGCCGACAGCGGGAGCGCCATCTTCACTGCGCTCCTGCCCGATGCCGCTGCCGATAAGCTGAGCGTTCGCCGGCTCGCTCAAGATGATTCTGGTCTCGGGACGTTCCTTGCGCAGTACGCGGGCGACACCGGTCACCGTGCCGCCGGTGCCATAACCGGTGACGAAATAATCGAGCCGCTTGTCCTTGAAGTCGGCGATGATTTCAGCCCCTGTGGTGTTCTCGTGGACGGTGGCGTTGTCGGGCGACTCGAACTGGTGGGCGAGGAACCAGCCGTTCGCCTCAGCCAACTCGACGGCCTTCCGGTACATCCCGAAGCCCTTGAGTTCGCGCGGCGTCAGAACGACTTTCGCGCCGAGGAAGCGCATCAATTTCCGGCGCTCGATGGAGAAGCTTTCAGCCATTGTCAGGACCAGCGGATAGCCCTTGGCGGCGCAGACCATCGCCAGGCCGATGCCGGTGTTGCCGCTGGTCGCCTCGACCACGGTCTGGCCGGGGCGCAGGTCGCCGCGCCGCTCGGCTTCCTCGATGATGGAGATGGCGAGGCGATCCTTCACCGAGGCTGCGGGATTGAAGAACTCCGCCTTGACGTAAAGCTCGACGTGCCGGGGGGCGAGGTTGTTGACGCGGATGCAGGGTGTGTTGCCGATCGTGTCGACGACGCTGTCGTAGAGTCTGCCCTGTCCGCGGGTGGTTCTCGGGGTCATAGGATAGCTCCACTGATTTAGTATGTGTCAGCTTCAATTGGGCAGGTGCTGGTCGGTCACCGCTGGCCTGCCGGACAGTTCGCAACAGGCGCCACTGTCTAATCGTGTACGTTATCTGTACTCTCGTTCAATGGGAATGCAGTTTCTGTTCTAAAATGCTGGGTCCAGGCTCGCTGGCAGCTAAGTATCGGGTGGCTGCGGGCTGAGCGCATGGGCCGGCATTACCGCAATAGCAGATGGCAGGCCGGCCCAATCATATCCGAAATCGCAACGGTAAAGTAATGCCGTCACTGCTTTCCATCGATCGTGCTGGCGATCATGGTGCAAAGGCGTCTCATCACCGAATAGCCTGAACGCGTATCGCCGTCGAGGATATCGAGAAGCTGGTCTCCGTTGATGGAAAGGATGTTTGAATCCTCCAGGCACTGGGCGGTACCGATACGTCGGTTGTGTTCGGGCACCAGCGCAACCCAGCCAAAAACCCTGGAACGGTCCATAACGCGTTGAACATTGAGAAACTCAAGCCCGCTCTGACTGATGAACGTGACGATCCCATCGACGAGTATGTAGAGGTTCGCGGCATTATCGCCGGGCTTGTAGAGAATCTGTCCCTTTTCTAGGTTTAGTTCGACGGCAATATTGGCGACTGCGGTAAGAGTTTCATCCGTGCACCCTTCAAAGAGCGTTATCTGTGCGAGTGCGTCTTTCACCTGATCCTTTGAATGCATGCTGAAGCTCCTGAAAAACAGCCCGGTCACGGGCTCCTCATTTTTGCGCCTACTCGCGGGGGCGCGCAAATAAAGGCGCAGTATTATTGATTAGCCTCAAGCTATCCGCGCCGATCAGCCGCCTTGCTCCAACTGTCCGCCCGGCATTAGCGGATTGCAAACGAAATCCTGAGAGACTGCCTCGTTATGAGCCAGTCGTATCTTGTCCAGGAAGCGCCGCCGATGTGGTGGCTGGAACCCATCGATCCGGACGCCGTCGAAGAAGACGTCGTCAGCGGCGAGGATGTCCTGCGGCTTGGCGATCATGCTGTGCGTCTTGACGATATCGCTTCCTACAAGGTCAACGAAGTCGCCGAACGCGACGTCGACGGGCTGATGCTGAACGCGGCCGTCTTCTTTGTTGCGGCCTCGGTGTTCCTGATTGGCGTCCTGCAGTTTGGATGGCTTGAGCGGTTCCTGATCGGCTTCGTGTTGCTCACCGTGCTCGGCGTGGCGAGCCTGGCTGAGGTCGTGGGACTAAACAAGATCAGCTATCTGCAGCTTACCGTCTTCACGCGTTCGGGACGCGCGGTGCAATTCACCAGCGTCGATCCGCGCGACGTCGGACGGCTGACCGGCTTCCTGTCCCAGATCGTGCGGCGTTAATACCGGCCCGCCGGATCGCGGCTTTATGTCGGCGGGCAAAAGAGCTAGCGTGCGCCCCGGTTCCATTCCGCTGGTGTTCCGACTTAGACGCTTCGTTCCAAGCGCCTCCGCCGCGACACCAACCAACTCCATGATTGTGTTCTGTCACTACCCCTTGGCGGGCTTCGCCCGGAATCAAGCGTTAGATCCAGAACACCAGTAGAAACGCACCCACATGAACCCTATTGTCCGCTTCGCGCCGAGTCCCACCGGGCTCATCCACATCGGCAACGTGCGCACGGCTCTTCTGAACTATCTTTTCGCGAAAAAATCAGGCGGCAGGTTTATCTTGCGCTTCGACGATACCGACTCAGAGCGTTCGCGCGAAGAATACGTCAAAGCCATCCGCGAGGACCTTGGCTGGCTTGGGCTTGAGTGGGACGAGGAAGTGCGCCAGTCGCAGCGCCTTGACCTGTACAATGCGGCGGCTCAAAAGCTCACAGCAGCAGGCCTGCTTTACCCCTGCTATGAGACGCCCGATGAACTCGACCGGCGCCGGCGGCGGCAACTGGCGCGCGGATTGCCGCCGATCTACGACCGGGCGGGACTTATGTTAAGCGTAGACGAGCGGGTGGCCTATGAGGCCGAAGGGCGCAAGCCGCACTGGCGCTTCCGGTTGCCGAACACGGCGAACGAGGAGGATGTGAGCCCGCAGCCGACGCTCGTCCAATGGGACGATTTGATCAGGGGACTGGTGAGCGTCGATCTAGGGTCGCTGTCGGACCCGGTGCTGATCCGCGAGGACGGTAGCCATCTCTATACGTTCTGTAGCGTCGTCGACGATGCCGATCTCAACGTCACGCACATCGTGCGCGGGGAGGATCACGTCACCAACACGGGCGTGCAGGTGGCGCTGTTCGAGGCGCTGGGCAGCAGCGCGCCGGCTTTTGGGCATCACAGCCTGCTGGTGGGGGCCGACGGCAAGGTTCTTTCGAAGCGGCTCGGGGATCTTTCGATTGCCCGAATGCGCGAAGACGGTCTGGAACCGATGGCGGTTGCAAGCCATGCAGCGCTGATTGGGACATCGGACGCGATCGAGCCGCATGGCTCTCTGGAATCGCTGGCTGTACTGTTTGATCCGGCGAAAATCTCAACCGCACCGGCCAGATTCGACCTCCAGGAACTTGCAGGGCTCAATGCTAAGCTGCTGCACGGTCTCGATTACAGTGAAGTCGCCGGTCGGCTTGATGCCCTGGGCGTCAGGGGCGGGGAAGCGTTCTGGCTGGCGGTGCGCGGAAACCTGGAGCGGTTGTCGGAAGCGGCCGGCTGGTGGCAGGTCGTTTCGGGCGATATCGAGCCGGCCGGCGAGCGCGACGCCGAATTCCTGAAGGCGGCTGGCGAGGAGCTCCCTGCGGAACCCTGGGACGGCGACACCTGGGGGACCTGGACCGCTGCCGTCAAATCGCGGACCGGGGCAAAGGGGCGGGCGCTTTTTCACCCCTTGAGGTTGGCTTTGACGGGCCGCGAAAAGGGTCCGGAACTCAATGTTCTGCTGCCACTGATCGGTCGCGAACGGGTGCTCAAGAGGCTCGGCTGAACGTCGTCCGGGAGGCGGCTCCAATGCGCGCCGCGGCAAAAAATTAGATCAGCCGTTAGAGCAATTCCTGTAGTGCTTTTGGGATCCATATTTGGATCAACGACTGGGGCCGGCGCGGTTCAGCGGTAGTTTGAAGGCGAGGGGGCGGGATCGACCTGGGCGCGGTCGCCGCGAGGCTGCGGCGGGGCCGCGGGCACGGGAGCTGGGGTCTGCGGCAAGTATTCGGCCTGCTTGCACGAACAACCGTCAACGTACTTCTTACGGTAGAGGAAGGCTTCCTTGAGCTGGGTATATGGCTCGTTGGTGGAGGCCGAGACCATCTGCTCGACGCCGGCACCGGGGTTCTGGTGGTAAAAAAGCATTGCGGGCGCTGCACACTTCGACTGGCAGACTTCGGCATCGCGCTGGAAGTGATTTGGCAGCGTCGAGAAGCTGACCGGGAAGTAGTAGCCGTCGCACATCCGGACGCAGAGCGTGCGGTAGGTGGCGAAGGGCAGGGACTTATAGGAGTTGGCATAACCCGAGCCGCCTTCCTGGTCTTCCCAGAAAGGACGGAACGAGTTGCGGTCACGGCGTTCGGCCTCGCGGGCATAATCGGCGCCGCAGTTGTTGCGGGCCAGTTCGCGGACGATCTCATCCTGATAGGAACGGCCCGATTGCGAGGCGAGGTTCTGGCGTTCAGCTTCAAGGGCTGCCAATTGGCGGCGCTGCTCGTTGCGCTGGCGGGCGACGCGGAGGCATTGCGGCGTCTGGCGCAGTGTGCGGGAGAACAGGAATTCCTCATAGCAGCCGCCCCGGTCGAGCCGGGCTTCGGCGGAGTTCACGTCCGCGCGCAGTCGCGCGATGTCTGCGTCGAGCTGGGGAATACGGTTGCGGAATTGGCCGCTGTTGGCTGTTTCCTGAACTAGCCGGCGCTCGAGGTCGAGGCAGATCGAGCTGCGCGCGTTCCAGCCGCGGCCTGCCGGTCCGGGCTGAACGTAGGGGTCAGGGGCGGCGCGCGGGGGGGGCTGCTCGACCGGGCGGCGGGGTTCGTCGATCTCCCACGGCCACTTGAAGCCTTGCGAGGAGGCGGGATCGACGGCGAAGGGCAGGCACAGCGAGGCAACGGCGGCCAGAACGACGAGCGTCCGCAACCCGCTTCTATGCAATTGCCGTGGCCAAAGTCCTCGCATCGCACCTTCAATTCGCGGCTGTTTCCTGGAATACCGGCTAGTGCAGCGCATCTGACCTTTGCTACCCACGATCGGCTAGCCTCTTGATCAAACGTCAAATGCATAAGCTGCACTAGAATTATAAAGTTGCTAGTGTTTCTTAGGGTTCCGACATTTGCTCTCAAGTATGCCCAGACGGGGGGCAAATGACGGAACCGGATCACTAGCTGCCCAATACGCCACAAACATGGCATGCCGACCGGTGGCAGTGGACGAAAGCCTCCCGGCCGCCGTCGCCAGCTTGACGCTGGCATGTCCGGGCTTCATAACACGCAGCCATGGTTACATCCACGCGCCAAAGCGCGCTCGTTGCGGGCTGCGACATTGTTTGCCAGGTCGATTACTCCGGCTAGCTTACGGGCTGGCGGGTGATCCTTTCCGCTCCCGTACTCACTGGTGCCAGAAAGCCTCTCCCGCCGACCTGATCAAAAGGGTTCAGGAAGGGTTTAGAGGCCTGATGTCTTTGACATTCTACAATACGCTTACCCGCAAGAAGGAAGCATTCGAGCCGATCGATCCGCGGAGCGTGCGCATGTATGTGTGCGGTCCGACGGTTTACGACTACGCCCATATCGGCAATGCGCGCCCGGTGATCGTGTTCGACCTGGTCTTCCGGCTACTGCGTCATGTCTACGGCGCCGATCATGTCACTTACGTTCGCAATATCACCGACGTCGATGACAAGATCAACGCTCGGGCCGCCGAAGAGGGCTGCTCGATCCGGGATCTGACGGAGCGGACAGCGCAACAGTTCCATGCGGATATCGCGGCGCTCGGCGTACTGGCCCCGACAGTCGAGCCTCGTGCCACCGAGCATATCGAGGAGATGAAGACCCTGTGCGAGCAGCTGGTGGAGAAGGCTCACGCCTACGTCGCCGATGGCCATGTGCTGTTCGATGTTTCCTCGATGGCCGACTACGGGCGACTGTCGAACCGCAGCCTTGAGGAGATGGAGGCGGGCGCCCGGGTAGAGGTTGCACCCTATAAGAAGGGACCGATGGACTTCGTCCTTTGGAAGCCGTCCAAGGAAGGTGAACCGGGCTGGCCATCGCCATGCGGGATCGAGGGAGACGGGCGGCCCGGCTGGCACCTCGAATGCTCGGCCATGGCCGGCAAGCATCTCGGAGATGTTTTCGACATCCATGGCGGCGGGATCGATCTCGCCTTCCCGCACCACGAAAACGAGATAGCGCAGAGCCGCTGCGCGCATGACACCGACGTCATGGCACGGGTGTGGATGCACAACGGCTTCCTGCAGGTCGAGGGCGAGAAGATGTCGAAATCCCTCGGCAACTTCATCACCATCCATGAACTCCTCGACAGGAAAACTTTCGGCGGTACCCAATGGCATGGGCGCGTGGTGCGCTGGGCGATGCTTGGCACGCACTACCGCCAGCCCATCGACTGGACGGCGGAGCGCCTGCAGCAGGCCCGCGCGACACTGTTCGAAGTGGCGGAAATCCTGCAGGGCGTCGAACCGGCCGAAGCGCCGAACGCCGAAGTCCTGACGGCATTGTCGGACGACCTCAATACGCCGAGCGCGCTGTCGATCGTGCACGGGCTTGTGAAGTCGGCCAAGCGGAATCCCGAGAAGCGGCCGGAACTCAAGGCAACCTTGCAGTTCATGGGGTTATATGGCGATGAGACGGTCGAGGAACTCGATCCGGGCCGAAGCGACAGCGACATCGATGCCGGCGCTGTCGAAGAGCTAATCGCGGCGCGGCTATCGGCCCGCAAAAACAAGGACTGGGCGCAGGCGGACCGGATCCGTGATCGGCTTGCGGCGATGGGTGTCGTATTGAAGGATGCCAAGGATCAAGCGTCGGGAGAGATTGTGACGACTTGGGAAATGGCGCGATGAACGGTCCCGCTTTGGGGGGCGCAAACGGAGGTAGCGAAGATGACAGGGGCTTTCTCAGGGGTAGTATCGCTTGCAATGATCGGGATTGCATTTGGCTTTGTCGGCGCGGTGATTGGCTTCCGGGGATTTTTCTGCGTCTCGGACCGGGCGCTCGTAGTGCTGCGCGGTGGCAATCGGGTTCATGACGTGAGCGCGATGAAAGTACTGTGCGCGCAGCGCTACGATTTGCGTTGGGCGGCCTTGCTGATCGCTGTTGGGTTCGGCATGGAACTGATCAGCTCGATCTTTCCGAATGCGACAAGCGATCCGCGTCTGTTCCTGTCGCTTCTGATTGCGCTATCGACCTATGTCTACCTGCGCGGGGCGACCATCCGACACGACGTTGCTGCGGTGCAAGACAACCTTGGAGATGTTGCCCCCCTGTCGAATCCGGCAGTCGCCCAGCTTGCGCGCGCGGCCGCCTGAAGAGTTTGGCAGAGCGATGAGCGACAACATTCCACTGCGCCCGTATCTGGCGAAGGACACGCCGGCCTTGATTGACCTGTTCGCGCAGTCGGTCGAGGAACTGACGCAGGAAGACTACGATGAAGACCAGCGCGCGGCCTGGCTCGCGTCGGCGCAGGATAGTGAATCGTTTGCCCGCCGTCTGGCGGCGTCAACCACACTTGTCGTTGAGATTGATGGTGAATATGCGGGCTTCGGTTCACTAAAAGATAACCGTGTTATCGACATGCTCTACGTTCACCCGTATTTCGCAGGAAACGGTGTGGGTTCCACAGTGCTCGATGCACTCGAACGGCTTGCCAAAGGTCGCGGGAGTGCAACCGTTTCGGTCGATGCAAGCGATACGGCCCAGATCTTCTTCGAGGAGCGGGGCTATGTTGCGCAGAGCCGGAATTCGGTACCGGTCGAGGACCAGTGGTTGATGAATACGACGATGACGAAGACACTTACGCCTGCCGCCAAGGACAACGCACCATGAGCCGTGAACGCCTCTATCTGTTCGACACGACACTGCGCGATGGGGCGCAGACCACAGGCGTCGACTTCAAGCTGGCCGACAAGCGACGAATTGCGCGCGTCCTCGACGATCTTGGCATCGATTATATCGAAGGCGGGTATCCGGGCGCCAACCAGACCGATACCGAGTTCTTTGCCGCGCCTCCGGCCTTCGCCAACGCTAGGTTCACCGCGTTCGGGATGACCAAGCGACCCGGCCGTTCTGTCGCGAACGACCCCGGCTTCCAGGGACTGCTGCGGTCGAAGGCGGACGCGATCTGTCTTGTGGCGAAGTCCTGGGACTACCACGTGCGCGTGGCGCTGGGCTGCACCAACGAAGAGAATCTGGAGGCTATCCACCAGTCGATCAGCGCGGTGGTGCAATCGGGCCGCGAAGCGATGCTTGATGCGGAGCATTTCTTCGATGGCTACAAGGCCAACCGCGACTATGCGAGGGCGGTCGCCAAATCCGCCTATGAGGCCGGCGCGCGCTGGGTCGTACTCTGCGACACCAACGGGGGCACGCTGCCGCACGAAGTCGAACGCATGGTCAAGGAGATCGGAGAAGTCATCCCGGGCAGTCATCTTGGCATCCACACCCATAACGACACCGAGAATGCGGTGGCCAATACGCTCGTTGCCGTGCGCTCCGGGTGCCGCCAGATCCAGGGCACGCTCAACGGGCTGGGCGAGCGTTGCGGCAACGCCAACATGACGTCGATCATCCCGACGCTGCTCTTGAAGAGCGAATTCGCCGACAAGTTCGATACAGGGGTGACGCCGGAACGGCTCAGGATGCTGACGCACGCCTCGCGCGTGCTCGACGAGGTCGTAAATCAGTCTCCATACCGTCATGCTCCCTATGTCGGCGACAGCGCCTTCGCGACCAAGGCCGGCATCCATGCTTCGGCGATCCTGAAAGACCCTGAAACCTACGAGCACGTGCCGCCCGAAGCCGTCGGCAACCGCCGCCGCATGCTGATTTCCGATCAGGGCGGGCGCTCCAACCTGCTGGCCGAACTGACGCGGCTGGGCATTCAGCTCGACAAGGACCATCCGCGGATTCCAGCGATGCTCGAAGCGATCAAGCGGCGCGAGGCGGAAGGCTATTCCTACGAGTCGGCGGATGCATCGTTCGAACTTCTGGCGCGCCGCGAACTGGGCGAGGTGCCGCGCTACTTCTCGATCGATTCCTTCCGGGTGATGGTCGAGCGGCGGCACAATGCGAATGGCGAACTCGTCACCATTTCGGAAGCCACCGTGAAGGTCTTCATCAACGGCGACGAGGAACCGCTGTGGTCGGTGGCGGAGGGGAACGGCCCGGTCAACGCGCTCGACTCGGCGCTGCGCAAGGATCTCGGGCGCTACCAGGACCACATCAAGGATGTCGAACTGGTTGACTACAAGGTACGCATCCTGACGGCGGGCGGCGGCACGGAAGCGGTGACGCGGGTTCTCGTCGAAAGCCATGACCGGGCGTCCGGGGACCGCTGGTTGACGGTCGGAGTGTCGCCGAACATCATCGATGCCAGCTTCGAAGCGTTGGTCGATTCAATCAACTACAAATTGATGAAGGATGGAGCAAAGGCCAGCGCGCACGTTGCATGAAAATGGCGCCGGCGTGGGCGGTGGCTCGGTCGGCCATTCCAGCAGCCGGCGTTTGCTGCAGTTGGCCCTTGCAGACGTCGCCCAACATAAAAGCCGCCCCACGTTGCCGGGGGCGGCTTTCAGTCGTTAGCATTCTACGAGCCCCGCGCGAGGGCTGCGCCAGCCCGAAGCTTAGAGAAGCTCGATGTTGCTGACGGCCGACTTGCCGGAGCGACGATCGATTTCGGTGTCGAAAGCGACCTTCTGGCCCTCGGCAAGATTGCGGATGCCGGCGCGCTCAAGAGCGGTTGCGTGGACGAAAACGTCCTTGTCGCCGCCATCGGGAGCGATAAAGCCGTAGCCTTTTTGCTCGTTGTAGAATTTAACGGTTCCGTTCTGCATTAGTCGTCTGCCTTTTCGATTGCGTTGGCTTTGAGGCTCCGCGGGCGCTTCGGTGCGCAGGTTCGGCCTCGCATTCTCGAGTTTGGGTAGAGTACTGAACGTGCGCCTAGCAATTTCGAAGGCGTAGCGGCCCTGTCGTCCGGCCAAAATCGACGGGTCTTACATAGACCTTCGGGCGTATTGCCGCAAGGGTTGTTTCGCTGAATCGCGTGCCAGTTAGGCCTTGGTGGCCCTGCCTCAGGCGTCGAGAATTCTCTGGGCGGCCGTCGAGGGACTTGATTTACCAGCAAGAACTTCGTCGCAGAGCGCGCCGATAAGGCTCGTCCCGCCAGCCTTGATGCGAGCGGCAACGAGGTCGGAGGCGGCCCTGGCGATCAGGTAGCGGGCGCGGCGGCGGCGCCGTTCCACCGGCTCAACGCGGCGTACCGCGTCACTTTCCTTCTCTATAGCCCCGATCAATTCGCTGATGCCTTCTCCGGTCAGGGCACTGGTCTTGAGGATCGGCACCTGGCTTTGCTTACCTGAACGGATTGATAGAGCCCCTTTGAGCTGCTGCAGGGTGCGTTCGGCGCCATCGCGGTCGGATTTGTTGACGACCAGGATATCGGCGATTTCCAACAGCCCGGACTTCATGGCCTGGATATCGTCGCCGAGGCCAGGGGCTGATGCAACGATGCGGATGTCGGCGACTTCGGCGACGTCGATCTCATTTTGGCCGGCACCGACGGTCTCCAGCAGGATCAGGTCGAAGCCGGCGGCATCGAGGGCGTCGATGATGCGGACCGCGGCCGGCGACAAGCCGCCGAGATAGCCGCGGCTCGACAGCGAGCGGACGAAGACGCCGTCGTCGTCGAGGGCCGCCGTCATGCGGATGCGGTCGCCTAGAATCGCGCCTCCGGAAATGGGGCTCGATGGGTCGACGGCGATGACGCCGACGCGGAGGCTGGCGTTTCGCAGCTGCTCGATCAGCGCGTTGAGAAGCGTTGATTTTCCTGCTCCCGGCGGACCGGTGAGGCCAACGACGAGCGCATGGCCGAGATGCGGCTGGAGTGCCTGCAGCAAGCCTGGGGCCTCGGCGGACTGGCTTTCGAGGACGGTGACGGCGTCTGCAATCGCGCGCCTTTCGCCCCGCCGCACAGCAGCGACGAGGTCGGCGATGCGGCTTGGTTTGTCAGTGCCGGAGACCGGCGGGCTGGCGCTGGCGGTTTCGTCTGTCATGGCGGGCTGATACGCGAGAGGCGCCCCTGTTAGCAAGTGGCGCGCGCGGATGTGCTTTTGAAACAACTCTGGCGGACCGCTGCGCCGCGCGTCAATACCACAGTCCGGGGAAGCGATAGCGGGGGCGCATTTCAATGGGACCGTAGCCTAGCATCGAGACCATCGGCTCGTCGATTACGGTAATCTGCGGCAGGCCTGCCCGGCCTGAGAGTTGGTGCAGGCGGGCGATGCGTTCGTCCGTCGGGGGGTGGGTGCGCAGAAGCGAAGGCTGGGGGACGCGGCGGGTCGGGACCGGATAGACGAGATCCTCCCAGAACTGTCCCTGATAGCGCTCCAGCCGGCTCAAGGCAGAGGCGAGACCCATTGGGTCACCGGTCAGCATGGCGGCTTCGAGATCGGCATCGAATTCACGCGCCCGCGACAGGCCCAGTTGAAGAAGGCTCGAGAAAGCCGGTGCGAAATAAAGGAGAAGCACCGCCCACCACGAGACCGGAGCGTCGCCGGTCATCATGCCGAGCACGTTGAGGATCGCCAGGGCCAAAGCCACGTAGGACAGCGACTGGACGAAGCGAGTTATGACGTCGGCCATGTTCATCAGCCAGAGGTCGTTGTTGCGGATGTGGCTCATTTCATGGGCCAGAACGGTGGTGACTTCGCGCATCGTCAGGCGGCGCAACAGCCCCTCGGTGATGGCGATCGATGACTTTGCGGGCGTGCCGGTGGCGAATGCGTTGAGGGTAGCGCTGGGGATGAGGTAGAGGTCGGGCCGGCTTGGCAGCTCAGCGCGAATGGCGAGTTCGTCGACGATGCGGCTTAACTGATCGTCGCCCGGTTCGACCCTTCTCGCCCGGTAGAGGCGCATCACGGCGGCGGCCGGAATACTGGGAGCAAAGAGCACGAGTGAGCCGACAGCGATCAGCGAGACGGCGATACCGGACAATCCCCACAGAAGCGAGGTGGCGAGCGTCAGGATCGCGCCCATGCCGCCAATCAGCAGGATCGAATGCATCAGGTTGCGCTGCCGGTGCTCGCGCAGCTGTTCGTCGTCAAGGAGAAGGCTCACGGCATTCCCGCCTCTGGCACGGTGTTTCGTCTTCTTACCGCGAAGCCGACGGTGCAGCAAACAAAGGCAAACTTTCGGCGGTCACGCTGGTGTCGCGAACTGCGACCCCTCATAGCCAATGTTCCTAAGCCAAGAAAATCCCGCCAGTTTACTGTCTGCGTTCTGGATTCAGAGCCGCTTGAAGACCTGCTCCCGGCAATCGTGCAACCATAACGCTAGAATTTCGCCAATGTCACCTCGTCGGGCGGAACATCGCCGGTTGCCGCCCAAGCCGCGATTACGGCGGGCACGATGGCATCGGCATTGGACACGACGGTGAAACTGACATCTATCCCGTCGCGAATGAATTGCTGGGAGCGCATGTGGCGCAAGAGTTCGAGGAAAGGGTCCCAGAACCCGTTGATGTTGGCCAGCACGATAGGTTTGCGATGCTGGCCGAGTTGCGACCAGGTGAGCTGCTCGACGAGTTCCTCGAGCGTGCCGATACCGCCGGGTAGCGCGACGAAAGCATCTGAGCGCTCGAACATGAGGCGCTTGCGCTCGTGCATGTCGCCGGTGACGATGAGTTCCTGGACTTCGAGAAGCATTTGTTCGCGTTCGGAGAGAAAGTCTGGAATGATCCCAGTGACGTTGCCGCCACCGGCAATCGTCGCGCGGGCGACTTCGCCCATCAGTCCCATGCCGCCGCCGCCGTAGACAAGTTCAATGCCGGCACCGGCAAGTCCCGCTCCCAATGTCTTGGCAGCATTGACATAGGCCGGGTTCGTGCCAGGGCCGGAGCCACAATAGACGCACACGGCTCCCGCGTCGGCGTTCTTCATCGAATTCTCGGTCGTTGGAGTTTCTTGGTATCCGAGGTTGTGATCGTTCATATCTCAAGTATCGCTTTCGGGCTTCCTTGCGCCAAACGCCCATCGCTTGGCGCTCATTCAGTTTACATCAAACGAGGCCGGCGATGATGACCGGCCTGCTCAAATGGTGATCCTCGAGGGTGACTGCAAAGTTTGACATTTCGCGGACGATTAACCCAACTCTCTCACCGATCCCTATTCTGGCTTGAGTTTCATTGGCTTGGTTGCGGGTTCATGGTTAAGCTCTCCGCGTTCGCCCGCGGATTGCAGG
This sequence comes from Alphaproteobacteria bacterium BRH_c36, assembly GCA_001516065.1. Taxonomy (GTDB): domain Bacteria; phylum Pseudomonadota; class Alphaproteobacteria; order Rhizobiales; family Hyphomicrobiaceae; genus Filomicrobium. Next base: position 66,839 of record LOEV01000150.1, read on the forward strand.
TTGCGTTTCCGGGGTTCTAAAGCTTGCTTGCCCATATCGCGGCTTCCGCATTCGGGAAGGCGCGGCAGGCGTCGGAGGAGGCTGCGCGTGATGAGGGGAGGGACGATCCCCAGAGGGCTCCTGGTGGTCGGTGCGATCGCGGCCGTTTGCCTGCTGTCGAACCGGCCGACTGCGCACCTGGGAGACGAATGGCAGCCCGCGGGGCTCGGTGCGGGGGATTTATCACGGCCGTGGGATCTGCTCGACGTTACGCGGTTGGTTTTTGCCGGCGGTGTGGCGGAAGCGCAGGACCGCGGTGGGACGGGCGTGGAGGGCTCGTCGGACGGAGCAGGCCAGTTGGCGCCACGGTTTCTACGCATCACGATCGAACCGGGCAAGGCGGGGCGCTTCACAGGCAGCGGTGCGCCGGGGACCAGCGTTTCTGTCAGGATCAACGGAAAATCTGCCGGGACTGCCGAGGTTGGCGCGGACGGAAACTGGGCGATGAAGGTTGCGCCTCTGGGCGCTGGCGATCATCGCGTGGCGCTTTCTCGTGCCGACGCGCCCCACGGCGGGGCGAGCGCTGAAGTCCAGGAAATAAGGATAGCGATTCCCGACAGAGTGCGCGCCACAGAGATCGTGGCGTTCGAGGATTTGGAGCGCGGCGTTCGCAATTCAACCCGTGATGCAACCCGTCAATTGGATCGCTCCAGTGACGCTCAGGTCCGTGACCAAGCGGAACGACTTGCCCGGGAAGCCAGCCGGGAATTCGATGAGTTTTCACGGCGGCAGAACGAGGATGGCGAGCGCAAGAGGATCGCGCAGCAAGACACGGCGGGTAGCGGCAAAGAAAACGGCAATGGTGGAACCGAAAGCAGTGATGCGGGTCCGATGGCACGGGTGGCTGACTGGCTGTCGAATTCCTCGCGCGATTATTTCGACTTCGTCGTGCCGGAACTGGCGCGGAAGGGGCCGCGCGGGGCGCAGATGATAGCCAAGAACGTGCCGCCGCCGGAGAGGCCGCACGATGCGCCGGCGGGCCAGGAAAGCACGCGGCTACTTCCCGATCTCAAGACGCTCGTTGAAAGTGCGCAGGAATGGTTGCGCGACGCGCATCGCACCTACAATGACGTCGTCGTCAAGGATTTGTCACGGGCTTCCCAGCAAACTTTGGCGCGGGAAGAGCGAAAAGACGCAGTCGAAGTTGCAGGTTCAGACGCAGGTCCTGTCCTTCAGGAAGCCGACGAGGCGGAAGACCAGGCCAGGCGACAGGGCGAGCTTCGCCAGGACCTGGACCGGCAGGCTATGGATGTGGCGCGAAGAGCGGCCGCCGATCAACAGGAGCGGGAACGACGTAATGCCGAAATACGGCGCGCTGAGGCGGAGGAGACCGCGCGCCGTGAAGCGGCAGAGCGTAAGCGGCGTATCGATGAACTTCTGGCGGTGCGGGAAGCTCAACGACGGCAGGCCGAGGAGAGCGAACGCATTGAGCGCGCGCGGCAAGAGGAGCAGCGGCAGGCGGCCGAACGGGCGCTTGCTGAAGAAGAACAAAGAGCGAGAGCAGAACGCCGGGCCGAAGAGCTGCGCAGGCTCGAGGAGGCCCGCCAGCAGGAAGAAGCACGAAAGCAGGAAGAGCTTCTTGCCAAGCTTGATGCCGATCGGCGCCGCGCCCAGGACGAACGCCAGCGGGCGCAAGCTGAGCGGCAGGCGGAACGCGACAGGCAGGT
>LOEV01000151.1 GCA_001516065.1 Alphaproteobacteria bacterium BRH_c36
GCTCCAGCCCGGCTTGCCGTCCTGGCGGCGCCGCACCTGGTCTTCGGTGCGCGCCACGAAATAGAACTCGAAGCAGTTCGCTCCCACGCGCGCCACGCGGAAGCAGCCGCCAGACGGATCGCCCTCATAGATCGTGCAGAACGTTCCGGACGCGACCGACCAGTGCCCCGTCGTCTGGCGCGGCCCCTCGGAATAATCGAGCGCCATGTCGCTGCCATAGCGTTCGGTGAAGTGGCGCCCGTCGGCATAGTGGCCGTCGATCGTTACCCCGGCGAAAGTCGCCTGCAGGTCCTCGTCCGCCATCCAGAAATCATCGGCGACGGCCTTCAGCCCCGCTCCACCCGATGCCACGAACACCAGCGCAACGGCTATCAGCCCCGAACGAATCGGTTGGCGCCAGCGGCTCTCCATTAGAGACCCCACGGATCTTCTCCTCCTTACGCTCCAACAAGGGAGGCACGCCTTTGTGACCGCCTCAAGCCGGCAATGGAGTTTGCAATCAAGGGCCGCCGGCCCGGCGCGAGCAAATGCGCGAGGAGAATTAACCGCCCCGGCCTGCGAAGCCTCCTTGAACCTCAGCCCTGCAGGCGCTAAGTGTGCCCGGCTACACCGAATTACGAGAGCGCTGGACCCTTTGCAAAATACTTGATGCTTTGCCCGGGTATGAGTGCGCATTCGAGTCGAACTCAAGGATCTGAGACATGGGCTACAAGGTTGCGGTTGTCGGCGCCACGGGCAATGTGGGCCGCGAAATGCTGGAAGTGCTTGCCGACCGTAAGTTCCCTGCCGACGAGGTGGTGGCGCTCGCCTCCCGCCGCTCGATCGGCGTCGAGGTCTCCTACGGCGAGAAGACCTTGAAGTGCCGCGACCTTGAAACTTTCGACTTCAAGGGTACCAACTTCTGCCTGATGTCGGCGGGGTCCGGGGTCTCGAAGGAGTGGAGCCCGAAGATCGGCGCCACCGGCTGCATCGTCATCGATAACTCGTCGTGCTGGCGTTACGACCCCGACGTGCCGCTCGTCGTCCCCGAGGTGAACCCGGACGCGCTCGCCGGATATTCGAAAATGAACATCATCGCCAATCCGAACTGCTCGACAATCCAGCTCGTCGTCGCGCTGAAGCCGCTTCACGACCGCGCCAAGATCAAGCGCGTCGTAGTCGCCACCTACCAGTCGGTCTCCGGGGCAGGCAAGGAGGCGATGGACGAACTGTGGTCGCAGACCAAGGGCAAGTACGTTCCCGGCCAGGAAGTGAAGTCCTCGAAGTTCCCGAAAGAGATCGCCTTCAATTGTATTCCCCAGATCGACGTCTTCATGGAGGACGGCTACACCAAGGAGGAATGGAAGATGATGGTCGAGACGAAGAAGATTCTCGACCCGGCGATCAAGCTGACCGCGACCTGCGTGCGCGTGCCGGTGTTCGTCGGCCACTCGGAAGCCGTCACCATCGAATTCGAACGCGAGATCGAGCCGGAGGAAGCCCGCGAGATCCTGCGCGATGCTCCCGGGATTTCGGTTGTCGACAAGCGCGAGCCCGGCGGCTACGTGACGCCAACCGAATGCGCCGGGGAGTACGACACCTTCGTCAGCCGCATCCGTGCCGATTCGACAGTCGACAATGGCCTATCAATGTGGGTCGTTTCCGACAATCTGCTCAAAGGCGCCGCCCTCAACACAATCCAGATCGCTGAAACGCTGATCGCTCGCGGCATGATCAAGAAGGCGGCTTGAGGCAGCTGGCCGCCACGACACCGGGTCGCGGCTAACTCGTCGCGACCGGTAATTTTGAGGCAATGGCATGAGTATTACGTTCTACGCTCACCCGTTCTCGTCCTACTGCCAAAAAGTATTCATCGCGCTGTTCGAGAACGATACGCAACATTCGCTGCGGTTGCTCGATTTCGGCGACAAAGAGATCGCGGAAGAGTTCGCAGGCGTCTGGCCGATCAGACGAATGCCTGTGGTCGTCGACGACGGTCGTAGTGTCATGGAAGCGACCATCATTATCGAGTACCTGGACCTCCACTACCCCGGCAGAGTCCGCTTCCTCCCGCCGGACCCAAAAGAAGCACTCGAGATCCGGTTCATGGACCGCTTCTTCGACAACTATGTCGCGACACCGATGCAGCGCATCGTTTTCAACGCGATGCGGCGCGAAGACGAAAAAGATACGCAGACCGATACGGACGCGCACGTGCTGCTCGATATGGCTTACCGCTGGCTGGATCGCAGAATCGAATCTTCCGAGTGGGCATGCGGAGCAGCCTTTACGCTGGCCGATTGCGCAGCAGCACCGGCACTGTTTTATGCCGACTGGGTGCATTCCATCACCGACGAATTTCCAAATGTCCGCCGCTATCGAAGCCGCCTGCTCGCCCGGCCTTCCTTCGCCCGTGCCGTCGACGATGCGCGCCCGTACCGCCGATTTTTTCCGCCGGGTGCTCCGCATCGCGATTAGATCAATTAACCGGGCGAAGATATGCATTGATCCGCCGACCGGCGCCAGAATCACAGCATTCCGCGCACACTTCTCCAGCCGCGGCGGTGCTGTCGTCGCCTCTGCGAAGTCCTGCGTTGTCACAAGCCCAATCACGACGTTTAAAACGGCCTTTTTGAACGGCGTTCAAGCCGTACAAAAGTATTCGCCAAGAGACCATGAACGAAATTTCAGCTGCTGAATTGAAGTGAACGTAGTTCACAATTGTGCACTTATGCTTTACCGATTGCCGCGAAACCTGGGGGAAGACGACCTGGAACGGCGCAAACCTGAGAGCAGTCGATTGAAGAAGCCATCGAATCCAAGAAGCGACCCGGCGTTCCGCGACAAGTTGCGCGACACGGTTATGGGGATCGGCCGCAGGCTCATCGTCCAAGAGGGGCTTGCAAGCGTCCAGGCTCGCCGCATCGCGAGCGAGGCTGGTTGCGCCGTCGGCTCGATCTACAACGTGTTCCAGGATCTCGACGCGCTCATCATCGCCCTCAACACAGTGACGCTCGGCGAACTCGGAAGCGCCTTGAAGGCGGCTCACGACGCATCGAAAAACGCTCCGACCCACGAACGCCTGCTGGCCCTGGCGCAGGCCTACTTCGAGTTTGCCGGCAGCAACCGCCAGCTGTGGCGCGCCATCTTCGAGCATCACCTGCCAGAAGGCGCAAAGGCGCCGGCCGAATACCGCGACGACCAGAACTCACTATTTGCCCTCGTTGAAGATTGCCTGATCGACGACATTTCCGATGCAGCCGAGAGACGTCGCGCCGCCCGGGCGCTGTTTGCATCCGTCCACGGCATCGTGTCGCTGGCACTGGACCGCAAGCTCGGGGAGTTCGAGCCGGACGAAACCCGCAAGCAGATTGAGTTTCTGGTCGGATGCGCGGCGCGCGGCCTTCAGGCAAAGTAAGCGAATCCGATCTGGACTTCGGCGTGGCGGCGCCATGCAAACGGCACATCGTGCGGGATGCGGTTGCTGCGATGTGCGGCGGCACAGGCCCGTCAACCCTTCCGAACAGCTACTTGAGGATGCGGCCGAACAACCAGCAGGACGCCTGGACGATGCCGCCTTCCGTGATGTTTCCGGAGATAACGCCAGGGGAAGCGACGATGTCGTAGGTGGCCGACAAGCTTTCGACCTCGAGCCAGTGAAATGACTGGCCGGTGAATTCGTTGATGAGTTCGCGGTGGCCCTTGACGATGCCGTTGATCAGCGCGTTCGAGGACGGTGCGGCCGGGTTGCCGGCGTTTTTGGCTTCGGCCTCGGCGAACAGGCCGACGGGGAAGAACGACTGTGCCGCGAAGCTGGGGCCGGTGGTCTGAGCGGCGCTGAAGGCCTGCTCGTCGGGGAAGGCTTTCAGCTCGCGGCAGAAGCCGCAGATGCGAGCACGGCAGGAGGCTGGAAAACTCTGCGTCGAGAAGGCGGCATAATCGACAGCATCGAAAACGAGAGGGTAATCGCCGTCCGATTGAGGGCTGGCGGGATCGGCGCCGACCCAAGCCTGGTAGGCGCCTTCGAAGGCGTTGTCGTCGGGGCGGTTGATGCGGGCCGTGACGTTGAGTGCGACATCGCTGGTGCCGTCGAAAAATGGCGTCAGGCCCTTGATCTCGCGAGTCGTCTCGGCGCCGTCGTCACTGGGTGGGCTGACGTGCAGCCAGACTTCGGCGCCCGAGCGCGAGCGCCAGATCGCATAATCGCCGACTGGCGTCTTAAGGCCTTCTCGCGCGCCGTCGGCAAGGTTGGCGACGAGATTCTCGAAGGCCTCGCGATCATCGACGGCCAACCCTATCGTTTCAAGATTGCTTGCCATTTTCGCTCCCCGGCCCTGTCCTTGTGGGGCAGACCACGACCGGCCTGCCCTTCAATGGTGCATCGTCCGCCGCGCTCAGGCCAGAGCCTGTTCGATTTCGGCGGCGATGGCCTTGCCCATGTCTTCGGTGCCGACCTTCTTGAGGCCGTTCTGCATGATGTCGGCAGTGCGCAGCCCGTTGCCTAGGACGGCGGCTATGGCTTTCTCGATGATGTCGGCTTCCTTCGTCATATCGAAGGAATAGCGTAGCGCCATGGCGAAGCTGGCGATCATGGCGATCGGGTTGGCGAGGCCCTTGCCGGTGATATCGGGGGCCGAACCGTGGACAGGCTCGTAAAGCGCCTTCGGCCGGCCGGTCTTGGGATCGGGTGCGCCGAGGGACGCGGAGGGCAGCATGCCGAGTGAGCCGGTCATCATCGCGGCTTCATCGGAGAGAACGTCGCCGAAGAGGTTGTCGGTGATGACGACGTCGAATTGCTTGGGGTTGCGGATGAGCTGCATGGCGCAGTTGTCGGCGAGAATCAGTTCGAGCTCGACATCGGGGGCGTAGGCCTTGTGGGTCGCAACCGTGACGTCGCGCCAAAGGACGCCGGTCTTCATGACGTTCCACTTGGCTGCCATGTGCATCTTGCCAGAACGCTTGCGGGCGAGATCGCAGCCGACTCTGACGATGCGCTCGATTTCGGAGGTTGTGTAGACGGTGGTGTCGACGCCGCGCTTTTCGCCATTCTCAAGGGTGACGATTTCCTTGGGCTCGCCGAAGTAGGTGCCGCTCGTCAGTTCGCGAAGAATGAGAATGTCGAGGCCCTCGACGAGTTCCTTCTTCAGCGACGAGGCGTCGGCGAGGGCGGGATAGCAGATCGCGGGACGCAGGTTAGCGAAAAGATCGTAGTCCTTGCGCAGGCGAAGCAGGCCGGCTTCCGGGCGGATCTCATAGGGGACATCGTCCCACTTCGGACCGCCAACCGCGCCGAAGATGATGGCATCGGCATCGCCGGCTTTTGCCATGGCGCCTTCGGAAATGGCAACTCCGTGCGCGTCGATCGCCGCGCCGCCGACGAGATCGCTCTCCGTTTCGAAGGAGTTGGCGACGCCCTTGCTGTTCAAAATGGCGATGATCCGCTCGACTTCGCGCATTATTTCTACGCCGATGCCGTCGCCAGGCAGCAGGAGCAGCTTATGTGTTGTCATCTCTGTGTCTCTGAAAGTCGGAATGATGGGAGGTTAGCACCGACTGCCAGATGGCGCGGCGCTGGTGGTGGCATGCTCTACCGTGCGAAATTCCGGCTCGCAAGTTCGACCGGCCATTTCCGACGATGACGAGCGGCGGCTGGCGATCACGAGCAAGTTGATTGGATAGACGTATTCAAACATGTCAATATGTCGCAGCTCCCGGCATCGTTCGTAGATCCGGCGGCATCCAGAAATCAGAAACTTCGGGAGTAGAGGAAATGTTGAAAGCGATCACGACACTGGCGATCAGTGCGCTGATGACCATCGCCGCTTCCGCAGGCGTGCAGGCTGCGGACGACGCTCGCTATGGCAAGCAGAAGGTGGTCTATCACATCAACCTGCCGGGTGGTGATGGCGGCAAGTACTATGCCGGATCACTGCGCAACATCCAGAATCATATCGATGCAGTCGGCAAGGACAATATCGAAGTGAAGGTTGTCATGCATGGCAACGGCGTCGATCTCCTGAAACAGGCCAAGTCCGACCTTACCCTGCAAGGCAACGTCTCAAACTTGAAGACGCAGAACGTCAAGTTCGAGGTTTGCGCCAATACGCTGAAGGGCCGCAAGATCGACAAGGACAAGGATTTGTTCGAGGTCTACGACGAGGATATCGTGCCTTCAGGAGTCGCGGAATTGAGCCGGCTTCAGCAGATCGGCTATACCTACGTCAAGCCCTGAGACTTCGCGAGAGGCTTATGACAACTCGCACTGAACGCGCGTCCCGGGACATTGTCTCGTGGCGCGCGCGCCTCACTGTGGGAATGTTGCTGGCGTGCGTGCTGGCGCCGCTGACGGCGCACGGGTCGGAGCCGCCGAAGTTGTTTTTGCCCATCGATTGCAGGCTCGGCGAGACCTGCTTCGTCCAGAACTACGTCGATGTCGATCAAGGACCCGGTGCGCAGGATTTTGCCTGTGGCGGCGCGACTTTCAACGGACACAAAGGGACCGACTTCCGGGTTCTGTCGGCCGCGGCAACAGAGGGCGTCTTTGTGCTGGCGGCAGCCGATGGAAAGGTTCTGCGTGGCCGCGATTCGATGCCGGACCGGCTTTTGCGCGATTACGCTTCCAAGGCAGAGCTGAAATCCATCGTCGGCGAGAATCAATGCGGCAACGGTCTTATTATTGATCACGGCGGCGGCTGGACGACGCAGTACTGTCACCTGAAACGCGGCAGCATCGTCGCCATGCCGGGGCAGGTGGTGAAGGCCGGCGACCCCTTGGGCACGGTCGGGTATTCGGGAACGGCCGATTTTGCGCATGTGCACCTGACGGTGCGGCACGACGACGATGTCGTCGATCCCTTCCTCGGGCGAGTCGGGGCTGCGGGAGCTTCCTGCGATCCGAACGCGGAGGCTTCTAAGGGGCTCTGGCGGGAGGATCTGCGCGATAAGCTCGAGTATGGCCGCTACGTCATTTTCGATGCCGGCTTTGCGGGCGCCCCTCCGGACAACGACCAGATGGAACGGAACCATCACCCGGAAATTGTTCGACCCGACAGTCCGGCGCTCCTGTTTTATGCGCGGATGATGAATCTCAAGGCCGGCGACCGGATCAGTGTTGCGATCGCCGGGCCGGAAGGATTTCGTGCCGAGTCAACGACGAAGCCGCTGGAGCGCAACAGGGCGGCGCAAATGATCTATGCAGGCAAAAAGCGGGTTGCCGAGCGTTGGCCTGCGGGCATTTACAAGGGCGGTGTCTCGGTGCTTCGTCCCTCAGCTGAGGGCGGGGCGGCAAAAGTCGTTGCTGAGCGGCGGATCGCATTCCAGCTGCGTTAGCGGTGAGTTGTTGTTAGCCGCCCACAGGTGGCTTTGACACGCTTGGCGAACGCGCCTAAGCGGGTGAGACGTGCAACACAAATTCCGGCAACACCAAGTTCACAACGATTGGCAACACGGCAACTGGCAAAGCTACCGATCGGCATTCCTCGCGGCGGTCTGCGGAAGCAGGCGGCGCGCTCGTTCGCCGTCATGTCTGGAAACCGATGACCGAAATTGCGACCCGCTGGCCGAAAGGCCTGACGCAGACCGACGAATATCAGGCCGCGCTTGATTTCATCGAGAAGGACGACGGCCATCTGTTCGTCACGGGGCGCGCCGGCACCGGCAAGTCGACGCTGTTGCGCGCCATTCGCGACATGCTTGCAAGCGAGATGGTCATCCTGGCGCCCACCGGACTGGCGGCAGTCAATATCGGCGGGCAGACGATCCATTCATTCTTCGGCCTGCCGCCGCGTCTCATCCGGCCCGAAGACATCAAGCGAAGCCGTAATGGCAGCGTCATGCGCAAGCTGCAGCTGATCATCATCGACGAAGTGTCGATGGTGCGCTCCGACCTGATGTGGGCGATCGATCAATCGCTACGGCTCAACCGGGGGCGCGCGCGCGAACCATTCGGCGGCTGCCGTCTCATTCTTTTCGGGGATCTGCATCAGTTGCCGCCGGTGGTGCAGGAGGCTGAAGTCGCCGAGCATCTGGAGTACAATTTCGGAGGGCCATTCTTTTTTTCCGTTCCGTCGCTGAGCGAGGGTGCGGGGACGGCGCTCCTTGAACTCAACCAGGTGTTCCGGCAGTCGGATGAAAATCTGATCCGGGTGTTGAACCGCATCCGCGAGGGCGATGTCGATGAAGTGGATCTCGAGGCGCTGAACGAGCGCGTCTCACCAATCCGGACCCTGAGCGAAGGCGACCCCTACGTGATCCTGACACCGACCAACGCGGCGGCGCAGCGTATCAACATTGCCTATCTCGACGCCTTGCCGAGCGAGCCACGCGCCTACGAAGCCGGGCTTACGGGCGAATTCAGCCAGGGCGCCCATCCGACCGACACGCGCCTTGTCCTGAAGCCAGGGGCTAAGGTGATCATGTTGCGCAACGATCCCGACAGGCGCTGGGTCAACGGGTCCATCGCGCGGGTATCGCGGCTGACCGAGGATCGTGTGTGGATCGACATCGAAGGGCGGGAATACGAAATCGAGCAGGTAGCCTGGGAACAGAGGCGCTATGCCTACGATAAGGCTCAGGAGAAGATTGTCGAGACAGTCGCGGGGACGTTCACACAGTTCCCGGTGCGGCTCGCCTGGGCTCTGACCATCCACAAATCGCAAGGATTGACGCTCGATCGGGCTTATATCGATCTTGGACGAGGCACCTTCGCCCACGGGCAGGCCTATGTCGCTTTGTCGCGGTGCCGCGCGCTGGAGGGGCTGGCGCTGGCCCGGCCGCTCAAGCCACAGGACATCTTGTTCGATCGAACGGCGCTCGGCTATCGAGACCGCTTCCACGCACTCTGCTGACGAACCGGCTGATTCCAAAGGAAGAAATTGCTGCGGTGCACTGATCTTCAGGGCAGGCATTTGTTGCGGTGCATTGACCGATGTCAGCCCCAATTTATAAGGACTACTGATCCCTGAACCCTACCAACGTTTATGAACTGAACTGAAGAATTTTGTTGCACTGCACAATCGACCGCACTATATTGCCAATCATCGCAACTGAGGTCGTCGCATTCGCTTTCAACAAATCAGCGCCGCCCCCGGCCAAATCAATCCGTCGAGTTTGCTTCGCGCATACAACACAACAGCCATCACCAAAGGAGATCAGTCATGAACGAACAGTTCACCCGCCAGGCCCAGGATATGTTCGCAGCCGCCAAGGATGCCCGTATTCCCGAAAACATCCAGGCTTTCGCCGAAGATTCCATCACTAAGTCGCGCGAAGCCTTCACTAAGATGCAATCCGTCGCCCAGGATAACGCCAAAGCTGCGGAAGAAGTGATGTTGGCAGCCCAGGCTGGCGCCAAGGCTCTTGGCGAGAAGGTCGTGCACAACACCGCAGTCAACGCGCAGGCTGTGTTCGATGCCGCGGAGTCCATCGCACGTGCGAAGACGGTTCCTGAAGCCGCCCGCCTCCAGGCCAACTTCTTCCAGCAGCAGCTCGCTGTTGCCGGCGCGCAGACGAAAGAACTCTTCGAACTCTCCACGAAGGTTGCCCGTCAGACGTTCGAAACGATGAACACGGCGTCGGCGAAGAACTTCGAGCAGTTCAAGAACTAATCTCTTTTTCGCTCGCGGCTATTCCGAGCTACGCTCGGGCCTTCATGGCAGAGCCATGCTTCGCATAGACGCGAGGGCGGCGCTTGCGCCGGATCGCAGTCGCGATCTGGACTTTGATTAATCAAGGTCGAAAGCTTGCGATTGGAAGAGAAGTCTCGCTACCGGCAGTTATTCGCCAGTTCGAGGAAGCGGCGCGAATTCATTTTCGCGCCGCTTTTCTTTTGTCTCGGGCGCCATCGGGCTGCTAGTGTTCCGGTTCTGACATTTGCTTTCCTGTGCGGCGAACTCTTGAGCAAATGTCAGAACCATGAGGAACACTAGCAACTCTAT
>LOEV01000152.1 GCA_001516065.1 Alphaproteobacteria bacterium BRH_c36
ATCGCGCCGGGCTACGACCACATCACGTCGGGCATCGGCGCTGCCATGATCGGATGGTTCGGCTGCGCCATGCTGTGCTACGTGACGCCGAAGGAGCACCTCGGGCTCCCGAACCGCGACGACGTCAAGGTCGGCGTCATCACCTATCGGATTGCAGCCCACGCGGCCGACCTTGCCAAGGGACACCCGGCGGCACAACTGCGCGACGATGCCTTGTCGCGTGCGCGGTTCGATTTCCGTTGGGAGGATCAGTTCAACCTCGGTCTCGATCCCGATACCGCCATGGCCTATCACGACGAGACGCTACCCAAGGACGCGCACAAGGTCGCTCACTTCTGCTCGATGTGCGGGCCGAAATTCTGCTCGATGAAAATCACGCAGGATGTGCGCGACTACGCAGCGACCCTCAACGCGCGTCAGACTGAACTCGACGTGGAGATTGCCGAAGAGTCGACGCAGATCGACCCCGAGGCGGGCACCGCGTCAGCGCTTGCACTGGAGCGGCAAGCAGGAATGGCTGAAATGAGCAAGAAATTCCGCGAGATGGGCGGGCAGGTCTACGTCGATGCGGACGCGGCGAAGGCAGCGTCGGTTGAGGACGTTCCGGCTCGCATGCAATCGGGCGACACCGCCGCGGTGAAGAGGTCGAACAAGGCGTTGGGGTGAGGTAGGGCTCTCGATATGCTTGTTGCGTCTGTAGCAATCGCGATCCATGCCGTCGCGGCAGCGGTGTGGGTCGGCGGCATGTTTTTTGCCTACGCGGTGCTGCGCCCATCGCTGGGCGCTTTCGAGCCACAACATCGACTGACGCTCTGGAGCAATGTGTTCTCGCGTTTCTTCGTTTGGGTCTGGATTGCCGTGATCGCTCTGCCCCTGTCGGGCTACTGGATGGTGTTCTTCTATTTCGACGGTTTCGGGTCAGCGGGAATGCACATTCACATCATGCACTTGCTTGGCCTCGTCATGATTGGATTATTCCTGCTGCTCTACTTCCGTCCTTATCCGGGCTTTCGGGAGGGTGTTGCAGCAAAAGACTGGCCGAGGGCTGCAAAGCACCTGAACAACATCCGGCGGATCGTCGGCATCAACACGATCATCGGCCTTGTCACCATCATCGTTGGCGCATCAGGCAGGCTATGGAGTTGACCGGGAGCGTTTAGGCCGGCGATCGGCATTTGCGTGCCTGCTGATCAATGTCAGTCTTCGAAACCGGAGTGAGACTTGCGGAGTTGTGTTCCTGAGAGCCACAGGAAGGAGCACCCCCATGACTTCCATTACCGGACGAAGGGAACTGCTGACCGTTTGGCGGCGCAGACTCTTCTACCTCTGGGTCGGCGCAGCGATCATCGCTGGTTTTGCTGCGATGCTGGCTGGTAGCGTCGTCATTTCTGACGGGTCGGATGGGACGACGTGGGTAGCGCTGATCTCGCCGGCTGCAATGGCGGTATTTGTCATCAGCGGAATTGCCTGGCTTGCATTGCTTGTCGCCAGCCATCGTTCGAAATATCTGCATCAACCCCCCGATTGATATCACCTTGCTGCGGTTGCGTGACCGAGGGGTCCAAATCCCGAGGCTCCAGATGGCAGGGGCCTCTATGCTGTACAGTATGCGGAGCGCTTTGTGCTTGCGGCGACCGATTGGACAGGGTCAAGGGTGTCCGGCGGAAGGCAATCGACGCCGCCGCCGCCTACAACCTCACTTCCATAGGAGTCTGGTTCAAGAAATAATCAGCTGCCGGCGGCCAAGCGCTTGCAGCATGCGGGCACCCGGTACCGAGAAACGCATATTCCACCTGTGCGAAAGCTCGTCGCGACTTGCGCAGAAGCGCCGTTTATGCACGTTGACCGATTAGCCCGCAGAAGCTTCGGTCCCGACATGACAGAACCCCACGACAAGAGACTTGCCGCCGCGCGCGACCTGATTGCCGATCTCGCCCGCCAACTCGATATCGATTGTTCGGTGCGGCTGTGGGACGGCTCGCTGATGCCGCTTGGTTCGAACGTGACCAGCCCCCTGGCGATCACATTTTCCTCCCCGGGCGTCATCTCTTCGCTGTTGAAGCGTCCGACGCTGGACCGGCTGATCCGCCACTACGCGCACGGGCAGATCGGGTTCGAAGGCGGAACGTTGATCGACCTCGGCACCCAGCTTGGCGACGAGAGTTCAAGAAAACGCCTCAAGGGGCTAAGCAAGCGCAAGCTGTTCAAGCAGCTTTGGCCGTTCCTGATGGCGCCGGGTTTGAAGCCTGGAAGAAGCCGCGACTTTTCCGGCGACGAAGAAGGCCAGAGCCGCGCCAAGGCCGACAACAAGGACTTCATCAAGTTTCACTACGACGTCGGCAATGAGTTCTATCAGCTCTTCCTCGATCCCAACATGCAGTACACCTGCTCCTACTTCACCGACTGGGGCAACGGTATCGAGCAGGCTCAGATCGACAAGATGGAAATGATCTGCCGGAAGCTCCGCCTGAAACCCGGCGACCGGATGCTCGACATCGGTTGCGGCTGGGGCGGGTTGTTGTGCTACGCGGCCGAGAACTACGGCGTGCAGGGCTACGGCATCACGCTGTCGGAAGCGCAGATCGCGTTCGCCAAGCAATGGGCGGAACGACGCGGGCTTTCCAACAAGGTAAAGTTCGAAATCCGCGACTACGCCGACCTTGACGGCACGTTCGATAAGATCAGCTCGATCGGCATGTATGAAGCCATCGGGGTTTCCAACAATGAGCTTTATTTCAAGACGATCCGGCGCGTGCTGGCGCACGATGGATTGTTTCTCAACCACGCCATCTCGCGGCGGGCGAAGAAAAAGAAAACGCGGTTTTCGTCTCGCGCCGAACAGCGCGCCTTACAGAAGTACATTTTTCCAGGCGGCGAACTCGACGACATCGGCCACACCATCATGGGAATGGAGCAAGTCGGGTTCGAGATCCACGATGTCGAGGGCTGGCGCGAGCATTACCAATTGACGACCAAGATCTGGTGTGAGCGCCTCACCGCGCGGCAGGACGAAGCGATTGAGCTCGTCGGCGAGGAAACCTACCGCATCTGGGTAGCCTATCTTGCCGGGTGCTCCCTGGCGTTCGGGCGCGGTTCGGCGCGGTTGTTCCAGACTTTGGCCTCGCACAACGCCAAGGGACCTTCGCCACTGCCGCCGACGCGGGCAGATCTCTATCGCGACGCCTGACCATGACCTGGCTCGCGGAGTTCGAACTCTTCAACTTTGCCTTGGTCCTTCTCGGCGCTGTCTTTGCCGGCTTCGTGACCGGCTTTGCCGGCTTTGGAACCGGTCTTGTTGCCTCCGGCCTCTGGCTGCATGCGATGCCCGCCGCCAATGTGCCGCCGCTCGTGCTGTTGGTTTCCCTTGGGGCGCAGTTGATGTCGATGAACACGCTGGCGATCGGGCTGAGGCGGGGCGCCGCCTTCGCCAGTCCGCTGGTCGTTGGCGGTGCTATCGGAATTCCGCTCGGCGTCCTGACCCTCACCAATATGGCTCCAGGAAACCTGAAGCTGTCGATCGGGTTCTTGATGGTGGCTTACGTTGCTTGGCAACTTGCCGGACCGAGGCGCGCGACCGCGAATGTTTTGCGATTGCCCTCCACCGAGTTGATGGCCGGATTCGGCGGCGGATTCCTGGGCGGTTTTGCCGGCATTCCAGGTCCCCTCCCCTTGATCTTCCTGCAGTTGAGAGGCGGTCCGCGCGATGCCCAGCGCGCCGCCTACCTGCCCTTCAGTCTGGCGATGCTGTGCGTCGGTTGCGCCGCCTTCGTCTATTCGGGGCATCTCGATTTGGACGTCGCGCTGCTGGCTGCGGCCTGCCTCCCTGCGACGCTTATTGGCGCGTTGAGCGGATCCAAGGTCTTCCTCGGTGTCACCGAAGAGCAATTCCGCAAGCTGCTGTGTGCATTCCTGCTCGTTGCGGGCCTAAGCCTGATAGCGTGGTAAAGATGGGAGGTGTTCGGGGGCGTACTGGCGTACCGCGCCTGCCGCGGCATTCCTTGAGCTTGATGACGAGCACTTGGGGGGCCCACGTGGATTACGGCGCCGGCCGATCGCGTGATTGTTCGCAAGTCGACGCATTGGGCAGGATCGCATGTCAATCGAACTAACGATCTCGCTGGCCCTTGGTGCCGTTGCCTACGTCGCTGCGTTGGCGATCATCCTGAGGCGCAGTTCGGCCAAGGGCGGGGGCGGTGATCTTGCGGACTTCTTCGTGTCGGGGCGCGACGTTGGGCTGTGGACGGGCATTGCGACACTCGGGGCGACCGAGATCGGACTCATCACCATCGCGTACAATGCCCAGAAGGGGTTCAACGACGGGTTCGCGGCTTTCCACATCGGAGCTGCGGCGTTCGTCGGCTGCCTCATCGTGGGCCTGAGCGGATTCGTCGTCGCACCACTCAGACGAACAGGCGTGCTGACGATCCCGGAGTTCTACGGACAGCGCTACGGGCAGGACGTTCGCGTTTTCGGAGGGACCGTGATGGCGCTCGGCGGCATTCTCAACATGGGGCTGTTCTTGAAGGTTGCCGCACTCTTCATCGTCGCCATGCTCGGCTTCGAGCCGGGCAGCGGGATCGTCAACGCGCTGATGGTCGGGCTGCTCGTCATAGCGGTGGCCTACACCGCCTATGGCGGCATCCGCTCAGTCATTGCTACCGACATCCTGCAGTTCGTGATGATCCTTGCCGGGCTCGTCATCGCACTCTTCACACTGTTGCAGATCATCCCGTTCGGAGAAGCCGTGCGCGCGGTCAGCGCGGCCAAGGGCAGCGCGGGGTTCGATCCGTTCGAAGCGGAAAGCTTCGGTGTGACCTACGTGCTGTGGATGGTTCTAGTGGCCGGTGTCGTGTCCTCGGCGATCTGGCCGACGGCGTTATCGCGCGCCTTGTGCATCCGCGATGAAGGAACCGTGCGGCGCGCCTATCTCATCTCGTCGTTCGTCTTCATGGGGCGCATGGCGCTGCCGGCCTTCATCGGGGTCTTGGCATTCGCCTATTTTGCGGCAGCCAACGGCGGCAACCCGGCGGGCGATCCGCGGCTCGTTCATTTCGGCGGCGATGCCGATCTTGTTGCGACAGCGGTGCTGATGGGTGAAGCGCTGCCTCAGTGGCTGGTCGGGTTGCTGGCGATCGTGATGTTTGCGTCCTTCATGTCGACGCAGGACGGCTATCTCTTCTGCTGGTCGTCGATCATAGCGCGCGACATTGTCGGGCCGCTCACCGGGCGCACCGAGGATGCAGCCTTCCAGATCAAGGCAACGCGCTACGGCATCGTTGCAATCGCGCTGTACGAACTCTATTGGGGGCTGATCTACCAGGGCCGCGAAGACATCTGGGATTATCTCGCGGTGTCGGGGGCGATCTATTTCTGTTCGGGTATCGTGGTGCTGGCGGGCGGACTCTACTGGGCACGCGCCACGCGGCGTGGGGCGATTGCCGCACTGATCGCGGGGTTCTCCGCGATTGCCGGACTGGGGCCGGTGAAAGTAGCGCTGGGCTTGGGCGACGTTTCCGCGCCTGTCATAGGCTTTGCGGCGATCGGGCTGTCGGCAGTGGCGTTCGTGGTGGTATCGCTGGTGGACCGCTGGACTGCGCCTGCAGGCAATGTCGGCCTGTGATGCGTTGACCGCGAGGAGCTGCGCGAAAGAAGCGAGAGAGCCGCCGGTGGCCGGCTCTCCCGTCTTTCGTTCTGTCATCCCGCGGCTTTTGTGAATACCGGATGCTTTGAAATCTCACCTTCAAATGGGATCGCCAGGGCGAGCATATCACGGATCGAAATGACGCCGAGAAGCTTGCCCTCGTTCAGGATCGGCAAGTGGCGGAACCCGTGATCATTCATCGTTCTCATCGCTTCGGAAAGGTCAGCTTTCGGACTCATGAAAATGACTGCCTTCGTCAGGACGTCGCCGACTTTCATATCTGCAAGACGCGCCCCGTGGTTCGAAAACTCCCTCACCAGGTCCCGCTCGGAGAGCATGCCGACAAGCATGCCAGCCGTGCTCAAAACCGGCATGGCGCCGATGCCGAATTCCCGCAGCTGGGTCGCGGCATCCTGCACAGAGTCGTTACTATGACAGGATACGGGTTTTTGCCCGACTTTCTTCAAGTACTCGCCAATTTCCAAAGACGTGTCTCCCTTTGTGGCCAACCTGGGCGTCAGACCAGGACGAACAAGCCCTTGGCCGCCAGCAACTCGCCGACGACGCACAGGGCTGATTTATATTCATGAACTTAAATGGTAGGATGGCGAGATCGTGTCCGTCAAGCCGGCGACTGCGCAGTCGCAAGAGCATCCGCGCGCTGTCGAGAGACGCGACTTGATTTCTGAACGCCGGGTGAGGCGTTTGTGGGGCTGGAAGGGCCGTTTTCACAGGGGAGCGGCCGCTACGAAGGTCTTTGGACTGTCAGCGGGCGCGTTTGTGCTGCTGGCCAATGCGAGGCCACCGCCGGGGAACGTCAATTCGCCCAGACGGTCGGCGCGAAGCCGGCCAGAGCACTCGCCGGCTCAGCAGGCCGCTGTCAAATCAGGTACAGGACAGCCAGAAGCGTGGCAAGAGCGGCCGCCATATACCAGAAAATGGTGTAGCCGGCGAACAGCGTCAAAAGCATCGGCGCATTGCGGCGCGACATCAGCGGATACATCTCCTGCTCTTTTTTCAGCCGCTCGGGATTGCGCTTTTCCGGCCCCCACGCGAGACGTACGAAGAACCACTTGAAGGATAGACGCAGGTCGCCAAGCTCTTTGCTGATCGTCGCGGGCGGCGGCATGCCAAGAACCCGATCAATCTCGCTACGCTGCTCGTCGGAAAGGCCCCCGGCGAGTTCGGTCTTGAACTCACGCCAAAAGCGATCCGGTGCGACGCTGAATTCACCCATACCCTGACTCCACATGCTGAATTGCGGTGCAACGGCCAGATTGATGGCTCGTGGCAATAATGTGGAGCATGGCACCAAACATTTACGATCGCGTTAGCGCGTTCGCACACTCACACGAGATCCCCCTGAAGCCGCCGCAAGAAGCGGCAACAACATCATGCAGATGTCGGCTGGTTTTACTGCAAGGGAATGCTGCGTAATCAGCGCGGCGGGAGGCATCGGCTGACCGAATTCGGACGACGGTCAGTGCTCCGTTAGTATTTTGCGATCAGCATCAATGGACAGCGTGGCCGGTAACGCCAGTCGGGTTGCGGGGATCAGGCTCGGCAGTCGTCCGAGGATTTGAGGGTCGCCAGTGTCGTGTATTGCAAATACCGACATCCTTGCCGCGACCTCGTCTCGGTATTTGCGGTATTGAACGACAGTAGCAAAAATATGAGCTTAGTGTGGTGCTGGTCTCGCAATTGCCGACGAAGTTCGCTCGAGTGGTTGCCGCAGAGTGGAGGCGAACTTCGGAGACGGGACACTAGCAAGAGACGACTGTGGGTTAGTCCTCATCGGGGAGCCAACCGCGTATTGCTGCGGCAAGAAGGGCGAGTGGTATCAAGATGGCGGTGAGGGTCAGAGCTTCATACATCATCGATCCCTTGAACGCGTGAACTGCCCTTCAGCCTGACACGATAAACTCTTGATGTTAAGGAGAATTTTTGCGCAGTTTACGCCGAAAATGATAGGCAGTAACGATAATGTCTGGCGGGTCCGCGGCAGAGGTTCTCTCACGGGCTCACTCCTTACACCGTCACTGATGCTCCTCGTGCTGTGTCGTTTGCTTCATGGCTGCAGCAAGCCTCTTCTCTTTAGTACTCTCTCGATGTATTCCCGCGGCGCGCCAAGCTTAAGGAAGCAGTTTTCGATGTTGCTGATCCGGCTGCTTATGCTGATCTCCGGGAAACCGATCTTTTCCATCTCGTGACGTAGGGCAGCCGCAACCAGATCCAACCCCGCCTTGTCATACCCGTCTTCATCACGCAGGCGAAGAACCGCGACGCAGTCACTGATGCTCTCGTTCATCAGATGGTCTGGACCATTGCGCGGGGGATGCAGTCGATCGACGTCGCCGGTCTGGTGATGGGCGCATTCATGCCGGTCGATGAAGCTCTGAAATACCGGCGGGGCCGCGGAATAGTTCGATCGCAAGACGATCGGTTTGCCATCTGCATCCCTGCGCGCCATACCGGCGGCAATGCCTGGGCGGGCGCTGCCACTGTCGATAAAGCTGACGACTTCTCCATTATGGTTTTTACAAACTGGCGGCGGCACGACATCATAGGTTTGAGATGCGCTTGCGTGCCGGCAGAAAACGGTGTCCAGGCATGCCACCACCGAAAGAGCGACAAGGGCAAGAAACATTGTTGGCGAAGGAGGCGCGGGCCGCAGCATCGTTCCTACTCCTGTTACTGGCAAATTTTTGCCGCTACATCAGAGGCTAAAGCACTCGTCGAACCAAGCATTGGGCAGTGCCCGCGTCAGGCGAAGCAAGGCACGAGCGCACCACGGCTTGCAACGAAAAAGGCCGCTCTTAGGAGAGAGAGCGGCCATTTTTTTGCGCGGTCGGCTGTCATCCTTACAACCGGATCAATTGTCCAGGAAACTCCGCAGCTTGCGGCTCCGGCTCGGGTGCTTGAGCTTGCGCAGCGCCTTCGCCTCGATCTGGCGGATGCGTTCGCGGGTGACCGAGAACTGCTGGCCGACTTCTTCGAGCGTGTGGTCGGTGTTCATGCCAATGCCGAAGCGCATCCGCAGGACGCGTTCCTCGCGCGGGGTCAGCGACGCCAACACGCGCGTCGTCGTCTCGCGCAGGTTCGACTGGATCGCCGCATCGATGGGAAGCAACGCGTTCTTATCCTCGATGAAATCGCCGAGGTGGGAATCTTCCTCATCGCCGATCGGCGTTTCAAGGCTGATCGGCTCCTTGGCGATCTTCAAGACCTTGCGCACCTTTTCGAGAGGCATGGCAAGTTTTTCGGCCAGTTCTTCCGGCGTCGGCTCGCGGCCGATCTCGTGCAGCATCTGGCGCGATGTCCGCACGATCTTGTTGATCGTCTCGATCATGTGCACAGGAATACGGATGGTGCGCGCCTGATCGGCGATCGAGCGGGTAATGGCCTGTCGAATCCACCAGGTTGCATAGGTGGAGAACTTGTAGCCGCGACGGTACTCGAACTTGTCGACCGCCTTCATCAGGCCAATGTTGCCTTCCTGGATGAGGTCGAGGAACTGAAGGCCGCGGTTGGTGTACTTCTTGGCAATTGAAATAACGAGACGAAGGTTGGCCTCGACCATTTCCTTCTTGGCCTGACGGGCTTCGCGCTCGCCCTTCTGCACCGCGCGCACGATGCGGCGGAACTCAGGGATCTCAAGTCCCGTCTCGCTCGCCAGTTCGTGGATCTCGGTGCGGATTTCATCGATCTGATCGCGCTCGCCATCGATGAACTTCGCCCACTTCTTGCCCTTCTCCGACATGCGTTCGAGCCAGGTCTGGTCGAGTTCGTTGCCGAAGTATTCGTCGAGGTAGGACTGGCGGGGAATGCCGTGCGAGTCGGCAAGGCGCATCAGGCGCCCTTCGTAGCCCACGAGTCGCTTGTTGATCGCGTAGAGCTGCTCGACAAGGCTTTCGATACGATTATTATTGAGCGAAAGACTCTTGACGTCGTTGACGATCTCTTCGCGCAACTTTTCGTAGGCGCGCTGCTGGGGCCGCGAGGACTGATCGCCAGCAACCTGCTGCTCGATCATCTTGTCCTGCTGCTTGCGCAGCTTCTTGTAGTTGGAGGCGATGTTGTCGAAGGTCTCGAGGACTTTCGGCTTGAGTTCGGCTTCCATCGCCGCCAGCGACATGGCGTTTTCGTACTCGTCGTCATCTTCGTCTTCGGAATCGCCCTCGACGGCATCGCCAGCCTGGGCGCCCTCGTCGCTCACGGCTGGGGCGCCGTTGGCGGCACCACCGGGCTCTGCGGTTGGCACCGCCTTGGCCTCTGGCCCCTCGTAGGTCGCTTCAAGATCGATGATGTCGCGCAGGAGGATGCGGCCGTCGTTGAGTTCGTCGCGCCAGATGATGATGGCCTGGAAGGTCAGTGGGCTCTCGCAGAGGCCGGCGATCATGGCTTCGCGGCCGGCTTCGATGCGCTTGGCAATGGCGATTTCGCCTTCGCGCGACAGCAACTCGACCGAGCCCATTTCGCGCAGGTACATGCGGACGGGATCGTCGGTGCGGTCGGTCGGCTCGGACTTGGCCTCGGTCTTGGTCGGCAGAGCCTGGGTGGTCAGCTCGCGGCTGTTTTCGTCTTCCGGATCGTCTACGGCAGGCGTTGCGCCCTCTTCGGCCTCTTCGTCTTCGGATTCGACGACGTTGATGCCCATCTCTGAGAGCTGGGAATACAAATCCTCGATCTGGTCGGAAGACACCTCTTCGGAGGGCAGCACCTTGTTGAGGTCTTCATACGTAACGTAACCGCGCGTCTTGGCCGCCTTGATGAACTTCTTGACGGCCGAATCCGACATGTCGAGGAGTGGACTGTCGCGCTCGCCATCGGTCTGGGCGGCGCCGGTCTGTTCCTCGTCCTTAACGTTTACGTTCGCCATGCTTGGTCTACCCTCTGTGGAATTGGGGTCATGTTGGTCTTGCGATCGCTTGAGACGTCAGTGCCCGGATGAACAATCCCGTCCGTTGGCATTGAGCCGGTTGGCTGTGGGCCGCAGTGCCATGCACTGGGCCGCCGCTGGCATCAATCGCCGTTGCAGGATCATCGTCTCAGACCACCCTCTGGAATTCTCATGCTCGCAAGACCGATGCAGCTTGCGCCGCTCGGATGGTTTCGCCGCCGAAAGCCGTGTTTCGGCTGCCGACATAGGTCCGCTGGACAGGCGGCGGACTCAACTCAGTCAGTGACAACCGCACGATCCGGATCTAAGCCCCGGAAACAGGCGGTCTGGTCGGCCGTGTCGCTCCTTGCTGCAGCGCAACGATATCGTCGAAGCCTTCCCGAACGGTGTCGGCTTCCGCGTCTGGGTCAGCGAAGCGATCTGACCGATGTACCATGAGCTGTCCGATTCGGAGCAGCGTGTCGCCTGACCCCAATCGCTCTAGGTGTGAACGCAAGGTCGCTGTGTCAAGTGATTTTTCCTCTGCATGCGCGGAAAGTATGGCATCGCGCAGGTCGCGGAGCGCCCTGGAGGTGAACTTCAGACCCGCTATATCCTCGGCATATTCGTCGATCAGATAGGGATGGTTAACGAGACATTTAAGTATGAGAGATTCGCGGGCCAGGGAGGTCGACCCTTTTGCGACCGCCATGGGGCTTCGTTTCAGGCTTTCGCTGGCGAAGGCAGGCAGCGGTCCGGCGCCGGGCTGACCTGTACGGCCGAATTTGCGGCCCCCG